>NZ_JBEWTB010000002.1:4448042-4756556 GCF_040549045.1 Endozoicomonas sp. NE40 | reverse complement strand
ACCTGGCCAGCGCATCGCGTCCCTGGTCGATATCCTTATGCTGTGCAAGATAAGCATCAATATCATGAATAATATCGTTCAGACGGGCAAAGTCCTGATAACGAAGACCGATGGTGACATTAATACGCCGGTTCTGCATTCGGGACGGGTTAACAACGGCAAGATTGGTAAACAGTGCATTGGGAACATACACCGGGGTTCGGTCATAACCTCGGATACGAGTCTGACGCCAGCCAATATGCTCAACAAAACCTTCAATTTTCTGATCCTGCAGGCTGATTTTGTCACCCACCACAAAAGGCCGGTCCATATAAATGGTCAGTCCGCCAAACAGGTTAGCCAGCATATCCTTTGCTGCGAGACCAACAGCCAGCCCCCCAACCCCACCGAAAGCCAGAAGACCGCTGATACTGACACCAAGGTTTTGTAACAGCGTCAGGACAATCGCCATAGTCAGGGCTATCTGCAACAGCTTGATCATAAATTCAAGCGTCGCCTTGTCCATTCTGACAGCACGACGGTTCGCCTGATAGAAACTGTTGCGCACCAGTCGCAGATAGCGTATTAACAGTGAATAGATCAGCACGATCAGAACAATGCGACGCACCTGTCCCACCAGTGCGGTGTCTTCCAGCTGAATATAATCCAGCAGAAAGTCCGCCATCAGACTGACGCCCAGCAGTAACACAGCAATAGTCAAAACGGGTCTGGCAGCTCTGGCAAGGGTGTCGTCCCAGTGACTGGAAGTGCTGTCAAAATGCTGTACCACTTTCTTTAATCCCCTGCTGCATAACCAGGCCAGCACCAGACTGATTCCCATGACCGTGGCAGACTTCAATAGCAATAGTGTCAGAGTGGAATAGTCCTGCCAGGGCATAAGCGTTCTCCCCTATTGTTGTTAATAAGAGTTGTTATGGGCGCGACTGCTCAAATCATCTTAACAGACGCAGATAACGTGTGTGTACCCAGCCTTCCGGATTCGAGGTGTAGTAACCTCCTACCGCTGGCTTCACCAGCTGCACAAACGTTGGGTGTATCACAGGAATAACGGGGAGCTGTTGAGCCAGTATGGTTTCAGCCTGTCGATAATAAGGTAGCCTGTCCACTTGCTTCATCTGACCGGCTGCCAGCTCAAGTTGCTTCTGGTAATCGGGGTTTACAAAAGGCCCGAATCCCTTTTCATTCTGAAGTGGAAGCAGAAATGCGGTTGCGTCGTTATATCCGGCCAGCCAGCTGAACAATGCCAGCTCATAATCCCTGTCAGCCAGCGCTCTCGTAAACCCCCTCCAGTCCAGAAGCCGGACGTTTACCTGAATGCCAAGAACTGCTTGCCATTGGGCAACCATCTGGTTGAGCAGACGGTCTGAGCCATATTTATTTGTGGTTGTGACCGTCAGCGCTACCAGATCAGAGTTTACCCCTGAATTCTTCAAATGAATGCCAGCCTGATGATTCCTGTCAGCACTGTTCAGAAGCAGATGACAATGGTTTTTGTCCGGGCTGAACCCGCGAGTCAGTGGCGCAGTAAAGCTGCAAGCAGGACGAACATGACTGTCAGGGTAATTACTGTTAACCAGTGCCGTACGATCAAGCGCCAGAGAGAGTGCCTTTCTGAAATCTGCATTCGCCATCAGGGGGTGCTTCTGGTTCGGCACCAGCATGGTGGTGACCAGAGACTGGTTTTCCATGGTACGAATGAGGCGTTCTGTTCTTGCTCTGAGCTGGGCAGCTGCTGCCAGGTGACTGGTAATGTCCATACTGCCTTCTCTGAAAGCTTCCAGCATCTTCACTTCATCAGGCTGAATCTGATAAGTCACCTCATGGATAGCCACCTGTCCCTTGCCGTAATAATGCGGGTTTTTCTTCAATCTGATGGTTTTACCGGGCGTTTCACTGAACAGTATGTAAGGGCCATTACTGACTGGGTTATCAGGATTGTGCTGTTTTGCCACAGGCAGAAAACTGGGAAAGGTTAGCAGCTCGAGAATATAAGGAACCGGTTGCTGTAATTGCAGAACTAACTGGTTATTCTCAGCTTTCACACCCAGAGCCTCGACATTGCCTGCCAGGGCTTCATCGGCACCGCTGAACTGTCCTGTTCTCAGGTACCAGCTATAAGTGGCTCTGGTTTCCGGATCAGCCAGAGTACGAAAACTGCGCACAAAGTCCCCGGCTGTCACTGCAGATCCATCGGACCAACGGATGCCTTCCCTCATGGTAAACCGGTAGATCTTTCGGTCAGGGCTGATTTCAACTTCTGCTGCCATACCGGGGACCGGTTCGCCAGAAGGATTCTGAACCATTAGCCCTTCGTAAAGGTCTTTAAGCACCTGGGCGCCGGGACTGCCACCAAAATAATGGGGGTGCAGCTGTTTCGGCTGGTCTGGCAATCCCCGAACCAGAGTCTGTGCAAAACCACTTGCAGAACTGAGGACAAAGAACCAGAAACACAGCACCCATTCAAACAGGAAAGTTGTTTTCATCCTCAGCACATCCATTAAAGCCCATGGTTATAAGTATCCGGCCACATGAAATCGAATATTTCTGGCTTATTGGGCAGGTGCTATGCAAGGCGCAACGACGGGAGCATAGCAAGGCTATGTGACCAGAGTTGCAACGCAGTCAGAGTGCCTGAACAATGAGTCAGAAAATATGGTTTCATGTGGCTGGGTACTTATAGTTCAGGTTTCAGGGTTTCGCATGCTCAGCCACGCTGACCAGTCGTCGGGTGCAATTAAAAGTGTTCCCCGGTCAGCAATTTCCCAGAACTTGGCCATAATGCTAAGAGTTCATTTTTCACCCGATGCGTTCCATGTCTACTTCCAAAACCCTTGCGGAAAAACTTGCTGCCCATCCAGAGCTTGAAAAAAGAGTATCTGAATTGATCAGTCTGGTAGAAGCCAAGTCCGGTCATCTTGACCGGGCTGATGAAGCAGAGGAAGCTGTCATTGAAAACCTTAAAGAACTGGGGAATGAGCTTCTGACGGACTGGGGAGCCCATAAAGAGAAGCAAAAGTTTGAAGAGGCCCACGATCTTCACTCTGAATCAAATACTAAAAAAAAGACCTCCACTGGATGACCACTTACGGCAAAGTTCGTCTCTGTGAGCGATGCTTGACCGTTGCAGGGCATCGTATACGCCCTTTTTCCGAGAATGCCCATATCCACTGTCGTGACTACTCTTTACCGTTACAACGGCGATTGGTGGATTTTGCATCAGACAGTTCTTTTGCAACAGCTTCACAGAAAATGGAAGAGCATTATGGCGTTATCGTACCTGAGTCATCAGTACGAGCCATTACCCTGGGTCACGCCCGCTGCATGAGTGAGCAATCTAAAGCTTCCCTGAAAAATTGTCAGGAATGTGTAGGAGAAGGCAAGCAGCTGATTGGTGAAATGGACGGCAGCATGATTCCAGTGGTTCTTTTTGATGAAGAAGCTGAAGGCGACAAGCGCAAGGCCAGAAAAGTTGACTGGCAAGAGGCCAAGCTTTGCTTGGTTTATGAACAAGGAAGTTGCGATAAGCGACATCGTGTAGTTATGGGAGAGCCCGGTGAAGCAGGCGATCAGTGGTTGAGTTGCGCTATTGAGCAAGGTTTGAATCGGCAGTCATCTATTCATTGTGTAAGTGATGGGGCTAAGTGGATTGCCAGCCAGGCAGACCGCGTATTCGCATCTCAGGGAAGTTTTCTGGTGGATTACTATCACCTTTGTGAGTACATCGCAGATGCTGCTAAAGAGTGCATTGGAAAAGATGAAAAAGCCCGTAAAAAATGGACTGATGAACAAAAAACAAGAATGAAAGCAGGTGAGTCAGAGAGAGTTCTGGCAGAGCTTGAGCCTTATCGTAACGGTAAGGTTGGAAAGGAAGCCAACAAATCGGAAGAGTGTCATCGCTATATCAGGAATCGTCCCGGACAATTTGATTATCAGGCGGCAGAAGCTGCCAATTTGCCTATCGGTTCAGGTGAAATAGAGAGCTCCAATCGTTCTGTTGTTCAAACCCGGTTGAAACTTCCCGGAGCATGGTGGAAACCAGAGCATGCTCACGATATGTTGAACCTTAGAACTTTAAGGGCTAATGGTGACTGGAATAAGTACTGGAAAGCCACTGGATAGAACACTTTTAATTGCACCCCCAGTCGTCTGACCGCTTTTTAATCCAGCAGGCAAAACGGTATAATCTCCGGTTTGATGAAGTATCAGGTTATCCCATGACCCCAAATACCAAAGCACTGGCTCTGCAGGAAAAACTCAACGAATCCCTGAAAGAGATCTATACACTGTCACTGCGTGCTGATGAACAGATCGAGCAATACAAAAAGGACGACCAGGGCAAATTTTCAGCTATTTTCCAGAAGGACTCCGGCTTTAACGTCCAGGCCGACCACTTTCTCCCCTACCTGATTGAAGTCTCTGAAGACGTTCAGGCGCTGGCCGATGCCAGAGATGAAGAGCTGCCTGCAAAGCTGCAACCTGTTCTGCATAAAATCCAGCTGATGTCTGAAGTGTTACAGAAGTTTCACGAGATTGCCTGAACAGCTTTATCTTTCTGATAAAAGACGCTGATTCCTGAGCGGAGTCAGCGACATCAGTCAGCCGTTGTGTAATCGGCCAGTTTTTTTAATATCTGGAGATTTTCAGGATGCTGATAAGCATCATTGGTATTAAAATAGACTTGGAAGAATGAGGGGTTACTATTTTGGAAAACACCGCTATGCGTATAACAATGGTAAAAAAGCTAATGGCAGATGGATTCCACTGCCAGAAATGCATTGATGTGCAGGAACGATTGGAACAGTCCGGCTACATCAGCCAGATCGATCATTTTGCAGATTATGTAGAAAACGACGCTGGCAGCGAGGGGGCTCTGCTGGCAGATTACTACCAGATCGATAAAGCACCTTTCTTTATCGTTGAAGAGGAAGGCAGGGAAACAAAGGTCTACACCATTTATTTCAAGCTGGTAAAGGATATTCTCGAAAAATCGGCGGCCTGACAGCCGCCGGGATCTGATATCACCACACTATTAGCGAATCTGGTTAATGAACCTGATGGGCTGGCCTTAATGGGTCGGTAATTGTACACCGGAAAACAATTCATCCACTTCCGCCTTGTTGTGACGGGAAATAGCATCCTGTACCACTTCTTTCGTCAGATGCGGAGCAAACTGCTGGATAAAGTCGTACATAAACCCACGCAGGAAGGTTCCCCGGCGGAAGCCAATCTTGGTGACACTGGGTTCAAACAGATGGCTGGCATTAAGAGGCACCAGGTCAGAATCCAGTTCCGGATCATAAGCCATACCGGCAATTATACCAACACCCAAATTCAGGCGAACATAGGTTTTAATCACATCCGCATCGGTGGCAGTGAACACCACTCTTGGCGACAGCCCCTCATTCATAAAGGCTTCATCGAGTTTTGAACGGCCGGTAAAGCCAAACACGTAAGTCACCAGAGGGTAGCGGGCAACATCCTGAAGGGTCAGCTCCGACACCTGTGTCAAAGGGTGATCCTTTGGAACAAGAATACAGCGGTTCCAGCGATAGCACGGCATCATTACCAGATCGTTGAACAGTTCCAGTGCTTCTGTCGCTATAGCAAAGTCTACAGTACCATCTGCAGCCATTTCAGCAATTTGAATCGGCGTTCCCTGGTGCATGTGCAGGGAGACATCGGGGTACTGGGCAATAAACCGGTTAATGATGTCAGGCAGGGCGTAACGAGCCTGTGTGTGTGTAGTGGCTATTGAAAGGCTGCCCTTGCGTTCATCACTGAACTCCTGGGCAACCTGTTTGATACTCTCGACTTTCCTTAAAATTTCACCGGCGGTTTCAATGATTTTTTCGCCTGCAGGGGTGACTCGCGTTAAATGCTTGCCGCTTCGGGCAAACACTTCAACACCGAGTTCATCTTCAAGTAATCGAATCTGTTTACTGATACCGGGCTGGGAAGTGTAAAGACTCTGCGCTGTGGCTGAAACATTGAGGTCATGATGAGCGACCTCCCAGATATAGCGCAGTTGTTGCAGCTTCATTTATGGCCTCCGGTCAAGCTTACTAAACCTATAGCGTGAAAAAGTTATTTTGTATTCTTAGTACTATACGGCATAAGCGAATAGCATTTAATTACTTCCAAGAATACAAGCCGGTCGCTACAGTTACCAGCAAATCATGTATTTAATATCATGATTTCAAACATCGTCTGAGCTACTTATAACTTTAGACCATATTTCATGGATGCATTACTCTACATTTCAGCAGGTGCCAGCGTGGGATTTGCAGTCGGTTTAACCGGCATCGGAGGCGGGTCACTGATGACTCCGCTACTGCTCCTCTTTGGCTTCCCGGCGCATATCGCCATCGGTACCGACCTTATGTATGCCGCGTTGACCAAAGCCAGTGGAGTGCTGACGCATCACCGCCAGCGAAGCGTGGACTGGTTACTGGTCAAAGCCATGTGTGCGGGCAGCATTCCTGCTACCATCGCGACCATTGTCATCCTGAAATACATGTTTGCCGGGAGCGATCATTATAGCCTGATCCTAACAACCTGCCTCGGTTTTATGCTTACTTTGACAGCTATAGTGCTTTTCTTTCGTAACAGGCTGCTTTCAATAACGTCCGTGGATAATGTGCAGTGGTCTGATAAGCAGCGTTTGAATGTAACCGTTGTAATGGGAGCCCTTCTGGGCATTCTTGTGACACTGTCATCCGTGGGTGCCGGAGCACTGGGTACCGCCATACTGCTTATGCTCTACCCGAAACTGTCCTCTGTAAAAGTCGTAGGCACCGACATTGCCCATGCGGTCCCATTAACACTGGTAGCCGGAATTGGGCATATCTGGCTGGGCAATGTTGATTTTACTCTGCTGGGCGTCCTGCTCGTCGGGTCACTACCTGCTGTTTATCTGGGAACCCGTGTTGGGCGACACTTGCCGGATAAAGCAATGAGGATCATTCTCGCCAGCATCCTGCTCGTTCTTGGTATTCGTTACCTGGTTTAACGGTTAAAACACGATGACACGGGTGTATTTAAGTGAAATCCAGTTCATTTTCCCGGTAACAGTTGCAGCCGTTGTCCTACATGAATTAGAGTGACTGTCCACGGCACAGCCCTGTGTTTTGTACTGTTATCAGGAAAATCAACAGGCTGGCCGGACCACTCTCTCTATAAGGAGAGGGAGCAACAATGATAAAAGCCCCGGACTGAGAGCATCATGACCGCATTACCTATTGAAAACCTAAATATTGAATCCCAGGAAGTACTGGTCACTCCTGAGCTGCTTAAGCAGGAAATACCCGTGAGCGAGGCAGCAGCCCTTACAGTCTCCGAAGGTCGTCAGGTTATCCGGGATATTATCGACGGTAAAGATCACCGGTTGTTTATTGTCATTGGCCCCTGCTCTATTCACGACGTTGATGCGGCACTGGATTATGCGCAGCGCCTGAAAGCACTTAGTGAAGAGGTGGGTGATACATTGTATCTGGTTATGCGGGTCTATTTTGAAAAACCACGAACCACCGTGGGCTGGAAAGGTCTGATTAACGACCCCTATCTGAATGATTCATTCAAAATTTCTGACGGCCTTCATATTGGCAGACGGCTCCTGATGGATGTTGCCGAGATGGGTATGCCAACCGCGACGGAAGCCCTGGACCCTATCTCCCCACAGTACCTGCAGGATCTGGTGGCATGGTCAGCCATTGGCGCACGTACAACAGAATCACAGACCCACCGTGAAATGGCTAGCGGTCTGTCTTCGGCGGTTGGTTTTAAAAACGGTACTGATGGTGGCCTGGAAGTCGCCATCAATGCGCTGAACTCGGTATCTAAACCCCATCGTTTTCTGGGTATAAGTGGCAATGGTCAGGTGGCAGTAACCCGAACCAAGGGCAACCCTTATGGTCACGTTGTTCTTCGTGGTGGAAGTGACAAGCCAAATTATGACTCAGTCAGTGTGACCATCTGTGAGCAGGAGCTGCATAAAGCCGGTATTGAACCGAATATAATGGTGGACTGTTCCCACGCCAACTCCAACAAAGACCCCAGTCTGCAGCCTCTGGTTCTGGAAAATGTCACCAACCAGATTTTAGAAGGCAATGAGTCCATTGTTGGCCTGATGGTAGAAAGTAATATTGGCTGGGGAGCTCAGAAAATCAGTGACAACATGGAGTACGGTGTTTCTGTAACGGATGCCTGCATTGACTGGGAAACAACAGAAAACACTCTGCGTGCGATGCATAACAAGTTGAAAGACATCCTGCCTGCCCGTAAGCGTGTTCAGTAATAAAACCTGCCGGAAAGGTTGATTTCCTTTCCGGTGTTTTCCTACCGATCTTAACCAAACAACTCAAACTGTGGTGAGGTCTTCACACTGCTGGATTCAGTATCCGTTTCTTCTTTGCCGTCAGCACTATTTTCAAGATGTAATGCCATCTGGGTTTCCGGGACTTCCTCTTCGATGTCTTCAAACGCACTGGTGGTTCCTGCCTTGCGTTCGAGAGGCATATTACTGATGCGACGCTTGAGAATGGCAGAACAGATCGGACAGGCACTGACCAGCAGATGGTTGGTCAACACTTCATAGCGATACTCTCCATGCAGCACTTCAGTACACAGAGTGCGATCGTCCCGGGACTCAATATCCAGATTCGCTTCCACCAGATGATAGTCACCTTCACCGGTGTCAGTGCTTTCTGAATCAATAGCCACGAAAAAATTAGACAGTATGGTTTGCTTGTATCGCTTCACGGGCTCTAAGTACCAATATCAAGGTACTACTATCTAAGTACCGAATAAATGCCAGACAGAAAAGGCGGAAAACAATACACGATTATGCTCTCACGGCATACCTGTATCAGCAAGTTTAAGTAAAAATACAGGTTATCGTTATAGCTATAGTTATACGACAAAATACCAGAAACGTCCTTCTACAACACAATCACCCCTGATCAAAAGCCTGATACTGGATATTAAGAATAATCCAGACTTTATCTCCCCCCGGTGTTTTTACCACCACTTCATCATCTACCTGTCTGCCAATCAGTGCTTTTGCCATGGGCGAATCAATGGTGATATGTCCCTTACTGACATCAATTTCATCCGAACCTACAATACGACACTGCAAAACGTCACCGTCTTCATTTTCTATCTCAACCCAGGCACCAAAAAAGCACTTACCTTCCTGCTCTGGTGAATAATCCACGACTTTAACCGTTTCAAGTCTTTTGGTCAGGAAGCGAAGCCGACGATCTATGCTTCTTAGTTCGCGTTTGCCTTCTTTGTATTCTGCATTTTCTGAGCGATCCCCCAGTGCCGCCGCTTCGGAAACAGCCTGGGTTACCTGTGGTCTCTTTACTTTCCACAGCCAGTCGAGTTCTTTTTGCAGGGCTTCTTTACCGGCGCGGGTAATCAGGTTGGACTTCATTGAACTGTCATTATCCATTGATCATTTTCCAATGATCAATAATACACGCCACCTCATGATCTGTTCCAGATAATATAGCATTGCGGCCTGATATACAGGCCGCTGGTTAAAAGACAAAATTAGACTATTTAGCTGACTGCATCAGTTGGTTTGTGGGCGCATGATAGCCGTCTTCAATACGTACATAGTCAATAAGGATTTGACCACTGGAAATATTGGATGACGAATTGCCAAAACCAAGCATATTGAAGTACCCGTCATTTGATTCAATATTTTTAGCGACAATATCTCCGTCTACCCACAGCCTTGCTGCCTTTATTAACGGGTCATAAGCAATACGGACAACCCTGAAATCACTGGCAAAGTTAACCGGGTACTTGATCGACGAGCCGTTGTTCGCACTTTCACCAATGCCATTAGCACCAATAAATATTCTCTGATCATAGGTGCTGGAGCGGGTAATGGCCTGCCATACCGCAGTCGAGCTACCCGGGTCGGTCACCTGAACCCTGAACTCCATGGTCCAGCCATTATCTTCCGAAGGAAGGCCGCCTGCCATCAGTGCATTCTGGTCGCCGGAAGAGGAATTGGTCATTCTGAGAATACCTCCCTCCAGAATTTCAGTGATTCCATCGGCACCACCATCATTAAACCCTTCATCAGACCAGAGCTTATCGCCTTCAATACGCATGAATGAGAAGCTTTCTGAGGCCTTCCGGTCTCTGTCAAAGTCGTCAATTAACGACAGGGATTCATCCCACAGGGCTTTATCGACTTTCAAAGTAGTCCACGCCGCACCATGATCCGCTGGATGTAACACCGGGTGGGAATTGTCCAGCAGGCAACCGGCGTCTACAGAGTTTAGCTGCGCACCCTTGTTAAAAACCATGTCGATACGGGAACGCCCATAGTTATTTTTGAAAAACGGGCTCCAGGTAATACACTCCATATCTAACGCAAACGGATAAACCTGCCTCAGTGTATCGGTATACCCGAACTGTTCAATAACCAGACTGGTCGGCCAGTTAACCTGTCCCCGGTTGTAGTAGTTCGTTTCATCGGTGTAGTCCAGGTGCGACGAAGTGTTTAAGTCGCCTCCCATAATAATGGGCCGCTTCTGGCTATCGCTTAATGTTTCGATGGTCTCAAGATAGCTTTCCATCGTATTGGCGCGCGGAGTATCCAACTGAACCAGGTCATCATTTGTGTAGGATGGAATAGCCGGAATCATAGCTCCGTCGTTTATACTGCTGAGCCAGATGGCATACGCATCCAGTTGTCGGTTTTCAGGCAGCTCTATTCTGGCACCACAAAATCCAAAACTGCACGTTCCCAGAGGCTGAATAATCGGATAGCGACTCAAAATGGATAAATTATCATTGCTGCCTCCAGTATGCATATAGAAGCCCAGCTTATTCGCTAATGCCTGCTGATAACCATAAGATTCAACCATCAGCAGAATATCAATATTATTGGATTGAATTTGTTCAAACAGGTAGTCCTGTCCCATCAATGGGTCAGCATCCGCTCCGGCATGCCAGATGTTATAAGCCATAACATTGAGCTGTTCCGGCAACAGACTTTTATCAACCGGGTTGGATGTTCTGAAAGACCAGACCGGTCCCCTGACGCGGGTTGACCCATCGTATGAGTCAATGCGCCAGAAGTAATCGGTGTCAGGTTTTAATGCACCGGCTGTAAAGTGGGTATTCAGTGTCCGCCACTCAATATCAACGCTGTTCATCTTGCTGTCAGTCGACAGGAACACGGTATATTCGACATCCCGGGTCTTGAACAAATTGTTATGTTGCCAGGTCAGCACAACCTGTTCATAGTCGACATTCTTGATCGTATCTGTCGGGACTGGTGAACCGGGCGGAAGTAGTGGCCTTTCTTCCGGATCAGGGTTCGTTAATGAACGGATATAATCTACTGGCAGCGGGCCTCTGAAAATTTTTATGTCATCAACCTTCATTCTGGCAGAAGGTATTAAATCCTGGTGAGACCGGGACAACAGTGCAGCGCCAAACGCCAGTTTATTCGTTGCAGCAGCAATTGCCGGCCCCTGTCCGACCAGATTGCCATCGAAATAAATCCGTGTCTCCTGATCGTCACCGGCAAAGGTGAAAGTAAACCATTTGCCTCGTTCGATTTTCTCTGTTGTCAGGATATGTCTTGGCTCGTCATCACCTTCCCATGCAGAGCCTTCATATTTTCGCCAGACTTCAATTTGATCATCAGCGTTTAACACAACAAACGGCTCCCGGGAACGAACCCCCCAGTGCTCTCCATCCATGATGCTGCTTAATTGACCAGATTGTTCTTCGTTAAAATAAACCCGGAAGGATATCGTTCTCTTTTCGGCAAGATTTAAACTGTTAAACGTTAGTCTTTCATAATTTTTTAAGTTTAAAACTTCACCGCTACTTTCCCAAACAAGCTGGTCCTGATTAAATTCGATGGAAGCAGGAAACTTTCTACCAACGTTCTGGGGATTGATTTTTTCACCGTAGGCTTCTTTATCAAAGTCCAGGGCTGCAATCAGTGTTGCATGTGCGACTTCCCCGGAGGCGTATTCATAATCAAAATCACCATCAGCGGGAGGCGTTTCGGCAGGAGCTTCTATGTAAACCGTTTCGCTCTCACAACCTGCCAAGGCAGTGAGAATACATAATGACAGGACTGTACGCTTCATAATGCACCTATGTTTACTGGCATATGCCTGAAGGTGCGTATACTAACGTGACAATATTACATTTCTGATACACTCATCAAAACTATCCATTTAACAAAATTCTATAGTGGTTCAAAAAACCTCCGATCAAAAAAACTGAAATATGATACCTGAAGTTTTCAGCTTTAATGACACAAGCAACAAACCAATGCACCTGGCAATCTAACGATCACCCAGAAGGCCAGCCCGCCAACCTTCGCTAGTCCTTTACCAAGTCCTTTTAAAATCCTTTTCCCTATACTTTCCTGAACTTTTCGTTCACTGAGAGGTTTTCCCTGTGGTCTGTTAGATCTGGAGCTTTTATTTAATGGACTCTCACCCATTAATTTGCTTGTCAAATCCAAAGCCTCTTTTATATTTCTGGCTGGAACTTCCCTGTTTGTATGTGCTGTAAAACCATTAAAACCAGATCGATTTACTGAATTACACATAGCTTATTCCCCCCTAATCAACTTAAATGCGTTCACTAATTAATCAGGGACTTTACCATGCTCCCTGGTTAAAACACTGACAGGCTTGTTGGAATGACTAACAAATAACGAATTCGGAGGTTTTTAATTAGTTTAATAAGCCATGAATATGATTGGATAAATTAAAGATGTAAAACCCTGAAAACTAACAGCGTTTAAGAGCTGGCTTCAATATTCAGGCTTTCCATCAGAACGACGGGAGAAAAACAGGTTCCAGTCAATAACCAGAACCCCGGAGACCTATTGACACTGTTCCCAGTTAACATCCTGGGTATGAATTCGCTCGGAAGCCATGTAGTAAATGACGTGCTTATCCCTCACCTGATAATTACTGTCCGGATTCAATCGCAGATTATCGCCTGTTATCTTCTCAGCAACCCCCAGAATCATAGCTTCATATTCTGTCTTAAAAAAGTTCATCAGCCTGGAGAAGCTCACAGCCCCAAAACCTTCCGGCACAACAATAGAAAACTGGGTAGGCCCCTGAAGCGTTGACAATAACTGCTCCTGAATACGGGAAGAACCCGGATCCTGTGCGGAACGTACCAGCATTTCCATAGAAATGTCCGAGTGGCACTCAACCTGGGGACAGTGCGATTTAAGGAGATCAGCCATACCCAGAGTGTCAAACCAGGCAACAATATGGGCTTTTGTTCCTGTTGCCACCACAGTCAGACAGGATGCCAGCGTTTTATCATCATTGCCCCGGTAAATAATAATCCGGGACGCTTCCCGGATACCTGAACGTTTGAGCAGATCTTCACTGTGCAGATTTTCACCGCGAACAAAATGAACGGAATCCGGAAACGGGTTTTCAATTTCATCGGTTGCACATAACACGACCTTGCGAGCAATCCTTCGGGTGTCACCATAAATCAGGTTGACCATCTGTGGTGTATGTTCGGGATGCCAGCCAAGTATGACAATATGGTCATCGAACATGGAAAAGTCGCCTTTCCCCTGCATGCCTTTCCTCCAGAGATCGACAAATTTAGTCGACATTTTGCCAAGAAATGCGGCAAAAACAACCACTGCCCCCGGCATCATGAAAAAAGCAGCCACCATTCGCCCACCCGTGGTTTGAGGGCTTAAATCACCGTAGCCAATGGTGGTCGCTGTCGTCACGAAATAATAAAACCAGACTCCGGGTTGTGTCAGTCCCTTCTCACCAGAGAGTTCCATTAAAAACCAGCTGCCAAAATACAGTGCGCACAGCAGCACCACAATGGAAAGCCAGGTTAACCTGAACAATTGCTGGTTCAAATAGAACAGCGTTGTCTTAAGTAGCTTTACCACATTCATCCATCGTTTTAAGCTATTAAATCATGACAAGCATAACACTATCGTCTATATCTCATAAGCAACAATCTTGCAAAAGCACCGGCAAGAGACAGCCAGAACCCGGAATAAAAAAAGAACAGTAACAAGACTTATGCACCTCTCACCGTTACAGACAGCAACCGGAGCGCATCAATGAGCCATAAACCATGGATACAACTGCCACTGCGGGAAGGTCAATGTTCCCGGCAGGCGCACTGCGACCTTCCAGAAGGGACTTATGAACGAGAGCTTGGCCGCGAGGGCTTTTACGGTCCGGTTACCCAGATGCATCACCGTCACCCACCCACAGCCTGGAGCCATTTTGAAGGCCCGCTGCGCCCCCATGCCCTGGACCTGACCCAGCTGGACAGTACACAGGAATGCCCCTGGTCTGTCTCACCCTTCCTTTATAACCAGGATACGGCCATTCGCTTCTGGCGGCTGTCACTATCTATGCAAAATCTGGTGCGCAACAGCGATGGTGATGAGCTGCTGTTCATTCACGAAGGTCAGGGCGAGTTTTTCTGCGACTATGGACACCTGTCTATTACAGAAGGCGACTATCTGGTTATACCCAGGGGGACAGCATGGCGTATTGAAACGTCAGTACCCATTGTTATGCTGATGGTGGAAAACAAAGATGGTTGTTATCGTCTGCCAGACAAGGGCGTAGCCGGATACAACGCTGTTTACGACCCTGCCGTACTGGATCATCCTGAAATCAACAACCAGTTCAAGGCTCAGCAGGATGAAAACGAATGGCAGATTCGCATCAAACGGCTTGATGCTATCTCAACCCTCACATACCCATTCAACCCTCTTGACGCAGTAGGCTGGCACGGTACCAATACCGTGGTCAGGCTGAACTGGCGGGATATAAGGCCGCTCACCAGCCATCGATATCATTTGCCACCTTCGGTACATACAACATTTGTCGGACAGGGGTTTGTTGTCTGTACTTTCTGTCCGCGTCCTATTGAAACAGACCCCAACGCCCTTAAAGTACCCTTTTTCCATAACAATGATGACTTTGATGAAGTCATCTTCTACCACCAGGGCAATTTCTTCAGCCGTGACCATATAGATGCCGGTATGGTGACCTTTCACCCCTGTGGCTTTCCTCACGGGCCACATCCCAAAGCTCTGAAAAAAAGCATGGAAGATCCGCACACTTTCACCAACGAAGTGGCGGTCATGATAGACACGCGTCGACCGCTGTCACTGTCCAGACAGGCAGAACAGGTTGATATCAGGGCCTATGCCGACTCATGGAAAAGCCCAGCCTCAACCGATAAAGACTGACAGGACGAAAAAATGAAATTTGCCAGCTATAAATCTGGTCGTGATGGTGAATTGTACATGGTATCCAGAGATCTGGAGCGGGCTGTCCCCATACCCGATATTGCCTGTTCACTGCGAAACTGTCTGGATAACTGGGAAATACTTCTGCCTGGTCTGCAGAACCGCTACCAGTGTATCAATGCCGATGGTCAGGCTGACAACGCTGCACGTTTTGATCCCACTCGTTGCAGCGCCCCCCTGCCAAGAGCGACTCAGTGGCTTGATGGCAGCGCCTACGTCAACCATGTGGAACTGGCAAGAAAAGCCCGCGGGGTCTCCATGCCTGATAGCTTCTGGACCAATCCGCTGATGTATCAGGGTGTTTCCGACAGTCTGTTAGGTCCCTGTGATACCATCACTGCCAACCCGGACTGGGGCGTTGATTTTGAAGCAGAGCTGGCCATCATTACCAACGATGTCCCCATGGGTTGCAGCGCGGACAACGCTCACCAGCATATTATGCTGGTGACACTCTGTAACGACATATCACTGCGCAACCTGATTCCGGAAGAACTTGGCAAAGGCTTCGGTTTTGTCCAGAGCAAACCCCCCAGCAGTTTTGGCCCGGTTGCTGTTACCCCGGATGAACTGGGGAATTACTGGCAAGAAGGCAAACTCAGTCTGCCCATGCAGGTCTACCTGAATGACCAGCCGTTTGGGCACCCTGACTGTGCAGTGGATATGACCTTCAACTTTCATGAACTGATTGCCCACGCCGCAAAAACCCGACCACTTGGACGAGGTACCATTATTGGTTCAGGCACTGTGTCCAACAAAGATAAAAGCACCGGTTCATGCTGCCTGGTCGAACAACGAATGCTGGAAATCATCACCAGCGGACAACCTCAAACCCCCTATTTAAAACCCGGAGACAGGGTTCGAATAGAAATTACCACTCCGGATGGGCAATCCCTGTTTGGTGCCATTGAACAGACTTTTACAGGCAACCACTGACACTCTGCTACTTTTAGCATTCTGACTGCCCAGGGGCTGGAGCCATGCAAAGGCTTATACGCGCTTTAATCGTACTAAACGGCGTTTTTTTTAATGTATTTGTTCAGGCAACGTTCGAATTTGACCCGCATATCGATTTTGGCCATGTTCCGGTCGGGGCTGAAAAAGAGATAACAACAATGCTCTGCAGCGATAACTCTGAAGACACTTTACTTCTGAGTACTCCTCCTGAAGGTTTTCGTTTTCGGAAAGATCCCTCAATCCTGAGTTTTTCTGAATCACGCTGCCATTATCTGGAGCTGATTTTTTCTCCGAAAAGTTCAGGTACTGAATTCACTTATTATGGTAATCCTTCTGACGGATCGGATAAGGGCATTTCTCTAAAAGGATTTGACCGACAGCACCAACGGGTAACCCTCTCAACTCTGAGTGGCACAGGTCTCAGTCCCGCTCAATGGAAAACTTTATACCCACCAGACCCTGACACGTTCTATTACCAGACACACATGGATTTTTCCAAAGCGACAGATTTTACTGGCAAACCAGCACCAATGATTGCCAGTGCGACATTCAGTGTATCTTCTGAAATCATCGTTAGCTTTAAAACTGGCAACCTTACAAAAATTCTTTTGACCGATAAGAAGGGTAACTGGGAATGGTACAGCAGTCACAACCTGCGTATGCCCACTGGATACTGTGCATTTGCACTGTCTCCAGACCAGCACTGGATTGCAGGCATAGATGCCGCCAAACAGAAAGTGGATTTATACTCCACCCGGATTTTCCCCCCTGGAGACCTGGGGCATCTTTCACCCAGCTCCATACAAACTAAAGCCGATCATTCTGATAACGTCTACAGACTATGCATCACAGCCTTCAGTCAGGGAGTTACGCATCTTTTTACAATGGGAACCACGGAGAATTGGGAACAATCAGGCGATGAGGAAAGCTGTGCATCAATAGATTCCAGCGAACCAGCATGGCTGACAGCCTGGAAATTTGACAAAAACAACGGGAGATTGAACAACGTTACCAGCCAAACCCGTGTAGGGTGTATAACACAAAATAACTATGCTCAGGCACCTCACGGAATTGCCGTTACCAGAACACCTGCGGCCAGTTACGTAATCATCAACCGCCATCATCTTACTCAACACCCGCTGGACAGGTTTTATTTCAACTCATACTCTGGTCAGCTCGTACCCGTTAACCAGCTGCAACCAGGCATTATTGCCGGAAAACTGGCTATGACAGCCAATGGCGAATTTATCGCGATTGCGCCTTATCATTCAAACCAGCCATTGGAAATTCATCAGTGCTACAGCGCCTGGTGCACTTTAATACAGAGCATTGATCAATCGGTCCTGAGTGGTAATCAGTTTGCACCTTCTGATGTGCAGTTCGCTCACCACTCCGGATTACTGGGTGTTACAGAAAAGGGCATGCACAGTCTGAGGCTTCTAAGGCCCCGGCCTGATACGCAACACTGGAAGCTTCATCAGTCACTCAGGAAAGAGGATGGACTGGGGGCTCTCGTCGAACCAGGTCAACTGGAGTTCAATGAAGATGACCAGTGGCTACTGGTCGTATCGCAATCCAGAATACTGATTTTTGCCAGACTGGATTTTGAAACGATAACACAGAAAATACGCTGGCGGCTTATACCGAAATGGTGGAAAGAGTATCTGGAAGAACTACGTGCCAATACAGGATTATAGCCAGTAAAAAGCCCTTAAACAGGGGGCTGCAACTCTGCTTTTCAAAACGGACTGCAGCCTGCTGCCATTAATAAACGGGCAAGCCGCAGATCTGACCGGTACATAGTAATCCGGACTTCAGGATTGACTGTGACGCTCTACCAACAAAGTCATACCATCCGCCCCAACGACAACGACTTGCGTACCGGCTTCAATCGTTTCACTGGCCTTCACTTTCCAGAGAGTGTCACCAATCTGCACCCTGCCCTGACCATGGGTCAGGGGCTCAGAGACTTCTACCACTCTTCCGACCAGCTGAACTGCACGATTATTAAGCTGTTGATTGTCAGATCGCTCATTCACGCGACGAAACAGCTTCCAGTACGCCACCGTAAATACCAGACTGCTCAGACCAAACCACACCAGTTGCCAGCTCCAGCTCAGGCCAGGAAAAAGCCACAACAACGCAGCCAGCAACACCCCGGCCAGTGCTGTACCTAACAAAAAACCACCGGTTCCAAGGGCTTCCAGCCCCAGGAACAAAAAACCTACAATCAACCAGTGCCAGGGTTGTATAGCCGACAGAAATTCCATCATGATAATGTCGTTAACCTGTTAATGAAAACCAGCCGTTCAGGACGGCTTATTACCCGATACTTCACTGAGCAATTCCTTGATTCCTGCCAGAGAACCAATCACGCTACTGGCCTCAAGTGGCATCATGATCAGTTTACTATTATCAGCTGCCCCAACTTCTTTCAGAGCCTCAACATACTTCTGGGCAACAAAGTAATTAATCGCCCGCTGGTCACCACTGGCTATCGCCTGCGACACCGCCTCAGTCGCCCTGGCTTCCGCTTCAGCCAGCCGCTCCCGGGCTTCAGCCTCCCGCTTGGCCGCTTCCAGTTCACCTTCCGCCTGCAGGATCTGAGCCTGCTTTTGGCCTTCTGCTACTTTAATAGCCGCTTCTCTGGCACCTTCAGCGTCAAGAATCTGGGCGCGCTTGTCTCGTTCCGCCTTCATCTGCCGGGCCATGGCTTCTACCAGATCGTGTGGGGGAGCAATATCACGTAATTCTATACGGGTTACTTTCAAACCCCAGGGGTCAGTGGCTTCATCGACTTTAGCCAGCAACTGCCCGTTAATGCGATCCCGGTTAGACAGCATTTCGTCCAGCTCCATCGATCCAAGCACTGCACGAATGTTCGTCATCACCAGATTCTGCATGGCCCTCGGAAGGTCATTAACCTCATAAGACGCTCTCACCGCATCCTGCACCTGAAAGAAGCACACCGCATCCGTCGTCACCTGGGCGTTGTCCGATGAAATCACTTCCTGCGGGGCAATATCGAGAACCTGCTCCATCATATTTATCTTCTTACCGACACTGTCGATCACCGGCACAATAACATGCAGACCTGGCGGGAGCGTTTTCGTGTATTTTCCAAACCGTTCCACCGTGTAGTTATAACCCTGGGGAACCATCCTGACGCCGGTTGCAATGAGTACCGCTATCAGCAGCACAAACGCAATAGCAGTGATTTCAAACCCCATAACTCAACTCCTTGTGACTTTTACCATGTCAGTGCAATGTTTCACTCATGGCAGTTTAATTAAAAGAGTAACTGGCAACAATCAACGTATTCTATGCCCTGCTGAACAGCGCGGAAAGGAATAAATGAAGGAATGCTGAAACAGAATAAAACAGCCATGGACGAAAAATTCAGTATCAGACCGAAAACTACTGGTGCCAACTGCTAAATTCAAAAAAGAAAGCAGATAAATGACTGTACTGTTTTACCAGACTCATTACCGGAAACACAGTACATGCCCTACGGAACCGAAAATACCCTGTTTATGACGCTCTGCATTCTGCTGGTACTACTGATGCAAGCCGGTTTTTTATGTCTTGAAGCAGGTGCCGTACGCAGTAAGAATACGGTCAACGTAGCAGCCAAAAACCTGATTGATCTGATTCTGGTGACTCTGTTCTATTTCGCTATCGGCTTTACCATCCAGTACGGCTGGTTTTCAGATTTCAGCCACAATGCCCACCCAAATGACCCTCATTATCCTTACCTGTTTCTGTTATTTCAGACACTCTTTGCCGCTACCGCCGCTACCATTGTGTCCGGGGCGGTAGCGGAGCGTTGTGGCCTGACTGGCTACATGATCATTAGTCTGGTCATTGTGACATTCATCTATCCGATCTCCGGCCAATGGGTCTGGGGTGGCGTTTTTGGAACCCCCCGGGGGTGGCTGTCAGAACTTGGGTTTGTTGACTTTGCCGGCTCTGTCCAGGTTCATGCACTGGGTGGCGCTGTCGCTCTGGCAGCAGTACTGATTATTGGCCCAAGAAATGGTTTCCACGACCAGAGTTACAAGGTATTCAGAGGGCAAAACCAGGCTATGAGCCTGCTTGGTGTTATGTTGCTCTGGCTGGGCTGGTTTGGTTTCAATATGGGCAGTCTCCTGAAAATGGATGACCTGCTGAGCCTGGTCATGATCAATACGTTTGTATCAGCCTGTGCTGGCGGGCTGGCGAGCCTGATCTGGTGTTCGGTGTTTTATCATAAAGCGGATATCCCCCAGATATCCAATGGCATTCTGGCCGGGCTGGTGGGAATCACCGCCGGAGCCCATGCCATGCAACCCGCTGAAGCTGTCCTTATTGGTACCATTTCAGGCCTGATTTGCTGTGGGTTTACGGTTTATCTGGAACAACGCAAGATTGATGATGTCATAGCCACAATTCCAGTGCACCTCGGGGCCGGCGTCTGGGGAAGCCTCTCGGTTGCCCTGCTTGGCGACCCTGAGATACTGAATACCGGAAATGATTTCATAACACAGTTTGGCGTCCAGTTGCTGGGGGCTACCACTGTTGTTGCCTGGGCGTTTGGCGTCAGTTTTATGCTTCTCAAACTCATAAACCGCTGGTATCCACTCAGGGTCAGTGCGGAAAGTGAAAGAATTGGACTGAATATCAGCGAGCATGGTGCCATCACGGAATTGTCTGAGATTATCCACGACCTTGAGCAGCAGTCTCATAGTGGCAACTTTCATCCACTTGAGAGTGACCCCTTTTCAGAGCTTGCAGGCATTACACAGCAATATAACCGTATTCTTGCATCCTTCCTGAAAAACCAGATGGAATTGCAATCCAGTCTGGAGACTCTGCAAACAACCCACAACGATTTAATGCTGCAAAAAGCCGAAGTTGACTCAGCTAACCGGCAGAAAACGCTGTTAATCTCCAAAGTTAGCCGAGAGATACGAACCCCCCTGAATGGCATCATTGTAACTTCTGAAATTTTGAATATGGAGCCCCTGCCCGATGATCAAAAAAATTGGCTCGAGGTCATCACCCAGTCAGGCCATGCTCTTATGGCTATCGTTAACGATGTCATAGACTACTCCAGACTGGAGTCAGGCAATCTCTCTCTGCAAAACTCAACCTTTCAACTGCCGGAACTGTTAGAACAGTGTAAAAAAGTGTTCCTGACAGAAGCTCTCGACAAAGATCTGGAGCTGATCGTTGAAATCGAAATGGGAACGCCGGAAACACTCACCGCAGACATTCAAAGGCTTCGCCAGATCATTATCAACCTGCTGGGTAACGCTTTCCGGTTTACCGACGAGGGAACCATTACACTCTCAGCTCAAATGGAATATAGTACTGGTAATCTGCTGCTGGAAGTGAAAGACACTGGCGCAGGCATTGCTGAAGACAACCTTAAAGACGTGTTCAATGCCTTTGGCCAGGAAGAAAAGTACGCCGACAGAGAAGCACACAGCAGTGGACTTGGGCTTACCATCTGCAGGCAACTGGTCGAACTGATGGGCGGTAGTATTTCGGTAAAGAGTCAGGTCGGAGAAGGTTCCCACTTTACATTGCAGATTCCGGTAAAGTGGGAAAACCTATGAGTTTTCTGAGTGAGTATCAGTAAGGCCGGGCAGGGTTGACTATCTACTGAACCAGATCCTGTTCGTCGAACTCCCCTTCAAAAAGAGCGGTCGACAAATAACGTTCTCCGGAGTCCGGCAGTATCACAACCACCTTCTTACCTTTATGAACCGGTTCCTCAGCTACCTTCAGGGCAGCCGCCACCGCAGCACCACCGGAGATACCGGCCAGAATACCTTCTTCACGCATCAGCCTGAGCGCCATGGCAATGGCATCTTCATTACTGACCTGCTCAACCTGATCCACCAGCGACAAATCCAGATTACCGGGAATAAATCCAGCACCAATACCCTGAATCTTATGAGGGGCAGGCTTAACATCCTGACCAGTCAGCGTCTGGGTAATAACTGGCGATGCCGTTGGTTCTACGGCCACCGAAGTAATATTCTTACCCCGGATTTCCTTGAGGTAACGCGATACCCCGGTAATCGTGCCACCAGTGCCAACACCTGCAACAAGGATATCAATCTCACCATCGGTATCTTTCCAGATTTCCGGACCAGTGGTTTCTTCGTGGATCTTTGGATTGGCCGGGTTTTCAAACTGTTGCAGCAGCAGGTATTTTTCAGGGTCAGAGTCTGCGATTTCCTTAGCCTTTGCCACGGCACCTGCCATCCCCTTAGCCGGTTCAGTCAGAACAATTCTGGCACCAAGTGCCTTAATCACTTTCCGACGCTCCAGACTCATGGACGATGGCATGGTCAGGGTTAAAGGAATGCCTTTGGCAGACGCAACAAAGGCCAGGGCGATACCGGTATTACCACTGGTGGGTTCAACCAGCTCCATGCCTTCACGCAGTTTACCGGAGGATTCCGCTTCCCATATCATACTGGCACCAATACGACACTTGACGCTGTTAGCGGGATTGCGTGATTCAATTTTTACATAAACTTCATGATCACCCGCAATACGATTCAACCGAACCAGCGGTGTATTGCCAATAGACAGGGAGTTATCTGCGAAAACCTTAGCCATTTTATTAGCCCATAGTCGTTGATAATGACTTTTATAAAGCCAGGTCATCATATCGCAGCTACATATAAATTGAAGGAATATATTATTATTTGTTAATAACTAATTAGAATATAAATCACTCCTTTATCACTAAACTACTTCGTGCTTCACAATGCTGAATTAAACGATAACCAGCTGCCGATATCAGAAGGACAATAATGGGCAGCGGCCAGCTCTCCGGCACCGAAAACCCGACCAGTGACGCAAGAGCAATAATGGTCAGTGCGCTGATTCGAAAACCGTATTGATACCAGTATTCCCCATTAACCTGATACAGGGCATTAACGTTTAACTGCCATTTCCTGATGAAATAATCCACCAGCAGCACCCCGGCAATCGCAGCAAAAAAGACCCCGGCTTTCTCCATTGTCTGCAGATAATTGTGAATCACCCCGGGCATGCCAGACAGCCAGATAGCAGGAAGACTGACCAGCAGCGTGCAGGTAAAACGACTCACGGGCTCCAGTGTATGACTCAGCGATAAACCACCGGTATACAGATTGATGATATTAATCGTCCAGTTATCCATCACGATCAGGACAACAATGGCAACAACCATCAACAGACCGGGCTCAGCACGCAAAACATTGTGATAAAGATCGTCAGCGCTTCCGCCTACCACCATCATCAGCCAGGCACCCAGCCCTGCGCCTAATACTACGCCGCATAACGCACCGGACATCGCTCCTGCCCATAAACTGCGCCGGTTCTTAACATAACGAACCAGATCGGCTGAGTCTGTGACATTTGTGAGCATGCTGCCAACAACCGCATTAAACCAGAGCATCACCAGCAGCCAGTCATTGTCAGCCGGCAGGTGAAACCAGTTATTACCAGCGGCAGGCTGTTTCCAGAGCAAAGCAACAATGACCACCAGACACAGAACCTTAAGCGGTAAAGCCCTGCCAAACACCCCCTGCAACCAGCGATAGCCCACCAACGCCACCGATACCTGCAAAACAGCAAAAAGCAAAGCCACCGTTGTCAGTGGAATAATAATACCAAAGTACTCTGACGAGATGGCCGTCAGCGCCAGACTGCTTACCAGAGTCTGAAAAGCAAACCAGTAAACCGAACACACCGCCCTTAATGGTGAAGTCAGCCAGCGCCCTCCCCGGACACCCAGGGCTGTGCGACAGGCCATTTGTCCCGTCAAACCATAATCCACTCCCATTCGCGCCATCACCAGCAAAACGACCATGGCAACAAACAGGGCAACCACCTGGGTAACAACCACAGTAATAAACGATAAGCCCCCGGCTACACCAAGAGCCGCAGAGTAGATAGAGGCGGGATTGACCAGAAAATTGGCCATTATCACAAACAGGTCATAACTGCCGGCTTGCCGCAGACTGGCCGGTACAGGCTGAGTACCATAGACTTCAATCTCAGACCTGAAACGGGTAATCAGCGATCGCAAACCGCTATATCCAAAACGAGTTCCAAAACGAGCTCCACAATGAGTTCCTAAACAAGTTCCTGAATAATTTTCAGAATTCATAAAGGTCATCAGGATAGAACAGCAGACCGGTTTACGCTTTAAAACTGAAGTTTAATAGCTTGTTTTTCAGAAGAGCTCGGACAAATACTGCGGGACAACCCGGGTGGCAGGCCCATGCACAGCTTCCAGAAACGCATCACGGGTTTCACTGGGCTCAAGGTTCAGTTCTACCGTATGAGCGCCAGCCGCCAATGCCTCCTGACAGAAACCGGCAGCCGGATAGACGTTTCCGGAAGTACCAATTGAGATAAACAGGTCACACCGTGACAGCGCATCGTAAATCCGTTCCATCTCCAGAGGCATTTCGCCAAACCAGACAATATGTGGGCGCAGGTTGCCGGGCTTGCCACAACAGGGGCATTCCGTTTCCAGCGTTACATCCTGTTTCCACTCAAAAACCTGTTCGGTATCCTGACACCGAACTTTATACAGCTCTCCATGCAGATGAATCAGGTGGCGACTGCCCGCGCGTTCATGGAGGTCGTCTACATTCTGGGTCACCAGAAGAAATTCACCACCAAACGTTTTCTCAAAATCAGCCAGGGCCAGATGAGCCTGATTAGCTTCAACTTCACTCAGCTGCTGACGGCGCTGGTTATAAAAAGTCTGTACCAGTGCCGGATTGCGGTAGTAGCCCTCAGGCGTGGCGACTTCTTCAACCGGATGATCTTCCCACAGGCCATCACTGGCACGGAAAGTACGAATACCTGATTCCGCCGAAATACCTGCACCTGTTAAAACGACAATAGACTTAAACTTTGGCATTTAAACCTTGCTACCTGATGATAAATAAACAGCCACAAAAAGCCCCCCATGCGTCAGAGGAAGCTATTGTGCCACAAATATTCAGGGGCTATGGCTGTTTATTTTGAGCTACCCAATCAATCAGCCCTGACTTACCACCAGTGCCTGCTCAATATCAGCAAGGATATCGTCAATATGTTCAATGCCAATGGATAATCTGATCATATCTTCGGAAACCCCGGCAGCCTCAAGCTCCTGAGGATTCAACTGCCGATGAGTTGTCGTGGCAGGGTGGCAGGCTAACGACTTGGCATCGCCAATATTCACCAGACGTAAAATCATTTGCAGAGCATCAATAAACTTCGCTCCGGCCTGCTTGCCGCCCTTGATACCAAAACTCAGAATACCTGAAGCTTTGCCGCCTGTGATTTTATCAGCCCTTAACTGGTAGGGACTGTCTGGCAGAGCCGCATAATTCACCCAGTTTACCGATGGGTGATCGTTCAGGTAGGCAGCAACTTTTTCTGCATTCTGGCAATGACGTTCCATCCTTAGCGCCAGCGTTTCCAACCCTTGCATCAGCTGAAAAGCACTCTGGGCAGACAGCGCCCCGCCCGTATTACGCAGTGGTACAACCCGGGCGCGACCAATATAAGCTGCGTCTCCCAAGGCTTCGGTATACACAACACCGTGATAGGAGGGGTCAGGCTCATTTAAAACAGGGAAGCGTTCTTTGTTGCCTTTCCAGTCAAACTTACCGCTGTCAACAATCACTCCTCCCAGGGTTGTACCATGCCCTCCCACATATTTAGTCAGTGAATGCACGACAATGTCAGCACCATGTTCTATGGGGCGACAAAGGATCGGGGTGGCAACAGTATTATCAACAATCAGCGGTACACCATGTCTGTGGGCGATCTCAGCCAGTCTGGCAATATCAACAATATTGCCTGCCGGGTTACCAATGGATTCACAGAACATCGCCCGGGTATTTTTATCAATATGGGCTTCCAGCGCCGTATAGTCATCGTGTGAAGCAAAGCGCACTTCGACCCCCTGTTTTGGCAGGGTATGGGCAAACAGATTATAGGTCCCCCCATACAGCTGGCTGGTAGAAACTATATTCGCCCCAACTTCCGTCAGTGTTTGTAACGCATAGGTAATAGCCACCATGCCTGAACCAACGGCTAAAGCACCAATACCACCTTCCAGAGCCGCCATTCGAGCTTCCAGCACCGCATTCGTCGGATTCATTATGCGGGAATAAATATTGCCTGCCACTTTCAGATCGAACAGGTCTGCACCGTGTTGAGTATCGTCAAAGGTATAGGAAATGGTCTGATAGATGGGGGTGGTCGCCGCGTTGGTCGCTGGATCACCGTCGTAACCTGCGTGCAAAGCAATAGTTTCTGCTTTCATGATTCTGCTTATCCAATTGGAATAATTATTTCTGGAAATCGGATCATAACGCAGGGCTGGCAAAAATAAACACGATCCAGATCATAATTCCGGACCGGTCTGTCAAATGGCAGACGGGTGCCTGCCATTAACGGGTAAGAGTTGTTCAGCAACCAAACATTTCAAAGCCTGTAAGTCGCCTGATAACTGATCTCATGAGAGCTTTTGGCAGGCACTTTAACGGTAAGAGTACGCGCACCTTCCAGGGTGGCACCTTTTACATCACTGATTTTCAGCAATCCCGAATCACGCTCCATCAGCGTGAGCGTGACTTCGACATCCTGATCATTGCGAATCACAGCCTGCCACTGGTTCTTCAGGTCCTTTTCCTGCTGCTGGGAGCTTTTCAGGTTACGCTCAACCCTGACGGCCAGAGCTTCTCCCATGGTCAAATGGGCATAGTCGCCGGATGTCGTCTGCGTCAACCAGCTTTCACCGGCTATGATGACCGCACCATCAGTGGTTTCCTCAAACAGTTTCACCGGTGCAGCAGGCAGGTCGGTTTCCGCCTTGAAACGATAAGTCAGCCGAGGTCTTTCAGCCACTTTATTGCGACCACTGAAAGAACGTCCGTAAACATCCAGTGCATACAGTTTTTCTACCTTCAGCGCATCCTTACGCAACAGGCTGAGCTGCTGACTGGAGCGCGCCGGCAGCCGGGTGCCTTCCGGCAGTTTCTGCACCAGCATTTCCCCCACTCTTTCACCGGCTGAATCCATGGCAGCCGGTGCGGCCTCCATCATCACCTGCCTGCTGCGGGCATAGGCAGCGCGTCTTCCGGTGTCACCGGAAACCAGTCGTATATCCGCCCGGGTGAAGCTGGTGTCGCTGTAATTATTCAGCAGTGCGCTCAGTTCCAGCCGGGCATTATCAGAGTCATTGACCGTCATACGATAATGACTGCTATAACGTACTGATGGTGTCACATAAGACAGTTGCAGATTATCAGCCTGAAGCTGTTTAACCTGTTCGGGTGTAAACGATGCGGTAATACCTGAAACCAGCTGGTTATCAGCGACCATAGCATCACGGCCAGCAACCCGTATGCCCTGCGGGTCGCTCCAGTCTACAAGATACTGTCGTCCATTGGTTCCCTGAACCAGTGCCAGACCCGAATGGTAAGACAGCATCGTACCCTGTACCGGAACATTCAGGCCACCGCCCAGCAATTCTACCGACTTTCCAACCATTCCCCGGTAAATCACATCCCGGTCTAAACCTTCCGGCTGCCAGATCAGCTGAGCCGGTGCCACTGAGCCGGCACTCTCCTGATACCTCAGTTCAAGGCTGTCATGGTCCCATTCCCGGGGTAGCCCAGACACTTGCAGGCTGCCCTGTTCAGAAGGCAGGGCAGACAGTGAGTGACGAACAAATGCCTTGTCAGAATACAGCGTCAGACTGGACTGAACGGCGTTGTTGATATCCACGCGCCCGGCATCGGCCCGGGCAGCCAGCGGCTGTATACCTACTGCCCCCACTAAAACCAGGGCTAACCCCAGACGATTCATGAGCATGTGATTCTCCTTCTGTCCACCAAAACACCTGCTACACCTTGAATGTCGCAGCATCTATGCAACGATACATGACTCGATGAGAATGGCTTGAGTCACCAATAAAATCAACTGAAGGCGGTTGCTTTTACAAAGGACTTAGAAAAACAGGAAAGGCGGGAAAGAAAAGAGGGATACCCCCGTCACCAGACTGGTAACGGGGGTTTTCTGGTTTACCAGTATGGGTTTTCCAGATTCAGGTTTGTCGCACGACCATAGCCGGGTACCGACAGTTTCTGATCCGTATAGTCCAGCTCGCTGCCATTCAGGACGCCTTCACCAAACTGGTAGATCGGCGTCATGGTTCCCTGCTGATGTTGATCTTCGTATTCCTGCTGACGTTCCCGGGTACTTTCCTGGCGTTGTTCCCATGCAGCCGCCGCTTTTTCACCATGCTTTTTCTGCAACATCGACCGGGCCACGTTCGGGCTCAGTACCAGGGCAGTGGCATTGTTTCCACCGAACCCTTTAGCGTTCACCAGTGTCATATCCATGCCGTTGACACCAGTATCAAGATGGTCGGTAAGAATATTCAGGTGTGAAGCGTGAACATCTTCCGCCAGATGGTTGATGGTGCGAATACCCGGAATCATACCCTGATCCCATACCCCAAGGGTTGACATCATCTGATCGCCACCGGCCACACCGATGGAATGCCCAACATAGCTTTTCACAGCAGACACCGCCCACTGGTCAATGCCAAAGACTTTTGCCGTCTCATTGAGAATATGCGATTCGGTCACGCGGTTCTGGGGTGTACCGGTGCCATGCGCCTGAACATAACTGCGCTGACGGAGGGGCTCTTCGCCCAGAATGGATCGACCCAGAGCAGCCGCCCTGGCAACGGTCAGATAGTTACCGGCTCCCGGAGCGGAGATGGATTTTTTGTAGCCATCCGCATTCACAAAAACATCCGCCACAGCGCCCAGAACTTCTGCGCCGGCCTCCATAGCCAGTTCATCATCCATCAAAATCAGAAACTGGGAAGACTCGGCAATGGTAAAGCCCGCATTATCGGCAAACGGTCGACAGGCACGACGCCAGTCCGGGTCTTCACTGTCCATCAGTTGATCCAGTCCCCTGAGGTCTGCATCCGTCGCCAGAGCGCCCATAGTGGTATAACCGTCCATAATTTCCGGCGTAACCGGCGCTTCACTATTGCCAACCACCACCAGACGGCGGCGTCCACTGCGAATATCATTAACTGCCAGCTGCAGGTTATACAGCATGGTGGCACAGGCGCCCATGCTGGTACCGGTGGCTCCCAGGGAGCCAAGAATATAGGCGTTGATAAAGTCCGCTGACATTTCTGAAAAGCCCAGCGGACACTGTTTGGACGTCACACGCTTGCCCAGCAGGCGCGCCTGCATCATGCCACCGTTGCCGTTATAATCCAGCTGACTCATGGCGCTGCCGGAATACACCGCCATCTCTTCCGGTGCCAGCAAGCCTTTCAGCCCTGCCCAGTCGAGTCCTGAGGACAGCACTGCATCAGAAGCACCGAATACGGTCATAGCCAGTGAACGGGGATGATGGCGGGACTGGTACAGTTTCTCCGGCTGGAATCCAGACGGCAGTTGTCCGGCTGCCTTGACCGGTGAAACCCTGCTGCCCGGCAACATCATTTTATGCGCCGCCGAGACCCGGACACGAACGTGTTTGCCATCAGCCAGAGGCTCTGCCACCCAGCCCCCGGGTAAAGCTGGCAGACGACGGACTGGCAGGATCAGTTCAGAACCTTCCTGAACATTCAGGGCATTGTGCAGGTAGAGGTTGTCGGCATCAAACAGGTTATCTTCGAGCTGACGAATCAGGGTACCGGAAAGAATGTCCTGCTCGGTTGCAGTATTATCCAGCCTACGCAGACGGGCGATGGCGTTCAGGGTCTGCTGACGCTCAACGGCTCCCAGCCGGTCAACCACCAGACGTCGATAACCATGAAAACCGGAGCTTCGTCCTGCCGGACTGACGCCACCCTGGGCAACGATAACGGGTAATCTGGACACTCACAAACTCCTGACACCTTGAATGCTGACACCTGTTTCCGGCTCCTGGATGAACGGAAGATACGCTGGAAACAGTACTTTGATTATGTCGCTTTAGTGTAATGGTACTGTCAGCATATCATCTGGACAAATCAGCCAAATCATCCGACAATTTAGCCATTCTTCCAGTAAAGCTCATCCGTAATGGTTTCAGATTCACTCAGGTTACAACGTGTCAGGGTTCCTCTGCTGGAGCACATGCTCACCACCAGCATCAGTCTCCCTATGGAGATGCTGGCAGCAGCCACCATGTACAGCCGGATGGAACAGAAAAAAACGTCTATCGACGTACAGTTATGCAGTCACAACGGTACTCCGGTGCTGTCCCATGGCAACATTCTGCTGACACCTTCGATGGACCTGTCATCCTCCTCAAAGGCTGACCTGATACTGTTGCCAGCACTGTGGCGCAACCCCATGCCGATAGTCAGGCGCTCGCGGGAAACCATTGACTGGATCAGGGAACAATACAGCCATGGCGCTACCTTCTGTGTTGCAGGTACCGGGGTAGCGCTGATGGCAGAAAGCGGGCTGCTGGATCACCAGCCTGCAACGACCCACTGGTATTATCTCAACAGGTTACGAAAACATTACCCGGAAGTTCTGTTTAAACCCCACCACCTGATTACCCGTGCTGGACGTATTTACTGTGCAGGCAGTGTTAATTCGGTGGCAGACCTGATGGTGCATATTATCAAACGCGCCATGGGACGTGATGTTGCCAACCGGGTGGCCCAGCAGTTTTCTCACGAAATCCGCCGTCCTTTTGAACAGACTCATTACGCTGACGACCACACCACCAGCCACGGGGATGAAATCATTGTTAACCTGCAGGACTGGCTGCGGCAGCATATCCAGGATGACATTGATAGTCAGCAACTGCTGGCTGTCACCGGCCTGACCCAGCGCACCCTGAACCGTCGCTTTCGTGAGGCGACAGGCATGTCTCCCTTTCACTATCTGCAACAGCTGCGCCTGAACCATTGTGCTGAGTTGCTAAAGGCCACCGATCTGTCGATTACTGAAATTGCCCTGCAATCCGGCTTTAATGACCCGGACTACTTCAGCCGACAATTTAAGCAACACTATCAACTGAACCCATCGGACTTTCGCCGCAGTGTCCGGGGCAAACTGTTTTATCTGGACACTCAATGACTGACTGGATCATCTGGCTGCTGACCGGACTGGCGTTTGCCATAACCTCCTCGATTGTTTTCTGGTCTTTAAGGCTGGGCATTACGCCCACTCCAACCAGTCGTAAAGTCCGGCGGGCAATGGAACCGCTGTTACCCGAATCCGTAAACGGCAGAATTTATGAGCTTGGTTGTGGCTGGGGAAGCCTTTTGTTGATGCTGAGCAGACGATACCCGAACCACTCCATCACAGGTTATGAGCAATCAACGATTCCCTACCTGGTAGCGAGAATATTAACTGTCCATAAAGCCAATGTAAGGGTACTGAAGCAGAATTTTTTTACCACTGAACTGAAAGACGCCGGACTGGTGACCTGCTATCTGTTTCCAGGTGCCATGAAGCAGATGGATGGTTATTTAAAGCGTCAACTGTCTGGTCACTGTACGGTCATCAGTCACACGTTCAGACTGCCGGGCTGGGAAAGCATAAGAGAAATTCAGGCGAATGATTTGTACCGAACGTCCGTGTTCGTATACAGGAAAGGTATTTATCAGAACAAAGTGGTCAATTCAGCTGACACAGAGGAATACTGTCGGTCCCGGTCTCCAGCCAGCGATACATCTCCAGCTGTTCAGGTGAACAGCTGACACAGCCTTTACTGCAACCCGACTGTTCTCGCATCAGTTTACCTTTGCGTATCCAGTGAGACAGCATGCCACGCATGGCATCAGGGCTGACATTAAACCGCTGGCTCAGGTCAGCCAGGGAAACGATTCCCTGGTCACTGAGATAATCACGAAGGGCTATGAGCATGAGCATTCCTTGTAGCTTCCACACTCTGCCCTGCCACCAGCTGGTGATCATGACCTCTACGTCCTGCCCGACGCATAACAACAAAAATGATAGCCATGATCGCTGACAGGGCAGCCACCCAGCCTAATGTCACCATTGGCTGAACGGCCAGTAATGAGAGCTGGTAGTACAGTGTGGCAACAGTGTACCCGGCAAAGAAGGTCCAGCCAGCAACAAACAGCGTCCAGCCTGTGCCGGCTTCCCGGTAAATAGCGCCCAGCGCCGCGACACAAGGAGTGTAAAGCAGAATAAACAGCAGATAGGCAATCACCGCCGCCTCACTGGGGAACAGAGTGCGCATGACCGCAAATGTACTCATGTGGACTTCCTGCTCTTGTGCAACACTTTCCAGATCGTTCAGGTCACCAACTTCTATACCCAGAGGATCAGAGAATGCCCCGGTCAAACCGGCCAGATTTTCAGGAATTGAGGCAAAGGCTTCTGTGATACCGCCCATCAGGTCAAAGGATTCTTCTCCGGCTTCATCCTCATTCATATCAGCAGCGATAGAGGTATACATCGCATTCAGGGTACCAACCAGTGCTTCTTTTGCCAGCATACCCGTGAAAATGCCTACTGCTGCCGGCCAGTTCTCTTCCTCGACACCCATGGGCTTAAAGGCAGGTGTAATTGTCTGACCAATATGACTGAGCATCGACGAGCCTGAATCCTGATGACCAAAGCTGCCATCTGTACCCAGAGAATTCAGAGTATTCAGAACCACCACAACCATCACAATCGCTTTACCCGCGTTCAGGATAAAGGTTTTCAGGCGATCCCAGGTACGCAGCAGCACCTGTTTCAGGGATGGCAGGTGATAGTTAGGCAATTCCAGTACAAAGGGTGCTGTTTCACCACCGAGCAGGCTGTTCTTCAGAATCAGTCCGGTCACCACCGCCGCCAGAATTCCCACCAGATAGAGGATAAACACCACATTCTGACCCGTTGCCGGGAAAAACGCCGCTGCAAACAGCGCATAGACTGGAAGCCGGGCGCCGCAGGACATAAACGGTGCCATGGCAATGGTCAGCAGACGGTCTTTCTGGTTATCCAGAGTTCGTGTTGCCATGATGGCCGGGACATTACAGCCAAAACCAACCAGCATGGGAACAAAGGCTTTTCCGGGTAAGCCCAGAAAACGCATCATCCGATCCATGACAAAGGCAGCCCTTGCCATGTAACCCGAGTCTTCCAGCACGGATAAAAACAGGAACAGTGCGGCGATGACCGGAATAAAGGTTGCTACGGTCTGTATACCGCCACCCACCCCTTCGGCCAGCAGGGCGATCACCCAGCCCGGCGCACTCATGCCCTCCAGCAAATGAGTAACACCATCGACCATGATGGTACCCACAAAAATATCAAAGAAATCAATGAATGCGCTGCCAAAGTTCACAGAGAACATGAACATAAGGTACATCACGCCGAAGAAGACCGGCAACCCAAAGAACCGGTTCAGAACCACCCGGTCTATGCGTTCACTCAGCTGATGATTCAACACTCCACGCTGTTTGATCACCTTCTTCATCATGTTGCCAATGGTATCGTAACGCCCATTAGCCACGAGAATGTCAACTTCTGCCCCCTGCTCCTGTTCCAGGGTGTCGCGCAGGCTGCGTCCCTGATTCAACAACTCTTCGAACAACCCGGGTTTCGCTGATTCCGACAAACCGGGTAATCCACTGGTTTCATCTTCCAGCAGTTTGATGGCGTACCAGCGTGCTACCGTTTTATCGTTCAGATGCTCAGTGGCAGCGATTTCCAGCTGGTTAACAGCCGTTTCAATGTCTCTGCCAAGAGAGAGTGGCTGCGCAACGGGCAGGGTTGTCCTGAAATACTCATTCAACCGGTCTTTGAGGTCAGTAACCCCTTCGTTTCTGCTGGCCACCATGGTCAATACAGGGCAGCCCAGAGTGCTGGACAATGCTTCCGGGTCAATCACCATACCCTTGTCTGCAGCGACATCCATCATATTCAGGACCACCACCACCGGCAGCCCCATATCAAGCAGCTGAGTCGTCAGGTAGAGATTGCGTTCAATATTGGAGGCATCAATAACATTAAGAACCAGCTCTGCATTACGCTCCAGAACAAAGTCCCGGGCTATCCGCTCATCCATGGACACCTGATCATCGACCACATCCAGACAGTAGGTGCCGGGCAGGTCAACCACTTCAATATCCAGTCCCTGATGCTGGTAATAACCACTTCGGCGTTCTACGGTCACACCAGGCCAGTTACCAACCCGCTGTCTGGCACCTGTCAGGGCATTATAAACCGTGGTTTTACCGCAGTTGGGGTTGCCCACGATGGCAAAAACATGGTCACTCATATCCGGCTTACCTCAACCACTGCCGCCTCATCACGGCGAACACTGAGCTGGAAGCCCCGAACCTGAAGTTGAATAGGGTCCCCCAGAGGTGCGACACGACAAACCGTAAACTGGACACCCGGCGTTAAGCCCATCGCTAACAGTTTGCGACGATAAGCTGCTCCCGCATTCCGAAAAGCTGTAACCTGACCGGAATCCCCGACCTGAAGCTCACCAAGGATCGATGTCATTTAAATCTCCATTACTGCGATCATCGACAGAAGAAATAGGCAACCGCAAAACATCTGGCAAAGTGCCATTAGCTGAACATTCTGGTCAGTTATGAGTGGAATTATTGGCGACCAGAGAAAAGAAAAAACGAGAGCTAAGGTTATACGTAAATGAGAATAATTACAATTAAACGTTAGCTTATCAGATACAGCAGAAACCGCAGACTATGAGCGGATAAAGCCTGTTCTGAATATTCAAAGCCTTCGAAATTTCTTCCTCTTACCTGATAAAGAGCGAATACAAACACAGAAAAATAGCTACTCTGTTACTCATAACTCACTGAGAATAGGAATAAAAAACCTGAGACCATTAATATGAATACGTCTATCTTGCCTTGTAACCTCCTGATAGTTGTGATGATCAGAGCCATTAAAAATGAAACAGATCTATCTTTTTGGTTTATTTATCCTCTCCACCATGTTTCTACCACTTAGCTACCCTGCTGATCAACTGACGTCCTATGTTGTTATGGTCCCTCCCAACCACTTTGCGGCTGACAGTAAACCATTCACGTCCCCGGTTTTACGAAAAGTAAAACCAGAAAGATCAGTCAATGTGCCAAAAAAAACCCTTCAGGAATACACAGCCGTTAAACAACAATTACACAACCATCATATACACGTCATTGAGCTACCGGCCTATCATGCCCCCGACACCCCCGACTCGGTGTTTCCCAACAACTGGTTTATCTCGTTTCCAGCTCCCTGCCCTGAGAACGTCCAGTGTGGTTCGGCAGGTAATACACTCATTACCCTCTTTCCGATGCTGGCCAATCAGCGGAAAAAGAAATCTCGTATCACAGCTTTGCAAAAGGCATTAAACCAGCAAGCTATTTCCAGCCAGTATAATGATGAGGTTCTGAAAAATATGACCGCCAGCCAGTCGCTGGACGGGGCCAGCAGTATGGTTCTGGATCGTGACAAAAAGATTATTTTTGCTGCGCTATCTCCTCGTACCAACCAGACATTGCTACAGGAGTTTGCAGACCGGCAGGGTTATAAACTGCTTGCTTTCAGGACGGTTTTTTACGATCAGCCTGTTTACCACACCAGCATGATGCTGAGTATTGGTGCCGATTTTGCCGTCCTGTGCAGTGAGTGCATCAGTGAGAAGGAACATCGACAACAGGTCTGGCAGGCACTGTCTGACAAAACAGTCATCGATATCACGCCTGATCAGACCAGAAAATTTGCCGGTAATCTGTTGCAACTGGAAAATGACCGGGGCAAAGCCATTACCGTGTTATCCAGAACCGCGTTCCAGTCCCTGAATGATGAACAGCTGAGAGTGCTGAACAGTTTCAGTGATCAGCTTCTGGTCTTTGATATCCCTACCATAGAGACCTATGGTGGAGGCAGTGCCGGATGCATGCTGGCGGAAATTTTTCTTCAGCCGACGTTAATACCAAATCCACCTTCTAAACATGAATTGCGCAGCCATTTTGAGTCGCTGGATCTTCGTTGGAATTCCTCGCAATAGCTCGCTATTACTCGTCATTCCGCCTTTATGCCCTTCAGGGTATTGCCCAGCGGCTCAAAATGACTTGCTCATGATCATATTTAGAAGGCGGAATTGGTATAACATCAAACCACTGACCATTTAGGCCTGCCATGAAATACCTGATTCTGTCCGTCATCGTACTCACTCTGACAGGGTGCTGTATGGTTCCTGACCTGCCGGGACCCATTGGCATTCCCGGAATATAACCTGAACCTGTTCGTACAATAGTCAAAACAGGCTTAATGACTGGTCTGAATACTTATTGAACCACTGTCGACAATTTTCTATCGTTCGCGCCCTGATTATATGACAACCAAACCAGGTTCCCGGATGACACAGACCAATCATTTTGTTGCAGTAGAAGCCAATATCGCAGCCGGTAAATCAACCCTGCTACCGAAACTGGCTGAAGCGCTGGACTGGGACCCCATTCAGGAACCGGCTGAAGACCCGGAATTTGCCCGCCTGCTGGGTGAATTCACTAAAAATCCAAAAGCCCCGGGAAATCGTATTCGGTTTCAGTCGTACATTACCCAGCGCCGGGCAGAAATTGTTGAAAGCCTGCCCACTCATCGCAATTATCTGATTGAGCGTTCCCTGTACTCTGACCTGATCTTTACCCAGGCAAACTTTCTCAGCATGGACCAGCCAGACACTGAGTTTATGCTGCATTACTGTGAAATTCAGAAGCGTCTGAAAGAGTACCCACGTATCAGTGCCGTGGTCTATCTGCATACTACGCCGGAAAAAGCCCATGAGCGTCTTCAATACCGCGCCCGTGAGGCAGAAGATGGAACACCTTTTGAATACATCCGTGATATCCATAACTATCACGAAGCCATCCTGCCACAGATCTGCGCGTCCATGAACACGCCCCTTATCACCATGGACTGGAATGATTTTGGTTGTGAGCATCAGGTGGCAGAAAAAATTCTGGAGGTGGTTCAGAAGCACTGACAGTCCAGCAGAACAGGCTTCAGGCTTTGTGTACCTGAAGCCCTGTTGCTTTGGCTACAGATCAGCTAAAGGATGAGACGTCCAGCAGGGAGCAAAGAAGGCATCAATGGTTTGTGCAGAAATATCTCCCAAAGTGCCGTACTGCCAGTTCGGTTGTCTGTCTTTATCCACCAGCAACGCCCGGACACCTTCACAGAAATCGCCCTGGATAACGGTATTCACAGAAAGGGTTAATTCACTCTGAAAGGCTTCTTTAAGGGAAAAATGGCGTGTACGCCGAAGCTGTTCATAAGACAGGGTAATGGACAAAGGAGAGCCATTCAAAGCTGTCTGACGGGCTGTATTCAGCCATTCATCACTGGTTTCCAGAGTTTCAAGAGCATGCATTATGTCAGCCAGCGACGGCTTGCCCATCATTTTCTTGATCAGATCCCTGTGTTCCCGAATCTTGGAGTATGGCAGCCAGCCAGCACTCTGATCAGCGTAGTCCTGAATCACGCTATAAGTGACCTGGTAGGCATCCTTCTGCCAGTCAGCCTGTTGCAAAGAATCCAGCACATTATGACGAAACGCGTGATCAATAAAACGGTTGCCCAGGCCGAGATACATGGCGTCCGCCGGGTTTAACTGGCAGGCGGTCAGGGCAGCAAACAGGCCCGTTTTTGCTGGCATACGGCCCAGCAGCCAGGAAGCACCGACATCCGGATACAGACCAACCGTTATTTCCGGCATAGCGATCACGGTCGTATCCGTGACCACCCGGAAGTCTGCTCCAGCCATCAGGCCAACCCCGCCTCCCATTACAAAGCCATGCCCCCAGCAGATAACCGGTTTGTTATAGACATGAATCAGGTGGTCAAGCCGGTATTCCTGTTCAAAGAAAGCCTGAACAGAGTCCTTGTCATCGCTCAGGGCTGACTCACGAATCGCCCTGACATCACCACCGGCACAAAAAGCCCGGTCACCTGCTCCCTGCAAAAAGACACAGACAACCTCCTCGTCATTGTGCCAGCTCAGCAGTTGCTGAAGCAGTTCATTGATCATCCCCTGATCAAGCGCATTCAGGCTCTTCTGTGCATTCAGGGTGGCCACCCCGATCCGGTGACCACTAGCGGTATCAAGCTCCTGAAACTCAACCTTTTCGCTCATTGACACTCCCCCTCCAGAGGTAAACCGAACTATCTCATTACCATCCACTTACTATGGAACCAGACTGGCATCAGCGCCAGCCCGGTGATCAGTTAAAAAAATAATATCAGCTGTCTTTCTGCTGCCCCTGTGAAGTGATCACAATCTGGCCCTGCTGTTTCAACAGTTCAGCCATCGCCTGCCGGATATCCTCAACCTTGATGGTTTTCACTGCCTCAGCAATATCCAGCTGATAGTTGAAGTCCGCTTCACGACCGTCAAGGCTTTGCCAGAAACGACCAGCACGTTCGTCAGGGTTTGTGTCACGTTTGGTCAAATCTACAATCAGCCCCTGGCGATAATCTTCCAGCTCGGCGTCGGTCAGTTTGCCCAGACGTTCAACCTGTCCCACCAGAAACTCATCCACCCGCTGCTCAATACCTTCTGGTCCCAGTACGGGGGACTGCACAATAAATACCAGTCCAGGATGACGCTCTACCGGACGGGCAGACGCCGTGACAATGTACCCCAGCTGTTGCTCTGTCCGCAGTTGATTAAAGAACGGTGTTGCCAGCAAACGACCCAACAATGAGAATTTCGCCCGCTCACGATTTTCTGTGGTATCAAACTGTACGTATTTAATGTACAGGGCATCATTATGATCAAAGTCCACCGCTTCACGCAGGCGCGCGTCTTTCAGGACATTAAACGGCTGATCATAACGCTCACCACGGTTACTGTTGTTCAGGACATAAGACTCCACCAGATGCCCCAGTTTCACGGCTTCACTGCGAGAGTGGTTGCCGTAAATCAGCATGCTGATATGTACGGAGTTGTAAAAGTCACTGGCATACCGTTTCAGGTCAGCAAACGACACCGCTTCAGCAGCGGAGAGCATTTCTTCATCGCTGCGATACTTTGGATACAGCAGCTGGCTCACCCGATCCATACCCAGACGGTAAGGCGCGACAAATGCCTTGTTTCTGAGATTGCGTATCAGTCGGTTGCGTTCCTGTTCAAATTCCGCCTGCACCGGGCTGAACTGATCCATCCCCTTCAGAATGGTTTCCAGCAGGTACGCCTGTTTGTCCTGATAACCGGACAGGGCAATCGTTAAGCCTTCACGGCTGGTACTCATCCCATAGTTCAGGCCCGCTTCCTTGGCAGGATAACCGTATTCATTCAGGCTGCGCGACAGAAGTGTTCGATACAGCTGCAACAGCACCTGATCCTTTGCGGTTTCTGACGCCTTAGCCGTAGAAATTTTCAGGCGTACCGAAGCCCTTGGCACCTGAAAACTGCTGTCGGTCATGCTCCAGACATCCAGACCTTTCTCACTGATAATTTGTGTGGGTTCGTCAGCTTTATCACTGGTGCGCAGTTCCAGGTCTGTAGCGATAAACTGGTTCGGAGCCGGAATGGTCAGCTCTTGATGAACCTCTGGATTATTCAGGCGCTTAAGCAGCTTATCCGACAGCGGTCTGATGCTGTAGTGAGTGTCGAAATAAGGTTCAACCTGATCCGTTGGTAGCCCCTGAGCAATCACCGTCTGACGAACATTTTCCGGAGTCAGGTTGGCCATCAGACGCTCGATCAGTTCCGGGTCAAAATCGTCGTAAAGGTACGTTGAATTCAACAGGTCGGACGCTGGCAGATAGTGAATACGTGACGCCAGACTGGTGGCCGTCTGCTGAGGGCTTCGACCTTCCTGATAACGAAAGCCCAGGTCCGCGATCTGACGGGTTTCGTCGTACAACCATTCCTTAATGCCTTCCCGGCGAATCAGGTCCAGGTAGTCAAACACCACCGCAGTAATGTCATCCACCTGATTAAGCCCTTGCGGGGTCAGCTCCATACGAACATTGAATCCACCAAACTCACCCGGTACATCGTTGGGGTAAGCAGCAAGAGAGTCAATCAGCCCCTGCTCTTTCAACAGACTGTGCAGACTGCCCTCACCTTCATAGCCAACAACACGGGCCAGGTAACCCATGGGCTTTTTATGATAAAACGGGTGCAGAGTTTCCATCGGGAAACTCAGGGACAGTACCCTGGTTTCTTTCAGCGGAACAAGGTTGATGCGAACGCCGAGCTGGTCAGTGTCATAAGGCGGCACACCGATATGGGTGTCCGGCTTGACGCCACCACCGTCTGGCACATCGGCGAAGGACTCTTTCAACCAGGCTTCAAGCTTTTCGGTGGGTTCACGACCATAAACCACTACCCCCATATTGGGAGCGACATAGTAGGTATCATGAAAGGTCTTCAAATCCTGCCACAGTGACTTACCATCGTCGTTATTCAGGGTGTCCAGGTCACCAATGGTAAAGCGGCTCTTTGGGTGTTCCGGATTTGAAGTGGCATTCTGTGCCATAAACAGACGCCAGCCATCTTCCCGGGCATGCAGACGATACTCAGAATCTACGGCGTTTCGCTCCCGGTCCACATAAGCCGGATCAAGGGTCGGAGACACAAAAAACTGGGCCAGCTGATCCAGGGCCGATCTCAGTTGGTCATTGTTTATATCAAAATAATAATTGGTACGAACATCTGCGGTGTAGGCGTTGGCACTGCCACCATTGGCGCGGATGAATTCAAAATAGCCATCCACCTCCGGGTATTTCTCATTCCCCATAAACAGCATGTGTTCTAGAAAATGCGCCAGCCCCAGCCGGTTATCCGGGTCCTGATAGCTGCCGACATTCACATCGACCGCAGCGGCAGATTTGTCTGTGTCAGGGTCCGAAATCAGCAATGCCCTGATCCCGTTTTCCATAACAACGTAGCGATAATCCCGGTTATCTGCCAAGCTTTTAACCACTACGGCTGATTGTTCACTTGCTGCTTTTAATGTATCCGCTTGTAATCTGGTCACTTCCGTTGTATCTCGTTCAGTGGTCACTGTACATCCACCTGTCAGCACGGCTGCCAACGTTCCGGCTGCCAGCGCGGATACCAGAGACACGTACTTTCTTGTCATAAATTTTTTCCATACCTGATCAAAAGGTTATGAAGCCTGTTCTGATTATGCCTGTATCAATACTGAAAGTAATGACGAAATTTCCAGCACAGACTTCGCTGCCAGATCAAGCTAGCTGCTTATTTGAAATAATGAAACGTTCAAAATATATTCTGCCAGCACATCGGTCTGAAAACAGGTATGGATAACAGGGGTTTACACGAGATTTACCAGAACTCAATAGTCATTGTCAGAATAATGTGAAACCCCTGACGGGCATTAGCCCACTTAAAGTTCCGGGCTGTGAACCACCATCATTTTTTCCACCTGCAACTCCCTGAAGCTATGGTGGATACCGCCCACGCCCAGACCTGACTGCTTCAAACCGGCAAACGGCATGCCATCGCTGCGGAAGGCTGTATGCTGGTTCACCATGACCGCTGAAGCATCCAGACGCTTATAGGCGCGCAGAATCGTTGGCTGATGATCAGAGAACACCGCCGCCTGAAAGGCAAACGGCAAACGATTAGCCCGTTCAATGGCATGATCCAGCTCCTCGTAATCGTAGATACAGACGACAGGGCCAAAGACCTCCTGCTCGCTCACTCTGACATCCTCAGGCGGGTTATGAATAATCGTGGGCGCATAACCGGTCTGCCCGACCCGCTGGCCACCACAAACAACTGTTCCACCACCTGCACGGGCTTCGTTAACCCATGCTTCCACCCGGTCAACTTCTGCCGGCCGGATCAGTGGCCCGATATCCGTGGACTCCAACAGAGGGTCGCCAACCGCCAGATCATCCGCCGCTTTTTTCAACCCCCGCAGAAAAGCCTGACTGATGGATTGATGCACATACACCCGCTGACTGGAAACACAGACCTGTCCTGCATGGTAAAACCCACCTTTGGCAAGAGAGCGAACCGCCCGATCCATATCCGCATCTTCCGCAACAATCACCGGGGCCGCCCCACCATGTTCCAGAGCACAGCGGGTACCTGCCGCCAGTTTTGAACGCAATGTCCAGCCCACTCTGGCACTGCCAATAAAGGAAAAGAACCCTACCCGCCTGGCGGTTACCAGATGCTCAGCCACCGCCAGGCTCTCAGGTATCATCACCTGCAGCCACTCCGGTGGTAAGCCCGATTCATGGAACAGTTTTGCCAGATGCCAGCAGGAGAGAGGCGTATCATCTGCCGGTTTAACAATAACCGGGCAGCCCGCTGCCAGGGCAGGTCCAATCTGATGAACAATCAAGTTGAAAGGATGGTTAAAGGCACTGACCGCCACCACCACACCGACCGGTTCTGCCGTGGTGAATGCCAGATGATGGCGGGTTGCAGCAGTGCTGTTAACCACAGGCATTGAGCCACTTTCGCCACGCATACAGTCGATACACAGTTTGATGCCATCCATGGCGCGGCTGATTTCAATTCGTGAGTCCACCAGCGGCTTGCCACCTTCTGCAGCCGCCTGTCGTGCGAGATCTTCCTGATGGCGGGAAATGCGATGTAACAGACGACTGAAAATGTCTATACGCTGGTCCAGGGTCAACCATCTGTCCCGGTTGCGAAACAGGCCATAGGCCGTGGTCAGAGCCTGCTCCACATGGCGACTGTCGCCTGTTTCCAGTCTGCCAACCTCCGACAGGTCAAACGGGTTATAGACATTCAGCGTGCCTGCCGGAGGTTCGGCTCCGGGAATCAGTAAAGGTAAAGCATCCATTATTATTGTTGTTCTCCATTACTTAAAACGGCGTTAAATCGGACAGGCTATTTCGCCCAGCCTGGCACTGAGAATCAGGTTTTCCCGGTAATCAATGGGGATTACGACCAGGCTTGGGCCTTCTTCATTCAGGGCAGTTATCAATGTCTGTTGGAGGTCACGACTGTTTTCAACCGAGTGTCCCTGCCAGCCAAAACTCTCTGCCAGTTTCATCCAGTCCGGATTGCCAAAACTCAACGGCGTATGGTCACCAAAATGATCGGTCTGCTTCCAGGCAATCAAACCATACTCTTTGTCTTCCCAGACCATCACCGTCAGGTTGCAGTCATAACGGCGCGCCGTTTCCATTTCCTGTACATTCATCATAAAGCCACCATCGCCACAGATCGCCAGTACTTGCCGCCCTGGATGGATCAGGCTGGCAGCAATGGCACCGGGTAAGGCAAAACCCATGGAGCAGAACCCATTGGGTACCAGGCAGGTGTTGGGTTCATGGCAGTGATAATGACGGGCAATCCACATTTTGTGGGCGCCGACATCCGACAGCAGAAGACCATCGGCAGGCAACACCTGTCGAACATCCCACAGCGCTTTCTGGGGACGGATAAATCCTTCGGTATCGTCGGCTTTATGCGCCTCCAGGTCGGCGGTCATATCCCGGCGTACCGCCTGTTGCTGTTTCAGGTCAAACCGGGGCAGCGAACCTTCCGACAGGCGGCCGGCAATGGCATCCAGCGAATGACCAATATCACCAATCAATTCCAGTTCCGGGTGATAACAGGCATCAATTTCAGCGGGTGTTGAGTCGAGGTGCAGAATGGACTTGTCTGCGGCAGGGTTCCAGAGATGTGGGTGGTACTCCACCAGATCATACCCCAGGGTAATCACCAGATCAGCAGCATCCACTGCACAAGCCACAAGGTCCTTACGCCCCAACCCAATGGTATACAGGCAATAATCCGCATCGACATCCACACAGCCCTTCGCCATAAAGGTGCTGATCACACCAATGCCGGTCAGTTCCGCCAGACGACGCAGGCTGTCTGAAGCATTCATGCGAATCACACCGTTACCGGCAATAATCACTGGCCGTTTCGCCTTGCGAATCATAGCGCAGGCCTGCTCAAGGCTTTCAGGCTCAGGCATTGGGCGGGGGTAACGCCGCACTGACAGTGGCCGGGCATCGGACTCCAGAGTGGCAATGTCTTCGCACAGTTCCAGAAAAACCGCACCGGGCTTTTCGGAACGAGCCAGTCTGACCGCCTTGCGCACCATTTCCGGAATATTATCTGGGTGTCGTATGGTCTCCGCCCATTTGGTGACTGGCCGAAACATGCTGACAGCATCCATAATCTGATGAGATTCTTTGTGTAACCGTTTCGATGACCCCTGCCCTGCCAGAACCAGCATAGGCGCAAGGTCCATATTACCGTTACCCACGCCGGTCAGCAGGTTGGTTGCGCCCGGACCGAGGGTTCCAAGGCAGCCTGCCGTATGTCCGGTCAGGCGACCATAAACCTCCGCCATAAAAGCAGCGCCCTGCTCATGACGGGTCAGGATGAACCGGATTTTGCCGGACTGGTTCAGCGACATGACAAAGTCGGCATTCTCTTCACCCGGTACACCAAAGATGTATTCGATACCTTCTTCTTCCAGGCACTGAACAAACAGGTCTGATGCTTTCATTGGGCTATTCCCTGTTGCTGGGTTGTTATTATTATACTGTCGACCATTGCTCATAAAAAAGCGCATAAAAAATTTCCCAATATTGCCTCTCTTTGGCAAAAATGGCTGGAATTTGTACAACTTTTAATGAATAATCCGCGCCCTCTTCTTTACAGTTGTTTTATCCCGCCGTTATGAAGTTTCCCGGCCGTCGTAAAATCAAGCACTATTTCCCTGTCAACGCCGACAATCGCTTTGATCGTGAAAGTACCACTTTCGGACATGTTAATACCTACATCTGTGGCATCGACCAGAACATGGTCGACATCTATGCCCATGTAGACGACGCGATCCTGGCTGACTTTGGCCTGACCAAAGCAGCCTCGCAATTGATCGATAATGACACCGCCAACCGCCTGTACAGTTTCCTGCAACAGTCCGGCACCATTGATAACCAGTATGCAGGTGGCACCATTGGCAATACCCTGCATAACTACTCAATTCTTGCCGACGACCGTTCTGTTCAGTTTGGGGTCATGAGCCAGAATATCAGGGTTGGCGACTATGCCTACGGGTATCTGTGCAATACCAGCAGCAAAGTGGATATGACCTTTCTGCAACCGGTAGAAGGTGCCATCGGGCGTTGTTACACGCTGATTACGCCGGATGGTGAGCGTACCTTTGGCATCAGTCCCGGTTCAATGAACGACCTGAGTCACGCGTTCATTCCGGAACAGGTGATTGCCGGCAGTTCAGCCCTGGTACTGTGTGCCTATACCCTGGGCGACGACAGTCTGCCGATTTATCATGCTACTCACAAAGCCGCCAAAGCTGCCAGCGACCATGACATACCTGTGGTGCTGACCCTGGGTACCAGCATGCTGGTAGAGAATATCCGCGAACCTTTGAAACAGTTTATTCGTGACCATGTCACCCTGGTGGCTATGAATGAGGAAGAAGCTCAGGCACTGACGGGACAAACCGACCCGTTGCTGGCCTGCGAAGCCATTCTGGATCTTGCCGATATGACGTTACTGACTGCAGGCCCTGAAGGGCTTTATCTGTGCGGCTATACAGAAACGGCTATGGCGCGGGAAACCGACAACCCTATCCGTTCTGCCGGAATCAGTGATTTCAATCGCTTCGAATTCAGCCGTCCTCTGCGTCGTATGGATTGTGATAAACCGATGAAAATTTACTCCCATATCAGCCCTTATATGGGTGGCCCGGAAAAAATCAGGAACACCAACGGTGCCGGAGATGGCGCCTTATCGGCAGTGATTCATGATATTGCCGCCAACCATTTCCACCGTGAGGTGCTGCCGACCTCTGGAAAGCATGAACGACCATGGCTGACCTATTCGTCGTTCTCCCAGGTCTGCAAATATGCTAACCGGGTCAGCTATGAAGTGCTGGCACAGAGTTCTCCACGCCTTTCACGGGCTTTGCCTGAGCGTGAAGACTCTCTGGAAGAGACTTACTGGGAAAGGTAAGTAAGGGCGGCACAGACAGAACATTTATTGTATCCGACACCTGTTATACAATTCCATCCATACAATCCCACAAAATCCTCACAGAAGTACGAACATGGATATCAGTAACCTTCGCGAGAATTACACTCAGGCGGGCCTGATCAAAGAAGACCTGAGTAGTGATCCGGTGGAACAGTTCACCCTGTGGTTTCAGCAGGCGCAGGAAGCACAGTTGCCGGAACCCAACGCCATGAGCATTGCCACCGCCACCGCAGACGGTGTACCCAGCCTGCGAACCGTCCTATTGAAATACTTCGATCAGTCCGGATTCGTTTTTTTTACCAATTACTCCAGCAACAAGTCCCGGGAAATTGCCGAAAACCCTCACGTTGCCCTGATGTTTCCCTGGGTCACCCTCGAACGTCAGGTCATTATTAAGGGAACAGCAGAAAAAATATCCAAGGCTGAATCCCTGAAGTATTTCACCAGCCGCCCCCACGGCAGCCAGCTGGGTGCCTGGGTTTCCCATCAGAGTTCAGTCATTACCGGTCGCAAACTGCTGGAACAGAAGCTGGATGAAATGAAGCGCAAGTTCAAAGAAGGAAAAGTACCCCTGCCCGATTTCTGGGGCGGTTACCGGGTGGTGCCGCAAACGGTTGAGTTCTGGCAGGGACGACCAAATCGCCTGCATGACCGCTTTCAGTATACCCGTACAAACGACACCCGGTGGAGCATTGAAAGGCTGGCACCATGAGTAGAAAAACAGCAGCCAGGATGGCGGTCAGAGATACCCTTATAGAACTGGTTGATATCAATCGTCAGTTCCGGGAAGCCGTGTTAAATGATCACGACCTGCCCGCCTGGGTCATGCAGGAAGACGACACTGACGCTCTGAACGACGACCGGACGCTGGCTGCCAGCGTCACTACACGCCTGACCTACAGATCGGAACAGAATAAACAGGAAACGGCACGTCTTCCCGGCGTTATTGGCATCTCAGCCAGATCGCTTGCTCAGGGGCAGCAACTGAACCAGGCAAAAGACCGGTTCAAGGCAGCGATGGGGGAATACCGCAAGCTCTACGGCGATGATATTGCAGCCATTGAAGAGACATCTGACCAGCTAAGGGACGGGGTGCTGGGAGGGCTGCAAATTCAGCATATTCATTTTGTGCAGAGTTACCGGCAACTGAAGCTGTTTCAACAGCCACCCAGACGCATCAGTTTCAGCTGGGCTGCTAATCACAGTGGTACGGTTCGCTTAACATCGGCAGAAGCCATCGAGCACCTGCGTAAGAAATATATGGCATCCGCTGCCATTGAACGCGATATCACATTGCTGGAGCAGTTGCCCGGGTCGGAAATTGTGGTGATTAAACGCTTGCTGGCACCTCACCTGCGGGCAAATTTGAAATGGTCAGACACGATTGAAGCACAGCGCCAAATGAATCCGGAATCGAAAAAACAGTTTCCGGGTCAGATTAATACGCCCATCCCGGTCTTTGTACAGCTGGAGAAAGGTCAACCCCTGCCGGACTTCAAACCTATCAAACCGTTTGACTCGATGACACGACAGGAGCGTTTACAACGCAGCGATGCGCGACTGGTGCGGATCAGTGACAATCCTGTGTCGCGTATTTATCGCTACGCCTGAAACTGAAGGGATTTAACGCCCTTCAGGCATCAACCAGCTCATCTCTCAGGTACGCTTCCAGGTCGGTACAACCGCCAATATACTTCTGACCATGAAAAATCTGCGGAACGGTTTCAACCGGCTTTCCAACGGTTTTTTCCAGATCAGCCTTGCTAATCCCCTCAGCATGAATGTCAATATAACGGAAAGGCAGCTGTTTATCTTCCAGCAACTGTTTGGCACGAACACAGAAACCACAGCCAGGGCGACCGAATACGGTAAAGCGATTCATTGAATAACTCCTGATACATGAATCTTATTGTCTGAACGAACTATATGATAATTGATACCTCTGCCACAACAGCTACACAACAGGAATTTTCTATCCGCTTCATTGAAGCTTTTTTATTGACTTGATACGCTGACGAAAAAGACAGAGGACACACCGATGCCAAGGACAGGTTTGATCGGCTTGCTGTTTTCCACCCTTCCCCTGTTTATCACAGCGCCACCTGCCACAGCTTCTGATTTACTGAACCTGGCCCATAAGGCTGGTTTCAATCGCTGTGATACAGCCATTGAAACCGAGTTCAGTGATATGAGAAGAATTGGCAATGGTGTGGCTTCTACGGGCTATTTTAATGACCGCAGTTTTAATGTCATGGCCACCTGGGGCAATGACAAGGACAGCGTCTGGAAAAACACCACCTTTATAAAGTTTGGTCGTAGCTGTCTGGCGTACAGTGTCGTAAATACCACCTTTAAAAACAGCTGCACGACCTTTAAAGAACAGAACCCGGAATGGAATGTCATCCGGGAACAGGGAGACTTTACCTGGACCCGTAACGCTGGCGGCGTAAACGCCATTCTTAAATCCCTGCCCAATGATGTCTGTGCCATTACCTATCGCATCCATCAGACATACGACAGTAGTAGTTCTTCAGTCGCCAGTAAACGATCAGTTCCGGATACAAAGAACGGCAGCTGAAATCAGTGTTTCAAAGCGGTTTCCAGCTGTCCGACACAACTTCGTAAACGGGCCAGAACCTGCTTTTTACCGGCAAGCCCCTCGTACTGTGCCAGACTACTCCAACTCTGCTGCTGCAACACTTTCATCGTCAACACCTGCAAAGCTTGCTCATGGCTATTAGAGTAACTATTAGAGCAGCGATCAGAGCAAACCAGCCCTTTTAACAATAGTTTCCGAATAGCAGGCAGGCAGCTTTCAAACAGACGCTGCCCGTGACTGAATGAGGCTATATCCTGCCAGTCCCGCTCAGACAGCTCGGCTGAACTGTAGTCACCGGCACCATTGAATAATTGCCTGACCAGTTCAGTGTCCATTACTTTAAGACTTTCAGGCAGCTGCAGCAGAAGGTTGTCGTAAAAGCGGGAACGTGCTTCCGCCAGCAGTTCACTGCCCGCCTTCGAAAGAGCCTGCAGCATCATCAGCGAATAACAACCACTGGCAGCTTCTCTCTGCAAACCGGTTCGTACCGGCAGGTAACCGCTGTTCTGCCAGAAACTCAGCAAGCCAGAGGTGGCACCAAAACTGGTTCCCAGATAATCAAACCCTTTGTCACGGGCAGACTGCGCCAGACGGTTCAGCATATCGGCTCCCAGTCCATTTCTATGGACTGCCGGATGAACAGCAACCCTCAGGATTCGTAATCCTTTCTGTCTGATCGCTTCCGGAATCCCGGCATGATTGCTCAATGACTGGGGAATCAAATGCCCACGTACACGCCGCTGCCCAAGCCAGACCGGTTCCTGCAAAGACGCGTCAATTGCTCCTTCTCTTGCTGCCAGAACCGTTCCTGCCAGATGACCCTGATACAGAAGGCCATATACTTCTATATTCGGGCCATCTAAAAAATGTCGTAAGTCAAACGGCCGGGTACGATAATGAGCCAGTACCAGCAACCCAAACACCTGAGTCACCATTGGCTCATCGTGCATTAACTGGTCACGGTCAAAGCGAACCCACTCACACTGTTCAGACGTGGCTCCTTCAACCTGATGGTCTTCGGCTGGCCTGGCATCCAGTAACAGGCTGGAAAAAATCAGTTGCTCCAGCGGGTCATGGTCTGCCCAGCGAATCGCCTGCTTTATATGCAAAGCTCGCCATTGTGGGGTGATTGCATCCAGTTTTTTACGAAAGCGTATGGCAAAACCGCGCCCGGTACCTTCATAACCGTGGATTGTCGAAGAAAAAACAATACGCGACTGTTGTCTTAGCAAGGACTCCAGCAATGGAACTGGCAAGGCTGCCGCTTCATCCACCAGCATCAGGTCGCAGTCAACGGGGTTGCCAACTATCTCGTCAGGTGCCATAAACTGAACTGACTTATCCTGCCACTGCACTTTTCCTCTTGAAAACGTACCCCTGGAAAAGCTGTCACTTCCAAGGCATCCAGCAGCATGATGAAACACCTGTTCGGTCGATGCCAGCGAAGGTCCTGTAACCACAATCCGGCTTAATCCATGAATTAGTAACTGCGCGGCAGCAATACCCAGAGCCGCGCTTTTGCCACGTCCACGATCTGCCGTCAGCACCAATGGGCGACGACGATGACCTGTCACCACCTTTTTGATGGCTTCGACTGCCAGTGCCTGCTCCGGTGTCTGGCAATAACCGCTATCATCCCGCGTTTCTGTTTCAATATTAAGGCTGGGTAATGCCTGCCAGACCGGTTCTTTATTCTGCTGAATCAGGCTGCAGTGTTCGGATTTATCCAGCAGTTTGGCCAAACGCTGGATATATCTTCCCGTTACCCGGTTCTCATTTTCCGGATAGACAGTTATACGACGATGCTCCGGGTCTTCCAGCAGGCTCCACTGATCCAGAACAGGAGCCAGCAGAAACATTACGCCACCACCTTTAACGACGCCACTGATGGCACCAAAGGCATCAACATCAAACCCGGACCAGGCATTAAACACTACAAACTGCCGCTCTCGACCTAACCAACTGGACGCTTTGCCAGCCTGAATAGCAGGAACAGCGTCTGGCGCACCTTCGCCCAGCCAGAGTCCATGTTCTTCGTGCAGGCACGACAGCAATGCGTTAACCGTGCGCAGGCACCATTCCTGTTCGCCACTGATCACCATCAACTCTCGATGATTGCGCTGTGCCAGACGGTTTAACCGCTGCTTCAATAAGTCCTTCACCGCTTAACCTGCTTCCCTTGGGCGACGGGAGTCACTGCTCCATTCCATCCAGCCACCATCGTATATTCTGGCGTTTTCATACCCCAGCAAACGGGCTGCAAACCAGGACAAACTGGCTCTCCAGCCAGTGCCACAGTAAAATGCCATAACGGTGTCTTCTGTTGGAGAGAGCTGCTGCCAGTAAGTGGCAATATCCCGAATCTCTCTTAAGGTACCATCCGGATTAATATAATCCTGCATACTGTAGGGGTCTGTTCCGGAATGCCCCCATACAGCACCGGGAATACGCCCTTTAGCGTTGATATAGCTGTATCCGCTGTTTTTCCCCGTAAACTCGCGCCATGAACGAACGCTGATCAGGTGTTCAGAGTCATCGTTCAAAATTGCTTTGACTCTTTCCGTATCCACCCACACATCACTGAAAGCCGCAGTTCCAAATATTTCGACTGGCTCAGGTGTAACCCAACCGGACTGGACAATATAACCCTGTTCAACCCAGGCTTTAAATCCACCGTTAAGAAGTCGTACATCTCCGACACCCATAGCATCCAGTACGCTAACCATTCTTGCAGCAGCGGTCATATCTTCGCTATAAACGACAACCTGTTTATCCTGAGAGATGCCAAGACGCTTTAACGTCTGCTGAAGTTCATTGTCAGGAATCACATTCCACAGAGGTTTGGATTCAATCCATGAGGTATCAACATGAACAGCCTGCGGAATATGGGTCAGGCGATATCGAATGCCTGCACCGTAGGAGACATCAAGAATCACTGGCGGCTGAGGCTTCTGTAGCTGTTTATCAAGCCAGACAGGCGGCACCAGACGGGTATAGGATGGCATGGTTTCAACATCACCACCGAATTTGAGCCAGCCTGAAAAACCGAAAGGGAAAATACGGATGTCTGAATTTTCAAACCCCTGTTCAGCCACCAGCCAGTCGGCCAGCACCTGTGCCTCATACTGATCGGAGCCATAGATCACAATACCCGGCGCTTTGCGCATCCCCTTGCTCTGGAACAGCCTTTCAGTCAGCTTGTTTAACTCATCGCGCTCATTCAGCAACCAGTTAAGGTCAAAGTTACGGGCTCCGGGAATATGGCCACCTACCCCGGTATTATCTGACGGCCAGCCATTGAACCAGTCACTGGAGCGCACATCGACCAGCACCCAGTCATGATCATTCACCAGTGTCATCATTTTCTGCTGATCAACAAGATCAAAGGCAGACATCTGAATATTTTTCTGCTGATCACAGCCTGAAAGGGCAATAAACAGGCACAAATAGATGATATGTTTCACACATCGAAACATGGGATTTCTCATAATTAGGACATTTATTTTTAAGCAGGCAGGAGTATAAAAAATTTTGGGGCGAGACTCCAAGACAGTTTTTTCTTATTCAAAAGAGCGAGAAAACTACATTTCCCGCTCCCGACATTTTTTTACCGGAGTTTTATTGTACCGGGGTTTGAACCCGTTGAGCTTTTACAATTACAACGGGCTCTACTGGCACATCAGCATGTCCGGCTTTACGACCGGTTCTTACTTTAGCAATAGCATCAACTGCGTCCATCCCTTCAACCACTTCACCAAAAACGGTATAGCCAGGCTGGCCTGTACGATAGTTCAAACTATTATTGTCTTCCAGGTTGATGAAAAACTGCGAAGTCGCACTGTGTGGTGCAGAAGTTCTGGCCATGGCAATGGTACCACGCCTGTTACCAAGACCATTGGATGATTCATTGTATATGGGGGATTTGGTTGGCTTCTGGCTCATAGTTTTGTCCATGCCACCGCCCTGAATCATAAAGCCATTGATGACACGATGGAAAATCAGATTGTCGTAGAAGCCATCTTCAACATAACCCAGAAAATTTTTGACCGTTACGGGTGCACGTTTCTCATCCAGCTGGATAACAATATTCCCTTTACTGGTTTCCATCTGAACCCGTACAACTTCATCTTTGTTTTTGTCCACTGATGGTTCAGATGAACTGGCCGCCACCCCATTGGCCATGAAAGCCATGGTCAGGGCCATTGAATACGGCAGTAAACGGTTCAACAATTTCTGGTTCAGCAATGTTCGCATAATGCATCCTTGGTTACAGTGTTCAGAGATTGTGCTTATCCTACGTGATTACTGCGCCAAGGCAAATGGCCGTCATAAGGCTTGCAATTAACAGCCGGAAAGGTAATATACAGCCCGCTGACGGCAGTTTTGCATGCTGTATAGCAAAGGTTCGGAGCGTAGCGCAGCCTGGTAGCGCACCACAATGGGGTTGTGGGGGTCGGAGGTTCAAATCCTCTCGCTCCGACCAGAAAAACATTAAAAATCAGCAGCTTAGACAGCTGCTTTTTTTGTGCCTGTTATTTGTTGGCAAAAAACACACACCTGCCCGTCGTTATTTGTTAAACCCACCGTCGTTTAAAGTCCCAACGTACTCAAACACGTGCTCTTCAATCCCTGATTTTCTGATACCGCCACTCATTGCCTCTTCAATCTCCGAGAATGGGTGGTCGTTATGAGAATCGAAAAAGATATCGTAGACGCTGCGGCCTATGGCAAATGGGGTGAGATACTTCAATCAATTTACGGCCTGTCACCGAAAGAAACCACTCCCACTAAAAAAGGCATGAGCTGTCCGCACTGTGGCGGCAACGACAGGTATGAGTATAAAGATCATGCTAACGGGCTTTATTTCTGCCGGGGCTGTGAAGCTGGGGATGGGTACAGCATGATCATGAAGATTCATGATTGCGGGTTTGTCCGGGCATTAGAAATGGTTGCTTCCTGGCTGAACCTGACGCATACCGGTAATCATTTTGATTTCGCCAAAATTAAGGTGGAGTACCGCGTAAAACGAGAACGCCGTGCTGAATCAGAGCGGATCATTACCCTCAAAGCACAACGTATTGCTGCTCAGAAGGCATCCTATGAATACTCAACGTCAACCAATCCTGACCCTTTCCATCCGATTGATATTTTCTGTCGCCCGGGCCTCTGCATCCATGCCGTTGTGCGGTTTCAATAAAAAGCCAACTTTATTCCAAACGTTGACTACACTCGACTGTCGATTACTCAAATCAATAACTCGACTATCAATAACTCGACTATCAATAACTCGACTATCAATAAATCGTTTGGATACGTATAAGAATGACTAATGCTTACCTTCCCGGCAGAAGAACGTTTTTGCTTCGGTTAATGCCTTTGCTTCGGTTAATAAAAGCTGTGGTGTCCTGGGGAGCCCTCACTGCCGGATACTCCGGTTATTGTTCCGGTTCTGCCGTAACGGGTGAGACCCGTTTTTTATCCCACCAACACGGGATGCATCTTCCAAATCCTGCCGGTGATTTAAACCTGCCAATGTCGCCGTCTGTAAAATTGCCACAGACATCTGCTGTTAAAAAAGTAACGCTCTCTCCCTGGTTTGAAATTCCCGCATGGCTCTGGTCGCAGGTATTACCCGGCGGGACAGGTTTTAGCGAAACGAGTACTGATAGCAGTGACGCGTGTCAGATTGAAGTGAGCCCTTCCGGTGATGTGGATCTGGTCAGTCTTCTGCAGGCGACACCTGAATACTGTCAGATATCTCTTTTTCCCGGAACTTATCTGATCAATGAACCACTGATGCTTAAGCAGGGCCAGAAACTTTTCGGTGTTGTTGCTGAAGCCGGGCAGGAGGTTCTGGCGGGGAATTCGGTAAAAGCTCTGGGATTCAGTGTAATTCCAGCAGCCCCGGAGAAACAGGATGGTCCGTCCGAAAACCAGGTCAGCCAGCTGGTCGCTAATCGACTCGGTGCTGTTGGTTCAGACACAGGGGCAATGCCTGTTATTCAGATAAATGACCCGTTTGCAGCCAATATTCTGGTACGTTTATCTGAAAAATCAGAGGTGTCAAACCTTGCGCTAAACCTGCGGGGAGTGGGTATTGAGGCAGGGCAAAGCTGTCATACGCCTTTGGATACCTTGTCTGCAGACGTGAGGTTATCGGGTATTTTGATGATCGACGGTGCGCCCTGCAGCACATCCATCGTCAGCAACCGTTCCGGACTGCATCCCAAGTCGGTACCAGGCAATGGCAATGGCACTGGACATTCACCCCGTAAATCTGCCAGAGAAGCAGGTGCTTCGCAAGCACCTGCCGGATCTTCGAGGCGAGCCAGCCAGGGCAGTGCTAACGCCGGGTACTCAAGTAGCGCGAGTGGTAGTGGTAGCGGTAGCGGTGGCGATGAGGGTGACGAGGATAAAAATAATAAGAAAAATAGCAATAATAAGAATGGTGATTATCAGACTTTCCAAGCATCGATGACATTTCAGGAGATGTTGTTTCGATTATGGCAACTGACCAGAAGAAACCCGCGAATGCTTGAAGATGCCGCGAGAATTCTGGATCAGCTATCCGTCAGTGATTCTTCCTTTGAGTCGTTGTCAGGATATTTTATCTTTGCCTTGAGTGATCGTGGTTTTCTGTCAGCCCCGGCACAGAGTGCAAGGCAGGCTGTAACAGCAATGACCCGTGATGAAGTGGACAGTTTCCTCCTGGACTCACACTTCTTTGCTTCACCTTTTCTGTATGCTTTCAGCGTGGCTTCCGATACAAATTTTGAAGTTTTGTACCACAGTCGGGTGGCACCTGAAGTGATGGCTCGTTTCAGCCATCTGTTTCGTCTTGAGCCAAAGTATCGCTCCATTCCTGACCTGCGTCATCAAGTCAGACAGGGCAGTACCACAGCACCAGGCTCGGCAAAGTTACCCAGACGAGCAGCCGTCGTCACTCCAAGGCCTGGCATTTCTCAGGCCCACTCTTACGGATGCTTAAATTTAAATACTCTGTGTGATGTAGAAGACAGCGCATCATCGGCTACCGGACCTGTCCATTACACCACTAAGAAAGCTGACGAAATAATCAGAGAATTAACCGGGAAAAAAAATGACATCGACAAGCGGCAAAAGAAAAAGTTAATGTCTCGTGTTAAGCATCTGCTTTTACCCACTAAATCAGGTAATAAGCCATCTAAAAAAAACCGGGCCGCAGAATCTCAGGATTCTTCCAACAACAGCGAATTCAGCCCAATCATATCTTCAATGCTGAGATCAACAGGGGGGTGGGTCGAGCTCAGTAATATGCTGACGACTCTGCTTCCTACTGCATCGGATGTCGCCTTGTTTGGCCGGCATATCATAGAGGTATCCAATCGCACTATTCAGAACAGGACGTTATTTCCTTTTACGACGGCGAGTGACAGGCTTGATGTTCCCCCTTCTAAGCAGCTGCTGTGGATGCTTTATCAGCTGACTCAGCAATTATCACATATTGGAGACAGAAGGGCTCCTGATCTCATTTCGTTAGCGTTAGAACTTACTCTGTCCGAAGCAGATCGTCTGACCCTCGGCGAGTTGCTGAAAGATTGGCACTCCAGATTTCTGGGACATTTGGAAACGGATCTTTAACACTACCCATCACAATGGCCGCTTGCTGACAGAGCCTGCGGCCTGACGGTTGAACTATGCTTGATGGTTCGAATACTCAGACCGACTGCATAAAATGAATAACCGATACTGTGATCTATGTGCTAACCCCGTTGTTCTCTTTGCTACTTCAGGTAAGTTCGGAGTCAGACTTCTGGTGGGTTGCCTTATTGTTCTCTTATCTTGTCTGACACATGCCCGGGCAGATAACACACGTCTCCCGCCCTCTATTCAACCGATAAAAAACTTCTCTAACCTTCATGATTTAACCAATAACCCGAATAATACATTGGTTTATGTCAGTTGGTTCAAAGGACAGCAATTCTATCAATGTTCAAACCCAACAGTGAGGCTGGTAAAAAGCACGAGCGAACTGGAATGGCAAACATTGCCTGACGGGCAACGTCGGGCATTGGGCATTCGTCGGGGGAGCGCCATATTCGAAGTTCCCCGTTCGATGAAAGAAAACTGCCTGTATGCGCTTTCAGATAAAGGTGTTCGTCAACCTCCCCTGAAACCAGGCTCAAAAAAGCTGCTGTCTGGCCTCTTGCCTGAGCAAAAGCCAGAGCTGATTCCCATGGTGCTGGAGTGGCCAGAGACTGGCGCAGGCAGTAACACTGAACTGATTAATCATTATGGCGGCAACCATGATCCGTTCGATTTTCCTGGCAAACCCAAAAAAGGGGGTATGAGAGGGAATCCAGTCTTGTCTGGCGATAAGTTGTCTGGCGATAACCTGATGATGTTTGCAGTACCTCACGGTCAGGATTCTGAAGTGGCTGTTGTTGTCAGGGTTAATGGTGAACAGATTGTACTGAGCCCTGAAGATATTCAGTGGGTGGAAGCCCGGTTGCAAAACCCACAATTTCACGAGCTGCTGCTGCAACGAATCCGTAATACGCTGTGGCTGTGGCGCTCGGATCAGGACATTGCCGGAAGTAGCCACTACCTGGCGCTGAATCATGTGTATTTATGGCTGCATCGACTGCTTCTCGATGTTGAAGGGGAGTTCGTTGGTATTCCTGCCCCTGCCGTATTGATGGAACAGCTTTTGGTGAATCAGTTTTTTCAGGCATACAAAGGCCATATTCCGGGTGTTATCAGCGTTCCCAATCAGGCCAGTGACAAACAGGTTTCGACGACTGCATCTTCTGACCAACCGTCGCAGGATGGCTCTGAGTTAAACAGTGATACAACACCAACCTCAGACACTTCACAGAACAACGATGCGACTACCGAAGGGGTGAAAGACCCTCAAAATGAGAGGACAAATGCTGCTGGTCAGAAAGTTACCCCCCTGCCACCTCCAACACTGGTGATCATGGCGGCCGGGAAAGGGTCCCGATACGGGTTCCCTAAACAGTTGGATATTCTGCCCTATATCAACAAGACTCTACCGGAGGTCACTATAAGGGATGCCGCTGCGGCAGGTATTAAAAAAGTGGTGCTGATTATCCGCGAAGAACTGGAACAGGATGTACAGGATAACATCATTTCCAAACTGCCAGACGGTATTGACGTTCAAATCGCCTATCAGACACTGGATGATCTTCCTCCCGGCTTCCAGTTAGATGAGTTGCCAGAGCGAACCCGTCCCTGGGGAACCGCCCATGCGGTATGGGCTGCCAGAAAGGTTGTAAAGGGTTCATTTATGGTGCTGAATGCTGATGATTATTATGGTTCCAATGTGTTTACTGAAATAATGAAGGCCTTGCCAGCCGGTAAAAACTGGGCAATGGTCACCTACCCGCTTCATAAAACCCTTTCCGACAATGGCAGTGTTAATCGTGGTATCTGCCGCATTAATGAAGACCACCAGCTGGTCAGGGTGGAAGAGCATTTTAACCTGAAACAGCAGGAACACGGAGGAATAGAAGGGAATCCTGCCGGTCAGCCCGCCGCCGCTTTTTCTGATGAGCAACCGGTTTCCATGAACGTCTGGGGGTTACAACCGGATATTTTTGCACTGATAGAAGAAGAATTTGTGACATTTTTAACGCGTCAGAAACAAAATCTGGCCGGTGCAAACAAGGAAGAACTTCTGTTGCCTGACATTGTGCAAAAGGCGATTGATACCAGAGAGAAGGTGGTGCAGGTTTACCATTCTGACGATCAATGGCTGGGAATGACCCATTACCAAGACAGAGAGAATGTAGGGCTCTTACTGTCTGACAGACATCAGAATCCGTCACCCTCCGGGTCAGAGGATTAACCAGCCCACGGTAGTCAATCAATATCCGGGCACCCAGCCTGCTCTGCCACCACGTGCCCGGACGTCCATACCCAGCCGCACTGTTACGATTGAGTTGACCAAAAGGTCAGAAAAGGTGGATCATAACACACCAGAGTCAGGCCTGATGACATTGATAAAAAAACATCAACAACCTTTTCAGAACGGTGGCCAGGATGGTCTTTCATGGAGTGACCCGGCAGATATGCCAGATATGGCGTATACCTTTAGCAGAAATTAACAGCGGCTATTGCTACGACTGGGCGGTGCCGTCTGTCCAGCAAGAGATAGGGGCGTTGCACTGGTTTTGCCCAATGTTAATAGCCAGTGCATAGGGCTACATTTGAAAGAAATTTCAAGAGCGACACCTGCTGGAAGGCATGCGGTCGTGATCATTGATAGAGCTGGGTATCATGTGGCAAAAGAGCTACCAGAATACTCAAACCTGACATTGATTCACCTACCACCCTATTCACCGGAGCTGAACAGCGCAGAGCAACTGTGGGAGTGGTTACGCGAACACGATTTGTCCAACAGGTGCTTTGAAAGCTATGAAAGTATTGTCGATGCCTGTTGCGACTCTTGGAATAAGCTGGTTGCAGAGACTGGTCGAATAGCCAGCCTCTGCTTTCGGAGCTGGGCGGTTATCGAATGGTTATTTTGTGCGATTGGTATTAATACCCACCGGGGCTGGATTCATCGCAAGCTGCAAAGCCTCCACCCAACGGCGGATGGTGACCAGATTATGGCTCTGGCTGTTTTTTTTCTGGATGTTTACTGGGATGGTCGTGGCGCACACCTGGTTCATATCGGAGCCCTGGCCCCCCGACTCAAAGACAGCCAGAGCGAACTGTTCAGTGAAGACCATTCCCGCAAAGACCAGCTGCTGGCGACACTGGACGCTGTTAATCATCGCTTTGGTGAGTTCACCCTGTGCAAAGCGCCCCTGCTTAATGGCACTGATAGAAAATGATCAGGCGGAGCTGTTAACGGGCATTGTTGAGTTCAATGAAAAAATTGCAGGCCACTGGGTTTATCAACTGCTTAACTGAACAGCGCCCCACCACATTATCAATGACTAATGCAGACTCAACCTCTCTGACAGACTTTTTCCAGTTAGCATCGGTACGCCAAGAGTAAAGTTCAGATTCTTGTAACCAAGGTTCTTTTGCTGTTGAATGCACTCTGCTTTTCGCATTGAGCTTAAGAGTCTCAATTTTGAATTCGAGGGAGGGGAATCAAATTTTCTTTTTTTGTAAAACGCTGTGTTCTGGCACTGGTCAATGAGGGAACCCATATTCTTGACGAAGATATAGCCGCAAATACACCGGATATCGATGTCGTCTTCACCAGTGGTTATGACTTTCCAACGCAATGCGGCTAAAGAACAGGGGAGACGTTGGTGGAATGCAGCCCGGACACTGAAGGCAGCTGAAGAAGTGGATACTGGTAATAGAGAAAATGGCGGAGGGACAGGGATTCGAACCCTGGGTAGGCTATTAACCTACGCCGGTTTTCAAGACCGGTACTTTCAACCACTCAGTCATCCCTCCGCAGGGAATAACACTGCTATAAAAAGCAATATTACTGAGACTTTTAAAATAAAGTGGCGGAGGGACAGGGATTCGAACCCTGGGTGGGCTATTAACCCACGCTGGTTTTCAAGACCAGTGCTTTCAACCGCTCAGCCATCCCTCCGCAGAGAACAATACTGTAAAGAAAACAATATTGTTTTGCATGCTGCCTGTAAAATATGGCGGAGGGACAGGGATTCGAACCCTGGGTAGGCTATTAACCTACGCCGGTTTTCAAGACCGGTGCTTTCAACCGCTCAGCCATCCCTCCGCAGCAACGAGAGCAATATTACCTTAAATCCTTTTGCTGTCAAACCCTTGATATCAAAGAATATATTAACGGTAAGGCCGGGCAGGAATAATTACAGGCCGATGAACAATGATTGATCAGTCACATTTTTACAAATTATCACAGTTTCAAAGCTATAGCCCCAGTCTCAGGCTTTGGTATACTGCTTTATATCCCCAATGTGGAGAACAATGATATGGAACGCAAGCCAGTTACCCTCGCTTCGGCCGTTGCCCAGTCGGGTACGGGTATCGAAATTAATAAAGTCCTTCGTAATACTTATATGTTACTGGGCATGACGCTGCTGTTCAGCGCCGTCACAGCCGGTATCGCCATGGCCATGAATATTGGCCACATGACCTCGCTGATTTTAACCCTGGTTGGCTTTGGCCTGCTGTTCGTGGTTCATAAAACCGCAGAGTCCGCCAACGGCATCATCGCCATTTTTGCCTTCACCGGTGTTATGGGCGCATCGCTTGGCCCACTGCTCAACTATTATCTGGCCCTGAGTAATGGTCCCTCCCTGGTTATGCAGGCTCTGGGCGGTACAGCCATTGTTTTCTTTGCACTGTCTGCCTATGTACTGACAACCCGTAAAGATTTCTCTTTCATGGGTGGTTTCCTGATGGTCGGCCTGGTAGTTGCCCTGGTGGCCAGCATCGCCATGATGTTCTTCAGCATTCCCGGCGGTCAGCTGGCACTGTCTGCCGGTATTGTCGTGCTGATGTCAGGCCTTATTCTGTTTGATACCAGCCGTATCATTCATGGTGGCGAAACCAACTATATTCGGGCAACGGTTTCCCTGTACCTGAATATCTATAATCTGTTCACCGCCTTGCTGCATCTGCTGGGTGTTGCAGACGACTAAACGGTTAACTGAGTTAATCCGCTGGCCCTGTCCATGACAGGGCTTTTTTTATGTGCACAAAGTTCTTCAGGAACTCTATTATGAAATACGCTCTGGCAATTTACGGAGCCCCGGCCACCAGCCAGGCTGGACAAACCGCCCTTCAGTTTGCCAAAGCTGTGATCGCCAAAGGGCATTCCATTCATCGACTGTTCTTTTATCAGGATGGTGTTCACACAGCAACGACACTGGCCTCTCCCCCACAGGATGAACAACACTTGCCGGCAGAGTGGGAATCGTTTATTCAGGAAAACCGGCTCGACAGTGTTGTCTGTATAGCAGCAGCCCTGCGCAGAGGCATTATTGATGCCAGCGAAGCCGAGCGTTATGAACGCCCGGCACACAATCTGTCAGACGTCCACCAGCTATCCGGTCTTGGTCAGTTAATTGATGCCGGTCTGGAAGCCGACCGTTTTATAACCTTTGGCAGTTAAGGTGAACCATGAATCCATCTGTTTGCATTATCTCCACACGCGCGCCTTACCATGGACAAAATGCCCGCGAGGCTCTGGATGCAGCACTGGTATCAGCCTCTTATGACCTGGATACCTCCCTGCTGCTTATGGGTGATGCGGTCTACCAGCTGCTCGACAACCAGTCACCTGAGCAACTATCCCGAAAGAGCCTGGCTGCGATGCTGAAAGCCTTGCCCATGTACGGTATTGAAACCATCTTTGTTGATTCAGAGTCTTTACAGGAGCGCGGCATTACGGAAGACCAGCTGGTTGACGGTTTTACATTACTGGAAGAAGGCGCGCTGGCTCCTTTTATCACCCAACATGACAAGGTGTTAAACTTCTGATGTCTACCCTGCATACTGTTAACAAAACCGGTCAGGCGCTGGAATTATGCCTGCGCTCTTTATTATTGGGCGACGCCATACTGCTTATTGAAGACGCAGTATACGCTCTGTTCGAAGCCAGTGATGTTCTGAGGGAGGTGATTCTGGACATTCCTGTCTACGTACTGGAAGCCGATGTCCTGGCCCGGGGAGTCAGCAACCGCGACGACCTGAATATTACTGCGGTAGACTACGACGGATTTGTTGAACTGACTGAAGCTCACGATAAAGTCCTGGGCTGGCACTAACCCTGAACCTTTTAGCGAATGACTGACCTGATTCTTGATAAAGACGGCTATCTGGCCGACCTTACCCACTGGAACGAAACGGTTGCCCATCAGCTGGCGGCCAACCATAACGTCGTCCTGACGGATGAACACTGGCAGGTTATCCACCTGTTGCGCCAGTTCTATGCCGAATTTGAACACGCCCCCAGCCAGCGTCCCTTTGTTAAATACATTGCCACGCATCTTGGGAAGGAGAAAGGCAACAGCCTTTACCTGATGCAACTGTTTCCTGAAAGCCCTGCGAAACTGGCGGCTCTGATCGCAGGTCTGCCCCGCCCTACCAATTGTTTCTAAAAGTACGTGCGTCTGCCTGCAGGCGCACAATCAACATTATTTGTTTCTCTATTCCTCCAGCGTCGATTACACTGAATCTGATGATTAATACAGGGGGACCCGTTTATGGCTATTGTCTCACTTCCGGAATATAAAAAAGAGATCAGCCTTGGCATCAGTGCCTGTCTGATGGGACAAAAAGTCCGTTATAACGGCGACCATAAAAAATCATCCTACTGCACGAACCTTTTATCTCAATATTTTGATTTTGTGCCAGTCTGCCCGGAAGTCGGCATTGGCCTGCCCATCCCCCGAAAACCCATCCGCCTGGTAGGCGATATGGACCACTATCGCGTCAAAGGCACCGACGACCCCACATTAGACGTCACGGATCAGCTCTATGACTATGGCAGGCAGAAAGCGGCTGAGCTTGATGGCATCAGTGGCTACATCCTTATGCAGAAATCACCCAGCTGCGGTATGGAACGCGTCAAGGTCTACCATGAGAACGGCTCTCCCCTGGGCAGAAGTGAAGCGGGTATGTTTGCCAGAGCCCTGATGGAAGCCAGACCTTTACTGCCCATTGAGGAAGAAGGCCGTCTGCACGACCCCGTCTTGCGGGAAAACTTTATCAATCGTGTGATTGCGTATCATCACTGGCATCAGGATGTTCTGACAGACCTGACTTATAAGAAGGTGGGAGATTTTCACGCTCGCTACAAATACCAGTTAATGGCTCATGACCAGCAGGCGTATGTTGTGCTGGGCCAGCTGGTTGCGAAAGGTAAAACGATTCCTCTTGAGAAGATGTCTGAGGACTATTTTGAACAGTTTATGACGTTGATGAAAAAGAGGGTGAACCGTAAGTCCCATACCAATGTGCTTCTGCATATTCTCGGTTATCTGAAGAAATCCATCAGCAGTGCTGACAAACAGCAACTGCTGAAACAGATCGAGAATTATCGCACCGGCAGCATTCCGCTTATTGTGCCACTAACCGTGTTAAAACATTTTGTTGAAGTCCACGGCAGCGAGTATATACAGAACCAGTACTACCTGGCGCCTCATCCGGAAGCCATGGGATTGCGTAATAATCTTTAATCCGGGGTAATCCGGGGTAATCCGGGGTAATCCGGGGTAAAAAGTATCTACATGCGCTGCTCAAGCACCAGATCAAGGCTGCACTCACCGTCACTGAGCAGTACGTGTCCTTCCTGAATGGTCATATTCAGCTGCATGGATCTCTGGGAAAATTCTGCCAGCAGCTGAGTCTGCTCCTGGTTCAGATTAAAAATCCGCAAATTTTCAAACCGGCTGAATTTATCACGGTTAACCTGCCACCACATATCGCTGGTATTGCCGCCATAGTTGTAGAGCACCACGCTCTGTGCCCGGCCACAGGCTTTGCGAATACGCTTTTCATCGGGCTGTCCAAGATCAATCCAGAGTTCAATCTCTTCGCTGTAATTTTTTAACCAGATATCCGGCTCATCCTCAGTACTGAGCCCTTTAGTAAACGACAGATGCTCATCAGCATGCAGGGCAAAAGCCAGCAGACGAATCATCATACGCTCATCGGTCTCGGAAGGGTGGCGGGCAATGGTCAGGTTGTGTGTCTGATAATAGTGACGGTCAAGATCAGCAATCTGCACTTCCGCTTTGAAGATAGTGGCTTTCAATGCCATAAATTACAGCTCAATAAAATAAAAGGGTATTCTACTGATTAGGAATACCCTTTTACAACGCCTGCTCCAGTCAAAATTTTAATGCACCACTACTTCGGCAGGGCTGTCCACGTTTTCATCTCGATTACGCAATGCAAAGGTAAACAGGTTGTCGTAAACAATCGGGTAATCAACCCCGGCAAAATCCAGCAGCTCAGCCAGTTGTTGGGCAGAGTAGCCCTGCTCAATCATGTTGCTGACCATGACCCTGAACTGCTGACGGGCTTCCCTGAACGCCTGATAGTATTCAAGCTGTTTCAACTGCGCCAGATGGTCTATATAAGGGTAAATCAGCTTCTGCATTTTAACTGACAGGTCTTCAGGTGATTCCGGCACCTCGTTAATATTACGGGTTACCTGTTCTATACCATGACACGCCTGCCGCTTGTCTTCATTACTGGACGAAAGGCGTATATTGGCACCACAGGCAACAATACGCTCTTTAATGGTTTGCAACGCTTCCTGTGAGGAACCAAAGTCACTCAGACGACCCGCCATGCGTTTAGCTGACCAGTCCCGAATTTTATCTTCAAGATCCGCTTTCACCTTGACCAGAACATCCGGGGCGACGTTTTCACGCCCCAACCGCATCATCCACTCAGACAGCAGCTGTTCATTGATGGTACTCACAGTATTACCCGGCTCCTGAATCTTTTTCTCCAGGTAGGCAAGGTAAAGACTCCGCAACTGATAGCGATAACCTTCTACCACCATACCCACCGGGCTGCTCAGGTAAGCACTGGCCATCATGCCGTACTGAATCGACGAGTTGATTAATGGCTTTGAGCCTGTCCGGACGGTTTCATCTTTTGATGGTTTGGCAACAAGACTGACGGGCAAGGCTAACAGGGAAACTAGCAACAGTTTTTTCATCAATATCTCCAGCAAGTAGATCAGGGGGCAGGTCTGGTATTTATCGGCCAGACTGTTCCCTCATTAGCACTGAAGAAAAAAATTCATATTTTTCGCACGAAAGCACCTGAACAACGAGTCAGAAAATATGCCCCCGTATAGGGTCCAGAATGGCTACGCAATTCATGTTCTGCGGGTGGAACTGGTATTATTTGATCGCTCAAAAAGTCAGCTCAACAGACCCGTTATTAACTACAATTTGTGCTAAGCCTGTTTGAGGAGTTCAAATGAGAGCGCGTCTATGCGTAAGTCAGGTGCCGAAAGCTCACTTTCAGGTTCATAACCGCTCGCAGCAGTCAGTCAATGGGGATAAAAAGCTACTTTTCTGGTTATGTTTTTAAAGCGGACATCGGTCTCCCTTATGATCTTTTTCGAAAAGGCTTTCAAATAGAGTCGCCTTTTAATGTTGGACAGTCTCAAAGTCAGGGTCGGGGCTCGATATCAGGAGGTGTTTTGACCAGCCTGAGTGCAATAGCGGCTGGTTATACAATAGTTCAAAGTCAATGCCCAAGGATATTTGTTTACCTTATCGATGCCATGGACTACGGCGGCATATTAGAAGAGCAGCCAAATATGCCGAGATCTTACAGGTATCTGGAGTCGCACCAGCTGCGCTCATGTAACGTAAGATTTACCCACCCAATTTTTGATTCAGACGTTGTAGGATGTGTATGGTCTGATCAGTTTCCGAATCCGCAACAGGCAATATGGTTCCCGCGAGTTGCGCTCGGTCCATCCCGACTTCGTTTAGCTGTAAACCCTGACTACCACGGAGGCATGGCGAAAGCTGAGGAAATTGCGAGGCTTTTCAGTTTTGATTGACTACGGAACAAAGAATAGCTTTGACAGAAAGCCAAATCTCATAGTGAGCGATAAGTAGTGAGCAATAAATAGTATATGTACTATCCTTGTTCAGCTAACAATTAATTCAAGAGCTTTATGTCAGTCCACAACAAAACCATTATCTTTGGCCTGTGCATTCTATTTGTTTCAGCCACACTGTCTGGCTGCGCAGGTCGAACCGCACACCCTGTGACGATTCGCCAGTATGGCGATGAAAATCGTTCCTGTGCAGCCCTGGAAAGCGAATTAAGGTTTATCGAGTTGGAAATATCAAGACTGGTACCCAAAACCGACAAAACCGGAAAAAATGTTGCTCTTGGCGTAGCAGGTGCTTTCTTTTTAGTACCATGGTTCTTTATGGATCTCAGCCAGGCAGAACAGATTGAGATTGATGCCTTCCGTCAGCGCTACAACTATCTGGCAGGATTAACGGTCGACAAACGTTGCGATAAGCCTCGTCAGCAAATACCGGACTTCAGGGATCCGGCTGCGTTTCAGGAGGAACAATTGAAAATGCAGCAGGAACAACTCAATCAACTACAGCAGCAACAGATTCAACAACTGCAACAACAGCAGATCCAGCAACAGATTGAACAACAGAAGCTTGAGCTGGAAAAACAGGAACAGAGGATGCGAAAAAACAGAACCACCCCCTGAAAACTGAGGGCGGTTAGTGTCTGAGGGCTTTGCTCATAATAAAGCTGTTCTTGCCCTCTTCTGTCTCATAGGAGACATCATCCATCAGCTTGTTGACAATATGCAGCCCCCGACCGCTGCACAACCAGGTTTCAGGATGATCGGGGTTAATCTCTTCTGGCTCCTGGCTATCGATGACATCACTGGGAATAGAGGTTCCCCAGTCGCTGACCGATATGCTCATGCTGGTTTTCTCCAGCCCGACACAAATCTCCACAGGATGCCCTGCCTCATTGCCATAGGCATGTTCAATGGCATTATTGACAATTTCTACCAGACACAACTCCAGGCGGTTAATTTCTACGGGTGACAAAGTCGTCATGGCACATACGCCTCTTACTGCCATTGCCACCAGGGTCGTATTAGAAAGCTGGCTGTCGATCTGTAATCTCAGCAGCTGGTTGGAATCAGGCATACTCAGTCCCCCTGGACAGCATCCGCAACACTATCATGCAATGAGAACAGCTTATCCATAGACGTCAGGTCGAAAAGGTCTTTAACCGCAGGCTGGGCAGAAGCCAGCGCAAATAAACCGGAACCGGCTGTTTTCTTCAGCCCGGCGACAAGAGAGCCAAGACCGCTGCTATCCATGAATCGAACCTGGGACAGATCTACTACTATTTTCTCCTTCCCCGAATCAATCTGGTCAAACAGGAACACTTTGAATGACTCAGCAATCGAAGCATCCAGCCGACTCTCGTCGACCAGAACCACTGTAAAAACGCCCTCTTCACGTGTTTCAAATGCCATGGTTTCCTCCCAGGCTATTCAAGGTTTCCATTCCAGAATCAGGAAAGTGACATCGTCTTCAAATGTTTCGCCTTGATTCCAGTCTCTGACCTGCTGTTCGACCCGTTTAACGGCTTGTTCCAGATTATCAGAAAAACTGTCCTTCAGACACGTCAGCAGACGATCCTGTCCAAACTGTTCGCCACTGCCGTTCTCACACTCCGTTATACCATCAGAATAAAGGAACAGACGGTCACCGGGCTGCAACTGGATGCTGGTCGATTCATACTCCATATCCGGCATCATGCCAATCGGAACCCCCCCTCCGGATACGGGTTCAACCCTGGATTGTGAAATCTGTAACCATAACGGGGGCGGATGCCCTGCCTGTGATATCTGCACCTGTCCGGTACGACTGTTAATCAGCCCATAGGCAATGGTGAAATAGAGCATCGACTCCGCAGTAGCCTGAAATCGCCGGTTCAGACTGACCAGTACTCTTTCTACAGGGCGAACCTTATAGAACGGCGACTTATCCATAAAGTCTTTAACAATGCCGCCTCTGTCTGAGGTTTCAGACATAATATTATTCAGGGTAAAGCTGAACAGTGCCGACGGTATACCATGCCCTGCCACATCAAGCTGATAAAAGCTGACATGCTCGCCATCCAGTGCCTGATAACCAAACATATCCCCACCCAGAATACGACTGGGCTGGAAAAACCAGTTAAAGCTGACGTGCTGAATAGTGGCTGGCTGACAGAGTAATCCGGCCTGAGTGGCGGCAGCGGATTCAAGATCTTTTTCTATAATTTCAATCGCCCTGGAAATCTGCCGGTTTCGCTCTTCCAGGGTGCTTTCCAGCTGAATAATCCGCAGACCGGCATTAAGCCGCGCATCCAGCTCCTCGAAATTCACAGGCTTGGTGAGGAAATCATCCGCACCGCAGTTCATACCTTCGACAACGGCTTCCCGTTCCGTTTTGCCCGTTAGCAGAATAAAGTAGGTGTAATGTTCAATCTCACTGCCACGGATAGCTTTCAACAGGTCAATGCCATCCATTTCCGGCATCATCCAGTCACTGATCACAATCCTGACCGTTTTATCCTGCTGCAATATCGCCAGAGCCTCTTTGCCGTCTGCCGCTTCGAGTACCTGGTGACCTTTCTTGCGTAACACCACTGACAGCATCAGACGCTGGTCTTTGGCATCTTCAACAATAAGAATATTCATGCCTGAGCTATCGGCATAAGCGGTTCAGGCTTAAATACCGGAATGACCTTAATTATAAGGACAGACTGACATTCACAAGCTACCCGCAACCCTGACGGTCAAACGACTATCGGTTTCAGTCAGTTTTTTATCATTGGTACTTGTCAAATGCAGCAGTATGATGTTCCTTTTCTGAAGGTACAAATACAGGTAGAGCTAATGTTACGCCGTCCTCCTAATATTCCATTCCAGATCCGATTTAAAAGTGAAGCTGTAGGCTATGTTATCCGCAACCCTTTTGATCAATACCTAACTGCAAACCTGACTCTGCCCTGGGGAGTTAATGCTAGTATTGGGGTCATTGATACCGACTCGAACACTTACCCTTTTCCGGTAAGAGTAACAAGTGACCAGTCATTTTTCCCTGAGTCTGTAACCGTAACGGTCATGGGCTCCTCTTACCAGTCAGAAGTTTTAAAATGCTTTTCTCCGGCTTCCCCTCCCCCATTAACCACTGTAACTGAGGCTACCTATGGAAGCTTTGAAGGCACACTGGTATAGCGACACAGCCTTTCGCACCATCAACGGTGCAAACGCCCCCTCGGAAAATAGTCCTGATTACGCACATTCCGGATAACAGTATCAGTCCGTTCTTAATCAGCCATAACGCTGACGCAGATAATCAATTCGATCCTTGCAGGAGAGGTACCGCTCAGAAGCAATCAATTCCTCATAGTCCACGGCGACAGAAGCCTTAAGCGTTGAAATATCCGAGTGCTGGCGGCTTAACCGTGCCAGTTCGGGCAACACTTCCATGGCTCCAATCCTGCTGCTGAGAATAAGCAGGTCACAACCTGCCGTCAGAGCCTGTTCAACACGATTCAGGAAGCTCCCGGCAGAGGCTGCCCCTTCCATCGTCAGACAATCACTGATAACGACACCTGAAAAACCCAGCTGATCTCTCAGAATGTCCTGCAACCAGCGACGGGAAAATCCGGCAGGCTGATCGTCGACTTCAGAAAACACAATATGGGCAGGCATCACCGCATCAGCACCCTGCCCTATGATTTCCCTGAAAGGTAGCATATCGCTGGCAGAAATCTCATCAAAAGAACGATTATCTTCGGGCAGAATCAGATGAGAATCCCCGTCAACATTGCCATGCCCCGGAAAGTGTTTTATCACGCAGGCCATTCCAGCTTCCCTGACTCCTTCAATCCAGGCGGTTGTCAGCTGAATGACCTGTTCAGGTTCCGAACCAAATGCACGATCCCCGACAATATCGGTTTTACCCAGATCAAGATCCAGCACAGGAGCCAGACTCAGATCGACATCCATGGCCAGTAGTTCCGACGCCATCAGCCAGCCGGTATCTCTGGCCAGCTTCAAAGCGCCCTGAGGATCTCTTTGATAGTAACGCGACAGCTGCCCGGCTGCCGGCAAGCGCACAAACCCGTCCTTAAATCGCTGCACCCGACCACCTTCATGATCCACCATGATAATCAGGTCGGAACGTACCTGTCGTATATCCTGAACCAGGGCCTGTAACTGGTCACGGCTGGAATAGTTTCGTGCAAACAGCAACACTCCGGCAATACCGGTATGTGCCAGAAAATCCCGGTCGGCACTGGTCAGTTCAGTTCCCGGCAGATCAACGATCAGAACACCTTGTTTCATTGATAGCCTCATTAATAGCCCCCTGGATAGCTCATAGATAGCTCTGTGGAAAGTCCACACTAATCCTCAAGAATATCAATCGTCGTACCTGCAGGAATCCGGTCATACAGGTCGATAATGTCGGCTCCATGCATTCTTATACACCCTCTGGAGCCGGGCTTACCCATTTCAGCAGTATCCGGCGAACCATGAATATAGATGTAGCGTCGCATGGTATCGACATTTCCCAGGCGATTAAAACCCGGCTCCAGTCCACTTAACCACATAATACGGGACAGTATCCAGTCTTTACGACCCGGATACTTTGCCTTTAACGCCTCAGAATACACTTCCCCGGTAAAACGACGACTTTCAAATACGGCGTGTTCTGGCAGGCCACTCCCGATTTTGGCACGAATCACATGCCGGCCCAGGGGGGTTTGCCAGCTGCCTTCCTGCTGGCCTGTACCTTTACTGGCTGTAGACACAGGGTAATGAATACGCTGACCATCGTCCTGACTAAGAATCAGTTCCTGACTGGGAATATGAACCGTTATATGCACAATCATTCAGCCTTTTATTAACACTATCCGGTTATCGGCATAACCAGACTATCAATCAGGTGAGCGAAATCCGGTGCGCGAAATCAAGAGTGCGCTCGCAGACCTGCCGCCATAAACGGTACCATGCGCCGCAGGATCGTCACCATAGAATCTTCTATCGCGAAATCGCGTTTGGCAATAGCCTGAAGAGTTTCCACACCGGACATGGTGAAAACAGCAGAACCCAGGATAAAGTAGGTGCGCCAGAACATATCCGCAGGCGGTAATGTCGGGCAGGCGCTTTTCAGTAACAGATAATAACGGTGAAAAGCTTTGCCATAAGCTTCTGTCAGATAGTGTTTAAGGTGTCCCTGGTTCTGACTGTAGGCAAGCCCTAACAGCTTCATAAAGGTTGACAGGTCATCATCGTGTCGCGGCTGGACCGCTATGATCTGGTCAACCAGCAGGTTAAGCACAGCCTCCAGTTCAGGTGGCTCATCCTTAAGGGCATCCAGACTGTTCTGCAGGTTGGCTGCAAATGGGTCCAGGTAACGGGCAAACACTGCCTGAATCAGGGCTTTCTTTGACCCAAAGTGATAATTGACTGCCGCAAGGTTAACCCCGGCCTTGCCCGTAATCGATCTTAGCGAAGTTTCCGCAAAGCCATGTTCAGCGAAGAGCGCTTCCGCCGCATCAAGAATTTTTGTAACCGTATATCCCTGTCCCATGCCTGTACTCTCCGAGTTTCAAACAGCTGTTTAATACTTTCGTTTTAAACAGAATCGCTGTCAAGAAAATAGGCCGAAACAGATACGATCAGTGATATACAGCTTGAAACAGCAGAATTACTGTATATAATTACAGTCACTGTATATAAAAACAGATTAACCATCATGATCAAGCTCACCAAACGACAGTCTGAAATACTGGAACTCATCAAATCCCATATCGAAAGTACCGGTTTTCCACCAACACGGGCTGAAATTGCCAAAACGTTCGGCTTCCGCTCCCCTAATGCTGCTGAAGAACACCTGAGAGCCCTGGCGCGCAAAGGCGCTATTGAGATGACCCCCGGAGCGTCCCGTGGCATCCGTATTCCTGATGCTGCCAATACTGACGGCCTTCCGGTGGTTGGTCAGGTGGCTGCTGGTAGTCCGATTCTGGCGCAGGAACATATTGAAGACCACCTGCAACTCAAAGGCGACTTTTTTACCCCCAGAGCTGACTTTCTGCTGCGTGTTAAAGGCATGAGCATGAAAGACATCGGCATTCTTGATGGCGACCTGCTGGCGGTTCACAAGACAACTGACGTGCGTAATGGTCAGGTAGTTGTGGCACGCATTGACGATGAAGTCACCGTTAAACGGTTTGAGAAAAAAAAGAACACCGTACTGCTGCACCCCGAAAACGAAGAGTTTGAAACCATTGTCGTCGATTTGACTCAGGACCTGTTTGCCATTGAAGGCTTGAGTGTCGGTGTAATCAGGCACTGATGACATTCGTGGAGGAGGAAGGTTATGCGAACGCACACAGTTACATCCCGTTCAAGGGGATCAGATAAACCCAGAGTGAATGAATTGATTCTGTCCGGCCCTGCCTGGCAGTCAGGGCTGTTTCTATCCCCAGTCCTGTCCAAGCTGGCCAACGAAGAAGAACAGCGCTGGCTCACCCTGATCCTGTCTGACAACAACCCTACCCAAACCATTAAGTGGCTAAAGTCAGAGGGTATCAGCAGCTGCAATGTCAGGGTACTCAACCGCGCCAGCCGCAAGCAGCCACTGGATCTCACTTACCAGGCTCTTGCCTGTGGCACCAGCCATACCGTGATCAGCTGGATAAACCAGATGGATCAGGAAGAGCTTTCCAAACTCGAAGATGCTGCCCGCAGCGGACAGTGTAACTGCCTGACCATCAGAAGCAGGGATGCGGCCTGAAAGCTTGCGAGGAAAATGCGGGTCAGTGCAGTACCCGGTGTTCGCAGGTGTCATCTTCATTCCGGTGTGGACTGGTAACCGCTGCCAGCTCCAGCATCCCGGCATCAAACATCGCTTTAGCCACCTGCAGATAGTCTTCCAGCAGGCAACTGTGAGCTTCGTCAGAAAACTTCAGGGTCAGCAGCGGTTCGGCATCTGGATCGTCACTACGACGCAGTACGATTTCTCCCGTCCTGAGTTCAACAATTTCCAAAGGCGGTGCAGACATAAAGATTCACTCCGTATTTACCGAGGCAACAGACTGAATCATAAAAACGAAAAATTCAAGTTGGTGACAGGAAGATAAATTAATAATGAGAGACAGATCAAACTCTACTAAATAAAGCCCGAACCATAAGACAGGAGAGGGGTCCGGGCTTTATCCTCTCAGGCTGTCAGCGACAATGCATACTGCAAAACCTTAGAGCCATTCATTGTTCCATAGTCCAGTGGTGTGATGGCTTCTACAGGAACATTGTAAGCTGAAGCACGGCTCTTAAGGTCATTGAGCATATACTTGACCTGTGGCCCTAGTAGAACCACGTCAAACTCCTTAACCATTTCATCAAACTGACCTGCTCCATACGCATCAATTTCAATGTCCTGGTTCAGCTCAGCGGCAGCCTCTCGCATTTTTTTAACCAACATGCTGGTAGACATACCAGCTGAACAGCACAGCATAATTTTTGTCATCTGAATGGCCTCGTCTTGGTTGTTTCTCATTCCCGGATTTCACTATATCGGAGTTGCAACAGAAATGTAACCGGTTTCATGTCGAGGTATTTTAAATACGTTTTCCTTTTTGACTGACATCAATAAACATCTGCTAAAGAGTGTTTACTACCATTCAAGGTTGAAATTCCGGAAATGCCCCACCAGCTCTTTAAATCGCTTCAAACAATCCTTTCCACCGTCTACAGTCAGGCTGGCGTTTTCACCCTCTTCTTCCTGAGTGACCAACTGAATCAAGCCATCGCCCTGTGGCAACCCTTCATACTGATAAGGAATAAAAAGACCCTGCCAGTATACTTCCAGCTGTTTTAACCAGCTGTTATCTAAGAGGGCTTCCAACTGTGTAAACTCAGAAGCGACTTCGCCCTTCTCCCTGATCAGCGACAGGGCTTCAGTAAACGATGGCGCCACCTCACACGAAACTCGATAGGACTCCAGGATTTCAGCCAGCAATGATCGCCAGGCCAGTTGCAGCTGCAGTATAAAGCCTTCCCTGAAAGCGGGGGCTTCCTGATGCCCAGCTGACTCCCAGGCATTGAGTTGGATACGGGCAAAGTGTAATCTTTTATTGGTGTTAGCAGACCAGTCCGACATGATTAATCCCTGTTTACACAAATCAATGCGTTAATGTATGGCATCTGAAGAAAAAAGCCTCCGTCGTCATTTGCGCCGGAGGCTTTGTAAGGTCAGGACATTCAGGTTTTTTTAGCGGCACGCTTTTTAGTTTGCTTCTCAATCCACTTACCTTCTTCGAAGGTAGCGCTCCAGCCCGTTGCCTTTCCAGCCGTTTCTGACATCACGTACTGTTGTTTGGTCTTACGGCTATAGCGGATAACAGCCGGATTTCCTTCCGAATCCTGACGCGGCGCATCCAGCAGATAGTGGTATTTAGGATCAATCTCAGCCTGATGTGGTATCAGTTCACTCACCAGCGGCGCACGCGTTTCACGGTTCTTGGGGAACTGGCTGGCAGCCAGAAACAGACCGGACGCCCCGTCACGCAGGATGTAATGATCTTCGACCTTGACACACTTCAGCTCAGGCATAGGCACCGGGTCCATCTTGGGCGGTGCCGCCTCACCACTTTTCAGTAACTTGCGGGTGTTTTTGCACTCAGAGTTGGTGCAACCAAAATACTTACCAAAGCGCCCGCTCTTGAGCTGCATCTCAGAGCCACACTTGTCACACTCAAGTATCGGGCCATCATAGCCTTTTATCTTGAACTGACCTTTCTCGACCTCATAACCATCGCAGTCCGGGTTATTACCACAAACATGCAGTTTACGCTGCTCATCAATCAGGTAGCTTTCCATCGCTGTGGAGCATTTTGGACAACGGTGCATGGCACGCAGGGCGTTAACCTCTGCATTTTCATCATCAGCATCCTGAACTTCTTCACCCGGCACCAGGTTGATAGTGCTTTTACAGCGCTCTTTCGGAGGCAGGGAGTAACCGGAACAGCCAAGGAAGACGCCGGTACTTGCGGTACGGATCATCATATCCCGGCCACACTCAGGGCAGGCAATGTCCGTTGGCGACGGATCGTTGCTGCGCATACCGCCTGCTTCCATTTCGGCATGCTCAAGCTTCTGACTGAATCCTGCATAGAACTCATTCAACAGCCCTTTCCAGTCTTTACCCCCTTCTGCAACCACATCCAGATCGGTCTCCATGTGTGCGGTAAAGTTGTAATCCATCAGCTCGGTGAAGCTCTCGACCAGACGATCGGTCACAATGTCGCCCATTTTTTCCGCATAGAAACGACGATTCTTCAGGGATACATAGCCCCGGTCCTGAATCGTGGAAATAATGGATGCGTAGGTCGATGGGCGGCCAATACCCTGCTTTTCCAGCTCTTTAACCAGTGCCGCTTCGCTGAAACGTGCCGGTGGTCGGGTAAACAGCTGTCTCGGATCAAGCGCTTCCAGTGCCAGGGCAGTGCCTTTATCCAGCTTGGGCAGAATAAGGTCATCGCCTTTTTTGGAAATAGCCTTCATCACTTTGGTATAACCATCAAACTTCAGGGTACGGCCTTTAGCTCGTAACTCCAGCCCTTCAGTCAGAACGGTTAACGTAGTACTCAGGTATTCAGCCGGTACCATCTGACAAGCCAGAAACTGACGCCAGATCAGGTCATACAACCGTTCAGCGTCCTTTTCCAGCCCTGACAATGAGCCAGGCTCAGCTTTCACATTGGACGGGCGGATCGCCTCGTGGGCTTCCTGAGCGCCATCCTTACTGGAATAAATATTGGGTGAGTCCGGCAGGTAACGGTCACCATGATTGGACAGGATAAAGTCTCTGGCACTCTCCACGGCTTCCTTACTCAGGTTGGTGGAGTCAGTACGCATATAGGTAATGTGACCCGCTTCATACAGTCGCTGAGCCAGTGTCATGGTTTTCTTGACACTGAATCCCAGACGGGTACTCGCCGCCTGCTGCAGGGTTGAGGTAATGAACGGGGCAGAAGGCTTGCTGCGAGTGGGTTTATCTTCCCGTTCAGTCAGCTGATAACCGGCATTCTGCAGTCGTGCCAGTACCTTGTCTGTTTCTGCCTTGCTCTGAGGACGAAAGGACTTGCCATTGTCTTTCACTACCTGAAAACGGATAGTGTCTTTACCTGCATTCAGGTCAGAGAAAACCTCCCAGTACTCTTCCGGGACAAAGCTGCGGACTTCACGCTCACGCTCAACAATCAATCGCACCGCTACGGACTGAACCCTGCCTGCAGACAGTCCACGGGCAATTTTCGCCCACAGCAGCGGAGACACCATATAACCTACAACACGATCCAGAAAGCGACGTGCCTGCTGGGCATTCACACGATCTGTGTTCAGGGCTCCAGGCTCCTGAAAAGCCTCCTGGATGGCATTTTTGGTAATCTCGTTGAATACGACCCGGCGATAGCGGCTGGTATCACCACCAATGGCTTCCTGCAGGTGCCAGGCAATGGCTTCCCCTTCTCTGTCCAAGTCGGTTGCGAGATAGATGGTGTCAGCATTTTCAGCCAGACGACGTAACTCATCGACCACTTTCTCTTTACCGGGCAGGATCTCGTAACGAGCCTCCCAGCCTTTTTCCGGGTCGATACCCATACGTTCAATCAGCTGCTCTTTAGCTTTGCGCTTCTTGTGAAGCACCTTCTGCTCGGGAGACAACTTGCGGGTTTCTGCTGCTGCCCTGGCACGGGCTTTCGGGTCAACAGGCTTTTTGGCACCACCAGCCGTAGGCAGGTCACGAATATGACCAACAGACGACTTCACGACAAAGTCTTTGCCCAGGTATTTGTTGATGGTCTTCGCCTTGGCTGGCGATTCGACGATAACTAGAGACTTACCCATGCTACCTTACACATCCTGTTATCTGCTCCATTGTTTCAGCTGTCTGACAGCGGCGTGAGTCCTGCAAAGTACACTGGTAACGTATTTGATGACCCCACAAACCACCTGTCCACTTCATGTTTCTCACGTTTTAACGCAGACTCATGCTGAAACAAGAAAGGCCGGGAATTAAAAATTGCTTCAATATATAAGGTCAAGGAAATAATCGGTCAAGGGAAACCATACCTTGAGTGCTAATTTTTTTTCCGGACCTGTCTGTTCCAGCTCATACGTACCTGACTGTTTTTTCTGAAAAAAAACCGTTATTCAGTGAATTCCAATACAGTAATCCCAATTAAGCTGGCTCATCATACTGCCAGAAGCGCATTCTGGCGACCTGCACAGCTCATTAAGAAAAGCTCGATCAGGCACTCTTTTTTACTCTGTATCAATCCGCAGCAAAATTGCAACCCTCCTCCTTAAACCGGGTGCAATTAAAAGTGTTCCCCGGTCAGCAATTTCCCAGAACTTGGCCATAATGCTAAGAGTTCATTTTTCACCCGATGCGTTCCATGTCTACTTCCAAAACCCTTGCGGAAAAACTTGCTGCCCATCCAGAGCTTGAAAAAAGAGTATCTGAATTGATCAGTCTGGTAGAAGCCAAGTCCGGTCATCTTGACCGGGCTGATGAAGCAGAGGAAGCTGTCATTGAAAACCTTAAAGAACTGGGGAATGAGCTTCTGACGGACTGGGGAGCCCATAAAGAGAAGCAAAAGTTTGAAGAGGCCCACGATCTTCACTCTGAATCAAATACTAAAAAAAAGACCTCCACTGGATGACCACTTACGGCAAAGTTCGTCTCTGTGAGCGATGCTTGACCGTTGCAGGGCATCGTATACGCCCTTTTTCCGAGAATGCCCATATCCACTGTCGTGACTACTCTTTACCGTTACAACGGCGATTGGTGGATTTTGCATCAGACAGTTCTTTTGCAACAGCTTCACAGAAAATGGAAGAGCATTATGGCGTTATCGTACCTGAGTCATCAGTACGAGCCATTACCCTGGGTCACGCCCGCTGCATGAGTGAGCAATCTAAAGCTTCCCTGAAAAATTGTCAGGAATGTGTAGGAGAAGGCAAGCAGCTGATTGGTGAAATGGACGGCAGCATGATTCCAGTGGTTCTTTTTGATGAAGAAGCTGAAGGCGACAAGCGCAAGGCCAGAAAAGTTGACTGGCAAGAGGCCAAGCTTTGCTTGGTTTATGAACAAGGAAGTTGCGATAAGCGACATCGTGTAGTTATGGGAGAGCCCGGTGAAGCAGGCGATCAGTGGTTGAGTTGCGCTATTGAGCAAGGTTTGAATCGGCAGTCATCTATTCATTGTGTAAGTGATGGGGCTAAGTGGATTGCCAGCCAGGCAGACCGCGTATTCGCATCTCAGGGAAGTTTTCTGGTGGATTACTATCACCTTTGTGAGTACATCGCAGATGCTGCTAAAGAGTGCATTGGAAAAGATGAAAAAGCCCGTAAAAAATGGACTGATGAACAAAAAACAAGAATGAAAGCAGGTGAGTCAGAGAGAGTTCTGGCAGAGCTTGAGCCTTATCGTAACGGTAAGGTTGGAAAGGAAGCCAACAAATCGGAAGAGTGTCATCGCTATATCAGGAATCGTCCCGGACAATTTGATTATCAGGCGGCAGAAGCTGCCAATTTGCCTATCGGTTCAGGTGAAATAGAGAGCTCCAATCGTTCTGTTGTTCAAACCCGGTTGAAACTTCCCGGAGCATGGTGGAAACCAGAGCATGCTCACGATATGTTGAACCTTAGAACTTTAAGGGCTAATGGTGACTGGAATAAGTACTGGAAAGCCACTGGATAGAACACTTTTAATTGCACCCCCTTAAACCTCCTCTCCTGATTAACAGGTTGTTAAGGTAAAGACACTATTTGGATTTACCTTAACAACCTCTAATATGATTGGATATTTTAAAAGTAACTCCGATCCATCACGCCTCATAATGACGAAAGGCCGGATCAAGCAACTGCTTTTTACCCAGCCTTCTTCAACGGTTAATTTAAGTGTTTCTGTGGCTTTAACAGCAGGGTTAAACGCGCTCAAATACGGTTGTAATGCCCTGACCAAGCCCAACACACATGGTGGCGACACCCAGAGTGCCGTCATTCTGCTTCATCACATTCAGCAGAGTACCTGATATCCTGGCACCCGAGCAGCCAAATGGATGCCCCAGGGCTATTGCTCCACCATGGAGATTGACCATTTCGTCCATCTTGTCCAGCACTTTAAGGTCTTTCAGAACAGGCAGCGCCTGGGCTGCAAAAGCCTCGTTCAACTCCAGATAGTCAATATCGTCTATGGTCAGCCCTGCCCGCTTAAGCGCCTTCTGAGTACTGGGGACTGGCCCGTACCCCATAATGGCCGGATCAACACCGGCAACCCCCATCGCCCGGACTTTTGCCATTGGCTCAATGCCGAGGTCTTTCGCTCTCTCCGCCGACATCACAATCATGCATGAAGCCCCGTCGGTAATCTGTGATGAAGTGCCTGCGGTTACCGTCCCGCTGGCCGGGTTAAATGCGGGTTTCAGAGCTGCCAGACCTTCCAGGGTGGTGTCCGGCCGGATGGTTTCATCAATGGTGAACAGCCCCAGGTTACCATCGGCATCATGGCCTTCCATAGGGATGACCTCATCCTTGAAACGACCTTCCTGAGTCGCTGCCCAGGCGCGCTGATGGGAGCGAACACCAAACTCATCCTGAGCCTTGCGACTGATGCTGTGCATCATGCCCAGCATTTCAGCGGTCAGCCCCATCATGCCGGAGGCTTTGGCACCGTATTTGGAGAGTTTTGGGTTCGGGTCAACACCGTGCATCATGCCAATATGCCCCATGTGTTCGACACCGCCCACAACAAACACATCACCATTATTCGTCTGTATTGCCTGAACCGCACTGTGTAGTGCCGACATAGAGGAACCACACAGCCTGTTGATAGTCTGCGCCGCTGAGGTATGGGGAATAGAGGTCATCAGTGACGCCATTCTGCCAATATTCCAGCCCTGCTCAAGGGTCTGGTTAACACAGCCCCACAGCACATCTTCCACCTCAGCCGGGTTCACTTTTTCATTGCGTTTGAGAACACCTTCAATCAACGCCGCCGACAGGGTTTCTGCCCGTACATTACGATACATACCGCCCTTGGAACGCCCCATGGGAGTTCGGCCGAAATCGACAATGACGGCATCTCTCGGATTAAGACTCATTACATTATTCTCCTTATCTGACTATTGCGAATCCTGACCAGTCCGATCGATTCAGACGTTGTAAAAACGTCCGCCGTCTGCCGCCATCTGCCTGAGACCATCCGTGGCCTGATACAATGGGCCAAGGTATGCGTACTGATCCGCCAGCTTAACAAACTGATCAACACCCATGGCGTCGATATACTTGAGAATGCCGCCCCGGAAGACCGGGAAGCCAATACCCATCACCAGCGCCATATCCGCTTCAATCGCCGATTGCACAATGCCTTCTTCGAGCGTACGGACGGTTTCCAGCCCCAGGGGTATCATCATCCGGGCAATAATCTCTTCTTCTGAAAACTCCTTCGGTTCGGCCACCACCGATTTCAGCAGCTCAAACGTTCGCTCATCCACCTGTTTCTTCGGTTTGCCTTTCTTGTCCGGCTCGTAGATATAGAAACCTTTACCGTTTTTCTGTCCGAACCGTTCCTGCTCGAACATCACGTTCAGTGCAGTTTTTGCATCGGTTTTCATGCGATCAGGGTAACCGTCTGCCATCACTTTCTGAGCGTGCTGAGCCGTATCAATACCCACAACATCCAACAGATAGGCCGGCCCCATCGGCATACCGAAATGCTCCATCACCTTGTCAATTTTGCGAAAATCAGCGCCGTCCTGAACCAGTTGAGTGAAGCCACCAAAGTACGGGAACAGCACCCTGTTGACCATAAAGCCCGGGCAGTCATTCACAACAATGGGGGTCTTGCCCATTTTGTGGGCATAATTGACGACAGTGGCAACCGTTTCATCGCTGGTTTTTTCACCACGTATCACTTCCACCAGCGGCATCATGTGTACCGGATTGAAGAAGTGCATACCACAGAAATTTTCCGGCCTTTTCAGGGCTTTAGCCAACTCAGTTATGGAAATAGTTGAAGTATTGCTGGACAATACCGCATCGTCCCTGACCTGCCCTTCCACTTCAGACAGCACCGCCTTTTTAACTGACTCTTTTTCCAGAACGGCTTCAACCACCACATCAACGCCACCAAAATCACCATAAGACAGAGTTGGCATAATACGGTTCAGTACTTCACCCATTCCGGCGCTGTCCAGCTTACCTTTCGCCACCCGTTTGGACAGCAGCTTGCCCGCTTCTTTCAGCCCCAGGTCAATGCCCTGTTGATTGATATCTTTCATCAGGATCGGGGTTTTCTTCAGGGCAGACTGAAAGGCGATACCACCGCCCATAATGCCCGCACCCAGCACCGCTGTTTTTTCAACGGAACCAGACTGCTGTATCCACTCTTTAGCCTGTTTCTTAAGGAACTGGTCACTCAGGAACAGTCCCACCAGCGCTTCAGCAACCGGCGTTTTTGCCATCTTCACAAAGTTTTTCGCTTCGGCTTCCAGCGCCTTGTCCCTTGGCAGGGTAGCGTGTTTCTGAATGGTCTTGACCGCTGTAACCGGCGCTGGCATGTGAGGGCCGGCTTTCTGGGCAATAAACGGCTTGGCGGTTTCAAACACCATCATGGCTTCCATCGGCGGCAGCTTCAGCGGTTCGTGTTTCTCCTGCTTACGCCCCCGATAGTCCAGTTCTCCGGCGATACAGCGCTGCAACAGTGTGGCAGCCGCTTCTATCAATTTTTCCGGCTCCACAACAGCATCAACCGCACCGATTTTAAGGGCATCTTCAGGTTTCCAGGTTTTGCCCGTACAAATCCACTCGATCGCATTGTCAGCTCCGGTCAGCCTGGGCAGGCGTACGGTTCCACCCCAGCCTGGAAAGATGCCCAGCTTCACTTCCGGCAAACCAACGCTCCCCTTCGTCGACAGTACCCGGTAGTCGGTCGTCAGACTGACCTCAAAACCGCCACCCAGTGCTGTGCCATTGATGGCAGCCACCGTTGGGATATCAAGGTCTTCAAGGCGATTGAACAGCCGGTTTACCTCCATAACCAGCCCGAACAGGGTGTCATCATCCAGCCGGAAGTTGGCGACAAATTCGGTAATGTCCGCGCCAACGATAAACACCTCTTTGCCGCTGCTGAGAATCAGCCCCTTTATCGCTGAATCCTGTTCTATGGCGGTCAACGCCAGACCAAGATCCTCCAGGGCCAGCTGGTTAAACTTGTTGACCGACTCTCCTTCCAGGTCAAACCTTAATTCAGCGATGCCATCGCTGTATTCCAGCACCTTAAATGCTTTTCCCTGATAGATCATTGAGTGCTCTCCAGTGAAAGTAGATCGTTATTGTTTATTGTTATTGCCTGACGGGAAACCCAACAGGAAGCATCATCAATCACCAGAATCATACAGTTGTTTGAATTTTTATGGAAACATCCTGTTACACTTTGTCCAGCAAGCCGTGTTCAAGTCGTCGTTTGATGCCCGCTTGATGGATGTTTAACGCCATTCTGCGTATTTAAGCTGGTTTTAGCATTGGACATTTAACATTGGACAATGATCTGAGGCACAATAAACTAAAACCTCCACGGCTATTATGACTGCAAAGACAAAAAGCTCACTCTCAAGAGGAAAACTGCCCATGAGCCTCTACAAACACATCCTGGTCGCCATTGATCTGTCCGACGAGGCAGACGACGTTCTGGAGAAAGCCAGGTTCCTTGCAGAAACCAACAGTGCTCGCCTGACCCTGGTCCATGTTGTTGAACCACTCAGTGTTGCCTATGGCAGTGATATTCCCCTTGACCTGACCACCTTGCAGGACGAAATCACCCAGCAGGCACGGGACCGCATATCCAGCCTGGCTGAAAGTATTCATCTGGATAAAGGTGAACAGCACGTGGTTTATGGTCGTCCGGAACGGGAAGTTCACCGCATCGCCGAGGAAAGCGATGTTGACCTGATTGTCGTTGGCAGCCACGGCCGTCACGGCCTGGCACTGATTCTGGGCTCAACTTCCACCAGCATTTTGCATGGAGCCTGCTGTGACGTGCTGGCAGTTCGTGTCGGAAAGAAGAACAACCATCACTAACACAAACCACTGACTCAACAGGTTGCCCGCCGTCAGTTTTCGGGCAGCCTTCCCCGGTTTTGCTCCTGACTACCTGACAAACACCTGCCACTCTTCTCATTTCATACAATTGACTGTATCGAAGATCATTCTGGGCAGGGAACGATGAGCAGTATTGGTAGAACAGACAAAAGCGGCAATCAGCCACTCTCAAAAGACAAGCACTCACCACAGCCAGAAGAAAGTAAAGAAGGCAACCATGTTGGCAAAATGATCAGGAAGTTTGAGCAACAAGCCCCTTCTGTCAGCAGAGAAAAGCACCCAGCCACTTCTGAAAGCACATCTCTGGCCAACAAAAAGGTCACTAAGCGTAAAAATGTAGAACCTAAAATCAAGCCCCCTGTCCCACCAAAGCCTTCTAATGTCCCCCCAGCCAGGCGACCCATACTGAAGCACGGAGGATTCAATGGTCCTCACCTGCCCTTTGTCGCCCGAATTAAACCCTTTTACTCCGAACACAGTGTAAGGTTTAATCCTGAGGTATCTTATATTCCTCCAGCTGACCATCAATTAAAGTTAGAGAACGTGGAGCTGGAGCTCAAAGCAGACACTGGCACCATACAGAAAGAGAGAGCCAGTGGACTAAAGGCAACGCTGATTGCCCAGTCTGATCAGGCTTCTGGCGACACTGCACTCCCCATGTCACCAGAAAAAAATCCTCTGCAGCCATTTTATTCAACCCCGAAGTCGCACCCGGTTTATCAAGTTCCAAAACCGCATTCAGTTTATCAAGCCCCGAAGTCGCACCCGGTTTATCAAGTTCCGAAACCGCATCCAGTTTATCAAGCCCCGAAGTCGCACCCGGTTTATCAAGTTCCGAAACCGCATCCAGTTTATCAAGCCCCGAAGTCGCACCCGGTTTATCAAGTTCCAAAATCCTCACCAGCCGAGGCTGATGGCTCGCCGCATTATGCGACACCAAAACCTCCAGTGCCTGTGCCACCACCTGTTGACAATGACCACTCTGAGATTGAGCACTCTGACCATGAAGCCCCTTACCTCATCAGTGAGATCACTGACAATCCGTTATACGCTTCCATTGAAGATCTCAGAGAAGCTGAATTAGAAACAACCAACCCGCTGTATGAGCCTGCCACTGAAACCAATGCCCCCGATTTGCCGGCAAGAACACGATTGTTACCGATAAAAACAAGCCAGCAATTTGAGCGGGCCGCCCGGAGGCTGAAGACTCTCATTGAAAAGGATCTGGAGGCTCTGGGAAAAGACATTCAGACCAAACCGAACACCAGGGCATTGCTTAAATCCCAGCGCAGAGCCAGAAAGGCTCTGGAAAATCTACAGACCAGAAACAATGACCTAGGCTCGCTTCTGAACCAGTTGAAAGGTCTGTCACCCGATTCAGACAAAAAACACATCCACAAACTGCGAAAAGACCTTAAAAACATCAATGCCCAGCTTCTTCCAATTGTAAAATACGCCTATGGCGGCTCTAACGTTGACAAATGGCTGATTAAGATTCCTGACAGGCTACCCCGCGATTGGTAAAAAAATCCCCGGAGGCAAACGGCCATCCGGGGATTTTTTTGTCTGAACCAGCAGCCCTTACCGGACCGTCCTTACATAGCTTCCAGCTCTTCCCAACGCTCCATTTTCGTTTCAATATCAGCGTTGATTTGTTCCAGCTTCAGTAATGTTTCCTGAACCTTCTGGGAATCGCCGGTATAGAAATCCGGTTCTGCTATTTCAGCTTCAAGCGCTTCCAGCGTCTGTTCCAGAGTTTCGATCTCACCTGGAAGGGCGTCCAACTCACGTTGCAGCTTATAACTCAGCTTTTTCTGCTGGGGCTTATCAGCTTTCACCGCTTCAGCTTTGGCAACGGGCTTTTCGGCTTTTTTCTCCATGGGTTCTGCCACCAGCTGGTTAATGGCTCCTCCCTGACGCAGCCAGTCATCAAAGCCCCCGACATACTCCCGTATTTTACCACCCGGCTGGAACACCAGACTGCTGGACACCACATTATCCAGAAACGCCCGGTCGTGACTAACCAGCAACACCGTGCCGGTAAATTCCACCAGCAGGGATTCCAGCAGTTCCAGTGTTTCAACATCCAGGTCGTTGGTGGGTTCGTCCATCACCAGCAGGTTGGCAGGTTTACTGAACAGACGTGCCAGTAACAGGCGGTTGCGCTCACCACCAGACAGTGCTTTTACGGGAACACGACAGCGTCCCGGCGGGAACAGGAAATCCCCCAGGTACCCGATAACATGACGGTTACTGCCATTAATGGTGATGGTTTCGCGCCCTTCAGCCACGTTATCAATCACCGTTTTTTCCAGATCAAGCTGATTACGCATCTGGTCAAAATACGCCACTTCCAGCTTGGTGCCGGACTTGACCTTGCCTTTTTGAGGTGCCATCTGTCCCAGCAGAATACGCAGCAGCGTTGACTTGCCTGCACCGTTAGCGCCAATCAGGCCCACCTTGTCACCACGCATGACCCTCAGGCTGAAATCTTCAATAACTTTATGGTTATCAAAAGCCTGAGAGATATTCTTCACCTCCATTACCAGCTTGCCGGAGCTGCCACTCTGCTCCAGACTGAAGCTGGCTTTGCCCTGTACTTCCCGTCGCTCCTGACGTTCTTCGCGCAGGGATTTCAGTGCTCGCACCCGTCCTTCATTACGGGTGCGGCGCGCCTTGATCCCCTGACGAATCCAGGCTTCTTCCTGTGCCAGCTGTTTATCGAACAGCGCATTCTGTTCCGCTTCAACTTCCAGAGCATGAGCTTTGCGCTCCAGATAAGTGTTGTAGTCGCAGTCCCAGCTGGTTAGCTTACCCCGGTCCAGCTCAATAATACGGTTGGCCAGACTCTGCAGGAAGGAACGGTCGTGGGTTATAAACAGCAACGCTCCGTTGAAATCCTTAAGCTGCTTTTCCAGCCAGTCAATGGCAACAATATCCAGATGGTTAGTCGGCTCATCCAGTAACAGCAGGTCAGGCTCACACACCAGCGCACGAGCCAGTTCAACACGACGACGCCAGCCACCGGACAGTTCTTTCATCTGCTTCTCAGCAGGCAGCCCCAGCTTCTTGATAACCGTTTCAATTTTTTGCTGCAGACTCCAGCCATCAACCGCTTCCAGCTGTTGCTGAACCCGCTCCAGGGCTTTCATATCTGCATCGGATTCAATGGTCATGGAGAGTCGGTGAAAATCACTGATCAGTGTACCCACCTGCTCCAGTCCGGAAGCAACCACGTCATACACTTTCTGGTCATCCTGACCCGGTAGATCCTGATTCAGCATGCCGATTTTAAGGCCGGGTTTGCGCCAGATACTGCCGTCATCGGCAATAATCTGTTCCGATACCAGCTTCATCAGTGTCGATTTACCCGCACCGTTACGACCGAGCAGACATACCCGCTCACCTTTACGAATCTGAAAATCTGCGCCGTCCAGCAGCGGCTGGTCACCATACGCCAGACTGATGTTATCTAATCGAAGTAGCGGCATTGCCTTGAGAACCATTTATCAATAGACAGGGAGAGCAGCAGCTCTCCAGAGGAATGGCAGAAAAGGATACCTGCATAAAAGGGGTATGTCATTCTCCCACGCGACTTGTTTTTTCAGTTCCTGCTCCTAATCTTGTTACGCTTGGCTTTATGCCCTGCCACCCGAAAAGGTCTGACTGACAAACATAAAGCCATTACAAAATAACCCAGGCTGGCAACATTGACTTTATGAATTTTATATTTGCACCCATGCTGATAAAAATTTTCAGACTATGCCTTTTATTGCCAGTTTTTATAGCCGACATCACTGCAGCCATGGAGTCCGGAAGTCTTCAGCCCATTCAGGCTCCTGATGCTGTTATTCAAAACAGGCCTGTAAGGCCAGAGCAAGTGCTCAACCCTGCCGGGCAAGCCATATTTGCCCAAAGCCGCTTTGATCTGTTACAGGAAGACAGGGAGATACTGTATTCGACACAGCAAACCCGCGAAGCCAGAGTGTTAAGGGTAATGTTTTGCTTACCTGTCTTCTGGCCCTGTCTGGGTTGCTTGTTGGCCTATCGCTATATGCCCGGCACCTGGTTCAATAACCTTCTAAATGTGTTCAGAAGGGATGATAGTTTCAGAGCTTTCTTAAATAACCTGGCTTCCGACTATAATCTGCAGATTCGCCAATTTAATACCCTGCAGAGCATTATTCTCTGGTTAAACTGGATTCTTGGAACTTCGGACAATATCCATATTCAAATCACTGAAAGTGTCAGAAGCCAGCCAATAATAAATGTAATCACAACTCAGAATTTTGGAAACAACACTTTAGCTATTGATACCTCAGAGATCAGTGATCGCATTGTTACTTTTCAGGAAGCAGAGAATACATATATCACTGAAACCTTTGACGCAATGGTATCCATTATTTACACCAATCAGCCCACTCTTCCTATTGCTATCTATCAAAGAAACCAGCACTACATCAGAATTCTGGTGCTATACGACTTAAGGGATTTTTTTGTGACAGGAAACCTTCAGGCCGTAATCAATACTGAAGTAGACAGGCTTGGTCGCGCAACAGAAACCAACGCAGATATCTTAACTGTCCGGCACTACCTGATCCGGAATGATGATACAGAATGGATAGACTTAGATCCTGATGTAACAGATTGAGTGCTGGCAGTCATATTGAAGCCCCTGTACTGCTTTCCCAATCAGCCGTTGCCGAACCCGTACCAAGGTTTTAAGGTCTTTACAAATCTAATTCCAGGTTTCTTACAAACTTAGGGTGTAAATTCGCATTAAGTATTGGGATAGCTCCCCGCCAAACCGGATAACTGCGTCGCTGGTAAACATGATCTTCCAGTTTATTCAGTTGATTTTTCTTCATTTCTCTTACAGTTTCCGGGTCCGGGAAAAAGCCACAATCCAAATAGAAAGGTAAAGCAGTTTGTGCAGGTAAAGGTACATACAAAAAACAGCCTGAATTAATCTGGACTTCCTTCACGATCAAATAAACTAATGAGGCTCCCAGAGACAAGTGTTGATATTTCGTGTTAACAATGATGTTGTCTATAGTGTACCATTTCTCACTGACCGCCTGGTGCAATGGATTCTCTTCACAATAAGGGCTATCTCCATAATCCGCGTGAACTGAACCAATTTTATGATTGGTCTCAGTGTAAAGGATGTAATCCAACGAGTTGAAAGAAGTAGATTTTTCACGCTGTAATATGAATTTATTTCCGGTCTTTATATGGCGGACGCTTAATTTAGAACACGGTAAGAAATCAAACTGAAAACCAGCCATGAGCTCCTCCTTAGTTCAGAGCGCACTCTGAATTCAGTAAAATTAAACCAATATTCAGAGTGGGGGTTGATCAGACCGGTAACATTTTCTGCAGGCTTGCCAGACCGGCGGCAGGGATTTCAAGACTCAGTACAGCTGCATTCGCCGTTCCAAACCCGGGACCTCCAAAGGGTACCCCATCGCATAGCAATGCGGTCAATGCACTGACCAGGGGCATATGGCTGACCACCAGAACATTACCCTCTTCAGGCAACTGTTCTATGGCATCCACCGGAGAGTCGTCCGGTGTAATACCATTGATGGTATCCACCGTCACACCCAGTACTTCCGAGGCGATATCCGCCGTTTGCTGAGCCCTCAGATAAGGGCTGGCAACAATCCGGTTAATGCCTTCACCCTGCAACTGCTCTACCGTCTGCCGTACTTCCTGACGCCCGGCCCCGGTCAAGGGTCGCAGTGAATCGCTGGGGGCAGACCAGGATGCCTGCCCATGTCTCATAATAATTAACTTCATGGATTTAAAACGCTGTTATCATCTCTCATAACGCTTGCCTTTATAACTCTCATCTTCATGAAGAGCCGCTCAGTCATCGGACAAAGACTCACCCTCAGGCCAGTCGGAAAAGGGAAAAGGCTTTTTCTCGTCGTTGAACGTAAGAAATTCCAGAATCTGGAAAAGATAGAGATTGAGGCTTTTAGAAAAGCTCAGTAAACGGGCATTAGGTTCCCCACTGACAAACCCCAGTACCGTCTGCACCAGGGCGACAATAAACACCAGAAGCCCGGCAAAATAGCCTGCGACCAGATAAAACGCCATGAACAGCAGTCGCAGCCAGCGAGACTCAGATTTAAGATTATTGACCAGTTTATCGTCCATACTCTGTTGCCTCCATCTCCTTATCGCACCATAAATTCGACGTCAGTCTTCAGCTCTTTCATCATCATGCTTTTGACCAGTTGCTGTACATCATAACCTTCAAAGATAATTTTGTGCAGCCCGTCCGCCAGTGGCATATAAACACCTAACTCTTCAGCCTTCTGGTGTACCTGACACAGGGTATTGACCCCCTCAGCTACCTGCCCAAGCGCTTCCTCTGCCTGCTTCAGGGTTTTGCCCTGTCCCAGGGCATACCCCACCTGATAGTTACGACTCAGGCTGGAAGTACAGGTAGCGATCAGGTCCCCCACACCGGCAAGCCCCAGAAACGTCAGCGGATTCGCCCCCAGCTTAACAGCAAAACGGCTCATTTCCGCCAGACTGCGGGTAATCAGCATACTTTTGGTATTTTCGCCCATTTTCATGGCGGTTCCCATACCCGTCACAATGGCGTAAATATTCTTCAGGGCGCCTGCCAGCTCAACCCCATAAACATCATGGTTGGAGTAAACCCGGAAGTAATCGCAGTGCAGCACGCTCTGAACAATTTCACACAGGTCATCATCTTCACTGGCAATCACCGAGGCTGTCACGGCTTTGGCAACAATCTCCTTAGCCAGGTTGGGGCCACTGAGAACACCCATCCGGATATCGGACACCTCTTCTTTGAGGATCTCGCTCATCAGGTCAAAAGTGACCGGTTCAATACCCTTGGTGGTACTCACCACAATTTTTCCCTTCAGCAGATCCCCCGCCTGTTGCACCACTGAACGGAAGGACTTGCTGGGGATGGCGATCAGTACGATATCGGCATCCGCAAGCACCGTCTGCAAATCCGTTGAAGCCCAGACTGACGGGTGGATAGAGAAACCCGGAAGATAGCGATGATTCACATGATCATCATTGATCCCCTGAACCTGCTCCGGATTGCGCATCCACAGGCGCACTTGATGTCCGTTGTTGGCTGAGATATCAGACAGAGCCGTGCCAAAGCTGCCGCCACCCAGAATGGCTATGGTATACTGCCTGCTGCCGTTGCTCGGTGTCATGTTTCAGTTTCCGGTCAGATTATTTCCTTTGAAACCAAAATGATACCTCATAGCGAGACACTCAGCAGCATAGAGAATGCACTGGCACCTAAATCAGTGCATAAATCTGTCCATAAATATGAGGGCAATCCTTCACTGTTGTAATTTTGTTAAATGCCCCCAAATAGGCATGATGTGTAACGAGAGCAATGGTATAGTTCAGCCACAAATATAGAGTGCAGCCACAAGTAGCCATGAGCGCACACGCAGCCATGAGCACATAAACAGCCACGAGCGGCTCTTTATGAAAACAGTGCTGTTCAAAAAAGCAGCTATCATACGCACACAGAATGACGGAACCCACAGAGCGTTTCCGATTGCCCATTGACTGCGTCCGGACTGAATGCTGATGCAGACATTTCATGGAATAACGAACGAATGAAGCAACAATCCTTCGAAAAAGACGATCTGATCCGCTGTTCACAAGGTGAACTGTTTGGCCCGGGCAATGCACAGCTGCCGGCTCCTAATATGCTGATGCTGGATCGTATTGCCCATATCTCCGACGAAGGCGGCGCCTATGGCAAGGGCGAAATCATTGCAGAACTGGACATCACGCCAGACCTGTGGTTTTTTGACTGCCATTTCCCGGGCGACCCGGTGATGCCTGGCTGCCTTGGGCTTGACGCCATGTGGCAGCTGGTTGGCTTCTTCCTGGGCTGGCAGGGCAATCCGGGGCGTGGCCGCGCGCTGGGCTGTGGCGAAGTGAAGTTCACTGGCCAGATTCTGCCGACCAGCAAGAAAGTGACGTACCGAATCAATATCAAGCGCGTTATTGCCCGTAAACTGGTACTGGGCATTGCTGACGGCAGTGTCAGCGTCGATGGCAGAGAGATTTATACTGCCGAAGGGCTGCGCGTTGGCCTGTTCCAGAACACAGACTCTTTCTGATTTCATTCAGCTAATTCAGGTTTACACAAATGAAACGAGTTGTAATTACAGGGATCGGCATCACTTCCTGCCTGGGTAACACTCAGGACACAGTGGCCGACTCTCTCAAGCAGGGACGTTCCGGAATTCGCTTCAACGAAAGTTATGCCGAGCAGGGATTCCGCAGTCAGGTATCTGGCAGTGTTGACATTGACCTGAGCGAACACATTGACCGTAAAACCGTTCGCTTTATGGGTAGCGCCGCTGCCTATGCCTACATCGCCATGAAACAGGCGATTGAAGACGCTGGTCTGGCCGAAGACCTGGTCTCTAACCCACGAACCGGTCTGATTGCAGCCTCCGGCGGAGCTTCTTCCGAAAACATCGTTGAGTCTGCCGACATCATGCGCAGTAAAGGCGTTAAGCGTGTTGGCCCATACCGTGTGACCCGCACCATGGGCAGTACCGTTTCAGCCTGCCTGGCAACACCGTTCAAGATTAAGGGTGTTAACTACTCCATTACATCTGCCTGTGCCACCAGCGCACACTGTATTGGCAACGCGCTAGAACAGATTCAACTGGGCAAACAGGATATTGTCTTTGCCGGTGGCGGTGAAGAAGAACACTGGACCCAGACCGGCCTGTTTGACGCCATGGGCGCTCTGAGTACCAAATACAATGACACACCAGACCAGGCTTCCCGGGCTTACGATGCGGACCGTGATGGCTTTGTTATTGCAGGCGGTGGCGGCATGGTTGTTGTCGAAGAACTGGAGCACGCCCTGGCACGGGGCGCTAAAATCTACGCAGAAATCGTAGGTTACGGTGCCACCTCTGATGGTTATGACATGGTTGCCCCATCCGGTGAAGGCGCTATTCGCTGCATGAAGATGGCACTGGAAACCGTTGACGGTCCTGTTGACTACATCAACACCCACGGTACCTCAACACCTGTGGGCGACGTTGCTGAGCTGAAAGCGCTGAAAGAAGTGTTTGGCAATGATATGCCAACCATCAGTTCCACCAAGTCCCTGTCTGGTCACTCCCTGGGGGCAGCTGGTGTTCAGGAAGCCATTTACTGCCTGCTGATGATGAAGCACGACTTTATCACCGCCTCAGCTAATGTTGAGACTGTCGATCCGGAAGCTGAAGGTCTGCCTATTCTGGTGGGAGGCTCTAAAGAGCAAAAGCTGAACCGCATCCTGTCTAACAGCTTCGGCTTCGGTGGTACAAACGCTTGCCTGGTGATGCAGCGCTACGATAGCTGATGTACACCTAAAGACGCTCTCCGATAATCCGGTCAGCGTTCAGAGCCGCCTTCTTCAGAAGGTGGCTCAACCCTTCTATTCCAAAGCACCAGCAAAGCCCCATCACAGCGCACAAGCTATCTGCGCCGCCAGCCGGACATTGTTTCTGATCAACGCCATATTTGCCTCTACCAGATTCAGCTCTTTATTTTGATGCAACTGCCTCAACAGAAAAGGCGTCACCCGCTTACCTGAAATACCTTTTTGCCTGGCCAGACTGATTGACTGTTCTATAACGGGCTCAAGCCGTTCAGCAGGAATCTCGAATTCCTTTGGGATAGGATTACAGATCACTAACCCGGAATCGAGCTTCATACTTTCCATCTGTCTGATAACCTCTGCAGCCTGACCGGGACTATCAAGACGATAGTCAACAAAACACCCGGAGTCTGATGAATAAAATGCCGGCACTGTCCCGGTTTGGTAGCCGAGCACGGGAACACCCATGGTTTCCAGATATTCCAGCGTCCCGGGAATATCAAGAATCGACTTAGCACCGGCACACACCACAGCCACAGGGGTTCTACCAAGCTCTACAAGATCCGCAGAAATATCAAATGACTGTGCCGCGTAACGATGCACACCGCCAATACCACCCGTAGCCAGAATTCTGATGCCGCACATTGATGCGATCAGCATCGAAGCGGCAAGCGTCGTTCCACCGGATAAAGCTGTTCCAGTGGATAAGGCAGAAGCCTGGAGGTAAGCCAGATCACGTCGGCTGGCTTTGTGAATGGAAGCATCCCCTGAAGCCAGAAACTCCAGCTCTTCATCCATAAGACCCACCTTTATTCTGCCTCGAATCACAGCGGTGGTGGCAGGCTGAACCCCTGCATCACGCAGGATCTGCTCCTGCTCTCTGGCAATGGCCAGATTGGCCGGAGCTCCAAACCCATTGGTAATCAGAGAAGACTCCAGGGCAACCACTGGTGTTCCTGATGCTAAGGCGCCAGCCACCTCTGGATGCACAAGACAATGCTCTGGCATAATCTTATCCCATCATTTCATTCGACTGTCTTTTTTCATCATACTCCTGCCAGGGAGACCGATTGACTGATTTTAGCTGGCTGGATACTGATCGTGCATTTTTCTCGCATGACTGTTTGGAAATTGAAAAAGATCAGAGCTATGTTCATTTTCCAATACAATCAACGCAGCCCTGACAAAATAATCGAATGCGAATGAATTATAATACTACTGCCGGGCTGATCCTGTTTAGTCTCTGCTGGTTATCTCTGCCACTCTCTGCAGGCAGCATCTATCCGTGGCTGGCAAAGACCGTCACCCTCCATAATGACAAAACCAGAAACAATAATTACGAACTTAACCCCCGGCTACCGGCAGACTGCTCCCGGGGTTCCTGTCCGAAACACTCACTGATGCGCGCCTATCAGGAGCTACAGTTTAAAAGCCTGGAAAAAAATCGGGGCATCCCCACCCACAATAAAGACGGAAAGACCCTGCGAGTGGTCACCTACAATGTTCATTTCTGGCAACAGGCTGGCATTAGGTATTTTTCAACATCAGGGAATGTCGCCAATGAACTGATTAAAGAGATGGTAGCAATGAATGCAGATGTCTATTTATTGCAGGAGGTCGTTTTCGAGCAGAATATCATTCATCGCCTGCTCAGGGCGCTCAAAATGCCCGAAACAGCGTATTATTTCTGCCCGGAGCCTGACAATTTCAAAAATTCTCTTCCTGTAGGCAACCTGACCCTGGTGCGCAAAAAAGCTGAACACCTCTATACCAGTTACTATTTTTATCATCCAACTGCGACTGGCACAGATTTACCTCTCCGTGATGGCGTCGTACCTGACACCTCATCATTACAAGGGCGATGCGCCATTATTAATACCATTATTCCAGACGGGACCGATCAGCTACTACAGATTGTTAATATTCATCTTGACCACACCGATGACAGCCAGCTTAAAACGTTACAGCTAGAGGGTACTTTAAACATGATGACTGCCAATCCTTACTACTCTGAAATCAGTACCCATTTTATTGGCGGCGACCTCAACACTCCGATGGCAAGACAGCTGTCTGAAAGAAAGCGTCTTGCACTTGAACTGAATGCCCGGTCAAGAAATACAACAGTAGACTTACATGTGCTGGAACTGCTCGAACAGCATGGCTATACAGACTCTTTTGACCACGCCTGCATTGCTCCCCCCGGCGCAACGGTCTGGTCACTGATACGTATTGATTACCTGTTCCTTAAACCCCGGAATCACAGTAATGTCTGCTTTACTGGCCAATACCTGTTTCATACACTCAACAGTGATCACAATGCCCTGGTGTTTGATATCCAATTCACGCCATAAGCCGACTGCTTATGGCTATTTTAAATTTATGACAAGATACCGTTAATTCGTTCTGCTACAAACTCCGTTGAGCCATCCATGTGAAAATGATGCGTGCCATTTATGGCGTGAAAATGCACATCAGGAAAACGCTCGGTACTGTGTCCGACAATGGAGTCAACCACTCCTTTTTCGGCATAAAACATATGGGTATCACACTCAAGGGCATCAACAAATGACATGGCCTGTTCCGGCGTAAACCGTAAAGGTGAAGACAGCGTGAGCCTTGGGTCGGTTCGCCAGGTCCAGGCATCGCCATCCAGATAAAGCGCCCGTTCTACCAGCAAGGCAGACGACGTCCGGCTGACCGGGAACTGCCCAAAAGAACGGATACGAACCGCGTGCTCCATGGTCTTGAAACGGTTAAGGGTTTTACCTTTACGGTGAGCTCTGCGCTGCTCAATATAGTCAGCCAGAACCCTTGGAGCATCTTCCGGTTTTCTAGGCCAGGGATACAGGCCATCAATACAGATCAGATGCTCGACCCGTTCCTTTAAAACGGTGGATGCCATAACAGAAACCACAGCACCCAGCGAATGTCCCATCAGACTGAAGCTCTGCAATTCTAATGTATCAGCAATATCAATGATGTCTTCAACATAGTTCCAGACGCAGTAATCCATATCCGCCGGACGATGCTGTGAACGTCCATGCCCGGCCAGATCAACAGCGATCAGTCGTATATTCTTTAACAGTGGGGCAACGGGGGTAAAACTGGCGGCATTATCCATCCAACCGTGAAAAGCCAGTACCGGTTTTGCCTCCGGATCACCCCACTCCAGGCCGGAAAATACCATTCGCCCTGTATTGATCTCAATATCTCTGGGCTGCATAGCACACTCCTGTCAGCCTATTTTTCAATGGCTTAACCTTCTTAATAATCAACAAAGCGCGTTAGTGTATTACAGCTGAGGCCGTATGTCAGGAAGGAGTGTTGCGTTAAAACTATTCACCAACCGCCAGCAGCAAAGGCAGGTTTTGCAGCCGCTTTACAATTCGATCCAGCATGGCAGGGTAAAGCGGATGACGCACCAGGTCTGAATACGCCCCCGTTGTGAGTCCCTGGGGCAACCAGGCGATTTCCGGCATAAAAGTCTGTTCACCCCGGTTCTGCAGTAAAAACTGCTGGGCCATTCTGGCCTGTTCCTCACTGCCCGTGAGTGCCGACGCAAAGCGTATACCCGCCATATCGGCGGTTAAATCAGAAAAGCTGAAACCACTGCCTCCCGCTTTGGCATCAGCCTTCTCTTTACTGATTCCTATATTCAGGGCGGTCTGTTCATCCAGAGTCAGGGCCAGAGCGGCACTGACAAGAAAGTGCTGGGTAAGGTCAAAACGCCCCCTGAGGATAATGGGGCGATCCAAAAACCTGGGCTTAATGCCAGGACCCAGTAGAGATCGTACCGAATCGTCCGCCACCTGAATCGCGAAAGCCCGGATCATACGACGATTCTCATCAACAGCACTACCCTCTTCACTGCGCGCCACCGCCAGCCCAACCATCGTTCGCAATAACCAGGACATGGGAATGTCAGACAGGGAGTGCTGGGAAGCAGCCGCGGCCAGAACACTGAGATAAAGCTCTATGGCGGCTTTTTCATCCTTATCACCCAATACCAGCTCCTCCGCCTGAGCTTTAAGGGTTTCTCGCAACTCTTTGTTGGAGCGATACACAAGGACTGCTTTATCGGGGAAAATATCAAAACGTTTGACGGCACCGGTAACGGTTTTCCAGAGTCTTGCGCGATTTTCAGGAAGTGCAGGAAAAACCAGTTCAGTCCAGGCCCGGCTTATCCACTCACCGGCAAAAGTCACAGTCCCCATCGTGGCATAATCCCAATTGGGAACTCCTTCATGACCTGAAAACATCAGCTCAACATTGATAAACCGGGGTTGATCAAGCTGAATCTGTGTAGTGACTCTCACCGCCAGCTTATCATCGATAAATGCGGTATCAGCGCCGTAGACTTTCACTCTGTCCTGCCCCAGCTGGTTCAGTCGGCTGGACCAGTAAAAAATCAGTGAGCGCAAATCCTGATCGTTAATCTCAACACGAAATAGCTTGTTCGAATCCACATCGGATTTCACCTGAGCAATCCAGTGTTCTGCCCGTTCAATAGATGGCGTCGAATCTTTCCAACCCTGAACAGTTGGCTCAGGTTCAAGGGAGACGATAAGCCACGTTAAAATGGCACCAAAAAATAAGGCCAGAAGAATAAACAGCCCACTAAAAAGCTTGATGATAGCTCCCACAGTCTGCTTCCCGTTGTAATTATCAGGCAAAATCCTGCTGTATAAGCTATCGGCCGTTTTGGTCAGGAAATCACCGGGTCAGAAAAAGTCTTCTTAACCCGGCTGAAGCTGGCGATGAAAGGACTGATTACAGACTGCGTGAATCAGGTTGAGGGTGGGAATAAGGGGTCATACATTGGCTGTTTCATGGCTTCCCTGACCAGACTCAACAGGTCAGACTCCCCCAACACCTGCAAATCAGCCAGCGCATTAATCACGAAATAAACCGGCTGAACAATATCAATACGATACGGCGTACGCAGCGCCCGGTTAACTCCAAACGGTTGATGGGTGGGTTTGCTGCCAAGGCAGGACCGTGTTTCCTTGTAGCTGGAAAGAATTCCCCCGCCATAGATGCGTTTTCCCTGGCTGGTTTCAAGCAATCCGAATTCCACTGTAAACCAGTACAGTCTGGCCAGATAAACCCGTTCTTCCTTACTGGCTCCCAGCCCCACCTTGCCAAAGGTCTCGGTCAGGGAAGCAAAGGCCGGATTGGTCAGCAACGGGCAGTGACCGAATATCTCATGGAAAATATCCGGCTCTTCCAGGTAATCCAGCTCATCGCGGGTTCGAATAAACGTCGCAACCGGAAACTGCTTATCTGCCAGTAACTGAAAGAAACGGTCAAATGAGATCAGCGCCGGAACCCGGGCAACGCCCCATCCGGTCTCTTTTGCCAGAATCCTGGAAACATCCGGCAGTTGAGGAATATTATCCGGCGACAGCCCCAGCAGTTCCAGACCGGAAATAAACTCATCGCAGGCACGATCCGGGAGAATCTTTATCTGTCGATTGTAAAGAATGCTCCAGGTTTCATGCTCTTCATCCGGATAATGGATAAAACCCTGTTCATCCGGTTTTCTAGCCGTGTATTTTGATGATTTCATAATTACTCATCCTTGAGAACTCCGCGGCGAATCTGGTCTCGCTCAATACTCTCAAACAGAGCCTTGAAGTTACCTTCACCAAAGCCTTCATCCCCTTTGCGCTGGATAATCTCAAAAAAGATCGGACCAATTACCGTCTTGGTAAAAATCTGCAACAGCAGGCCATCTCCGGAAGCATTGGTCTGCCCACCATCCAACAAAATCCCCCTCTTCTGCAATGCACTTTCATCTTCATCGTGCCAGGGCAACCGTTCAGACAACATTTCATAATAGGTATCTGGAGGTGACGGCATAAACCCGGTTCCCAGCTCGCGCATACGATCAACGGTTTCGAAGATATTCCGAGCGGTCAGGGCGATATGCTGAATGCCCTCTCCATTGTACTGTTCCAGATACTCGGCAATCTGGCTTTTGTCATCAGAAGATTCATTGATAGGAATTTTTACTTTGCCGCAGGGACTGGTCATTGCCCTGGACCTCAGGCCTGTCAGTTTGCCTTCGATATCAAAGTAGCGAATTTCCTTAAAGTTAAACAGGCGCTCATAAAAGCCTGCCCATTTGTCCATATCACCCATGGCAACGTTGTGGGTCAGATGGTCCAGCACTTCCAGACCGACGCCGTCTTTATCCGCAGCCGCTGATGCCGGTAACGTTTCAAATTCATCGTCAAAAATGGAGCCGTCTTCGCCATAGCGGTCAACAAGGTAGAGCAGGCTCTGACCAATGCCTTTAATACAGGGGACCTTTCGGTCATTAACGCCAAGTTCAGAATCACCGGCGTCGGCCCCCAGAGACAGCGCACGATCAAAGGCGTAATCGGCATCAGCGACCCTGATACCAAAGGAACAGGCACAGGGGCCATGAATTTCATAAAACGACCGGCCAAATGAAGCCGCCTCTCCATTGACCAGAAACCGGATGTCTCCCTGTTCGTAGAGAGTAATGTCTTTGGATTTATGCTTTCTGGCTGACACAAAACCAAAACTACGGAAAAGCTGATGAAGCTCCTGCGGATTGGCTGAAGCAAATTCGACAAACTCAAAGCCGTCGGTACCCATCGGATTACTGTCAGTAATTAACTGCCTTCGATTCGTTTCCTTCATGAATTACCCTCACTGATATCGGGATAACAGTATAGTTAAGAGCGGTTGCGGTACTGTTTTTTTTGTTGTGAACCGAATCTCTTCTGTCGGTTATTTACTCATTCAGTATATCCACAGCAAGATACAAAAGGGTTGCGATCTGGATGGCAGTCAAGCACGATAATGCAAAGAATCCGCATTTTTTGCCCTGCCAGTGCAATCATGTCCACTTCGGGAGGATAAGCAGAACAATGGCTGAACAGCTCGATTCATACGACTTGCGACTTCTGGATACACTACAGACCGAAGCAACCCGTTCGCTGGCAGAAGTCGCTGAAAAGGTCAGACTGTCAGCATCCCAGTGCTCACGGCGGATCAACAGGCTGAAGGAACAGGGTTATATCCGCAGCCAGGTCACACTGTTGAATCCACAGGCCCTGGGGCTGGATGTTGAAGCTTTTATTACTATCCAGCTGGAAAAACACGATGAACAGACCACCCGGCACTTCAATAACGCTGTAAATACCCTTGATGCCATTCTTGAATGTCATGCCATCACCGGTGATGGTGACTACCTGCTGCGAGTGATAGCCCCAAACCGTCAGGCACTGACGGACTTTCTTATGAACGAGCTGATGACTTTGCCCGGTGTCTGTCAGGTTAAAACGGCACTGGCCCTGTCTTCGATAAAATCATCAACCCGCCTGCCTATCGCCTGATTCGATCTGATACATCAGTACAACCACTCATTTGAAAGTCATGGTCAATCATTAGCATACCGCCATTTAGGCATCACATCATGATTGACTCTATGTACACCCGGCATGCTGAGGACTATGCACAGGCCATCCGGGATAATGTCTATAACGGATTACTTGAACGTCCTTCTATGCTGTCCATGCTGCCAGAGCTTCAGGACAAGAAGATTCTCGACCTGGGTTGCGGTCCCGGAGCCTATTGCAGACACTTTATTGAACAGGGTGCCATTGTTCGTGCCACTGACCGGTCTGCTGAAATGGTGGAGCTGGTTCAACGAGAGTTTGGGGAAAAGGTTTCCGCTTACCAGCACGATCTGGCACATGGACTGAAAGAAGAAAGCAGCCAGAGCATCGACCTCATTGTCTGCCCATTGACGATTCACTACCTTAACGACCTGATGCCGTTGTTTTCAGACGTTCGCAGAGTGTTAAAGGACGATGGTTCTTTTTTCTTTTCAACCCATCATCCTATGGTGGATTTCAGCGCGTCACCATCCGGAAATTATTTCAAAAAGGAACTGATTACTGAAGAGTGGGACACCATTGGCAAACCTGTTGAAGTTCAGTTTTTCCGGCGCTCGCTGACAGAGCTGTTCCGGTCTGTCAGTGAAGCCGGCCTCTACGTTGCTCGTCTGGAAGAAGGCAAACCGGCAGAGGCCATGAAAGATCGCCATCCAGACGATTTTGCCTGGCTCTCCACACATCCGAACTTTATTTTCTTTGAATGTAAAAAGCTCGATTGACCCATACCGACAGAAGTTTCTGAACTATCTTTGTCACTGACTTTCAGCGGACTCTTTAATGGACGCTCTAATGGAGGACTATCATGCAAGAATATGAAGAGCTGATGGGCGAACTGATCGAACTGGGCATTACCGCCAACCCGGTCAGCCCTTTTGCCTGCTGCATTATAGACCCATGCGGTCAGATTCTGGTGACTGCAGCCAACGCCATACACATCAGCCCCCTTTTCAGTGCCGAAGGACTGGCTATCCATATGCTGGCAGGTAACTATCACTGCAAGCCTGAACAGAACCTGACCCTGGTCACCAACGCCGAACCAGACCCTGGTGCCATGGCCGCTATTGTCTGGGCAAGATGCAGCGGCATTACTATCTCCCGCATCATCTTCGGTGCATCCAGAGCAGGACTGAAACAAATATGGGAATGCGACTTCAGTCTTTCTGCAGAGCAGATGCTTGAGACGGTTGCCAAAGAACACAGGCCAGAGCTGACCGGGCAGGTGATTGAGGAGGATTGCCTGGAGTCATTCCGAGAGGGTAAGGAACTGAAAGAGGAAGGTGATACGCCGGTGATGTCTCTGGATATGGATGACTACTGGATGGCTGGTGACTGGCTGCTGGACCTGGAGGAGCGTGAATAATGGTTTTTTACTCCTGACTCTTTATTTCAGACCTATATATCAGACAAAAAGAAGCCGGAACAATGTCCGGCTTCTTTTTTACCTAATCAGAATGATGTTTATCACTCATCTTCGTCATAGATTTTAATTTTGGCGTCGTCTTTCAGACTGCGCACATACTGGTCAAACAGCACCCGGCCATTACCGGCAGCGATGTAGCTGGCCATCATACGAGCCTGGGCGACATCGTCAATCGCAGCTTCACCTGCATGAACCTGACTCAGGGCAATCACAACAATATCACCACCAGGCAGCTCTGTGCGATCAAAAACCTGCTCGCCTTCAGCCGGATGCGGCATTTTGAAAGCGGTCGTCAACAGCTGACGGGCAACACCCGGCTGATTGCGGGCAGCCTTGTCTGACCCGGACCATTCCAGCCCGGCATCTGTTGCCACTTTCTTACTGTCAACCCCTTCCTGCAACTGAACGATCAATTGCTCAGCCTGCTCCTGCAGCTGGTCACGCGTCTTCTCAGCCTTCAGGGACTGAACGATGCTGTCACGCACCTGTTCCAGCGGCTTCTGTTCAGGCTGTCTGTGATCTTTCACACGCAGAACCAGCACCTCTTCCGGGCTGATTTCAATCAGTTCACTGTTTGCACCCAGATCCAGTACTTCCTCGTCAAAGGCTTCTGCAATCACACGGGGATTGGAAGTGATTTCATCCGTACCACCCTGGCGACCGAACGGCTCAGACACCTTGATTTCCAGGCCCATCTGTTCAGCAGGCTGAGTCAGGTCAGACGCTTCAAAACTGATATCTGCCAGCAGACGGCTCTGATCCAGGAACAGAACGTTGACTTCCTGAGCTTGCAGGTCACTCAACAGCTGTGCTTTCACTTCGTCAAAGGATGGCAGAGTCGCTTTTTCACGGGCAGTGACTGTCAGGATCTGCAGGCCAAACTCGGTTTCAACCGGTTCAGACACCTCATCGATCTCCAGTCTGCTGATAGCGTCGTCAAAGGCAATACCAAAGAAACCCTCTTCAACCATACCCATATTACCGCCTTTATCAGCAGTAATCGGATCATCAGAGTATGTCTTTGCCAGTTCAGCAAAGGACTCTCCGGCTGCCAGCCTGGCTTCGATTTCTGCCGCACGTTCTTCAGCCGCAGCCAGATCACGCTTATCACCGGTTTCGATCAAAATGGTCGACACCTGCTGTTTATCACGGCTGGTTTCTTTCAGCTGATCGGTGTAACGATGATATTCATCACGCAGTTCCTGGTCGCTGATTTCGATATCGCTCTTCAGGTCTGCCTTTTTCATCTCTACGTACTGAATGACGACCTGCTCTTCGGTCATAAAACGTTCAGAGTGGGTTTCGTAGTAGGCGACAATCTCTTCTTCAGAAGGCTGGATGCTGTCACGAACCTTGTCAGCTTCGAGGGTCAGCCAGGCGATATCACGGGTCTGGCGCTCCAGGCTGTTAAGCTGTCTGATTTCAGCTGCTGTCACAAACTCACTGCCGGCAATACCGGATTGCATCTGGTTCATGAGAATGTCTTCACGCAGCACTGAACGAAACTGCAGGGGGGTCATACCAACACTGCGCAGGACCATCTGGAAACGGTCCTGATTAAACTGGCCGTCCTGCTGGAATTCTGGAATAGAAAGAATCAACTGATCCAGGCTGACATCGCTGACGTCCATTTTCCCGGACCTGGCAGCTTGCAGGAGCAAGGCACGCTCGATCAGGCTGTCCAGAACATTGTTCTGCAGCAGTTTGTCGTCAACCAGAGATGGATCAAAACGCTCTCCCATCTGCTGGATCATGGCGCGACGCTGCTGGTCAACTGACTGGCTCAGCTGAAAGCGGCTGATTTCCTCGCCGTTAACTTTGGCAACATCACTGTTGTTAGGATTAGGTGCCAGTGTTTCGAGGCCGGTAATGGCCATCATAAAAGCGATCACGCCGACAACCACAAAGGTTACCCAGCTTTTCGACTTTTCCCTCATTGTTTGGAGCATATCAACCTCATGTTCCAAGCTCGGCTAATGTCTGAGACTGCTGCTAAGTGCGGCCAGACGCCCAAGTTTACTGTTCGCCCCGAACAGGCACAGGTAAACCACTGGCCTTCGAGTTAAAAAAAAAGCGCATCGACTGATGCGCCTTTTTGGATGTAACGGAGATTATATTCAAAGACTGAGTCATTGCCAATCTCTGCCAGCATCCGGTGTTTAGGTTCTGCGAAGCCTGCAACCAGGCTTCTACCCAGCGCGAATTAAACGTTAACCGCGTCCTTGAGAGCCTTACCAGCCTTGAAGCTAGGGATTTTGGCAGCAGCGATTTCGATAGGCTCGCCAGTCTGAGGGTTACGACCAGTACGGGCCGCACGATCCTTGACAGCGAAAGTACCAAAACCAACCAGAACAACCTGCTCACCGTTTTTCAGAGCATCGGTAACCGTGTTGATCATAGCGTCCAGCGCACGTCCAGCCTGCGCCTTTGGGATGTCTGCAGATGCCGCGATGGAATCAATCAGCTCGGACTTGTTCACTCGAATTCCCCTTCTTTGTAGGATGCTTTGTAGCCGTTTGGCTAGAAGGCAGTCAGAAACGTAAACGCCCCGAATGCCTGACCCAATAAGTGTTTCGCTATGCTGCGTGATTTTTGCTGAAAACACAAGCAACCTGACCTGACAATACTCAGCAAAAACCTCTCACTGCGCGATTCACCGTCATTTTTGTCCTGCCTGTCGTGACCTGATGATAAAAATGGACAAGTACGGCAGGCAGAACGACCGGAACCCTGTTCCAAACAGATGAGAGTCCAGTACTGCAGACAATATGACTGCAAAAAACCGACATCCACCTTAATACGATGCAACGATGCAACGCAATAGACTGTGCCTGTTTTCCGGGGCTAAATGCCTGAAAATACTAAAAACTTGTCAAAAAGTTACCCGTAACTGTGACTAAATCGTTACTGTAACCCTTTTACACAAGACATCTCGGTCTGCGGCTTGAGGTAGCGGCTTTTTATACCAACGCCGTTGTGGCTCTGTCAACAAGCAAACCCGCGTCATTACTGCACGTCAGCCCCAAAACAGAGGCTGACGTGCAGAATCAATCAATGGGTTTTGATCAGTTTGTCAGGTTCTTCGGATTTAATTTCGGCTTTTACTGACTCAGATGGCTCTGGCAGGGCCGCTGGCGTGTATTGCAGCGCCACTTCCAGCACCTGATCAATCCATTGCACAGGAATGATCTCAAGCGCTTCCTTGATGTTGTCAGGAATTTCCTTAAGATCTCTGCGGTTTTCTTCAGGAATGACCACTTTTTTAATGCCACCCCGGTGAGCCGCCAGCAGTTTCTCCTTCAGACCACCGATGGCCAGCACCTGTCCGCGCAGGGTGATTTCGCCAGTCATGGCCACTTCGGCCTTAACCGGAATACCGGTCAACACAGACACCAGTGCGGTACACATGCCAATACCGGCACTTGGGCCATCCTTCGGCGTCGCCCCTTCCGGCACATGGATATGAAGATCGTTCTTCTGATGGAAGTCCGCATCAATCCCCAGCGCCCTGGCACGACTTCTGACGACGGTCAGCGCTGCCTGAATGGATTCCTGCATCACATCACCCAGAGAGCCGGTCTTGGTAATTTGCCCTTTGCCCGGCACTGCCATGGACTCAATGGTCAACAGCTCACCACCGACCTGGGTCCAGGCCAGTCCGGTTACCTGCCCTACCTGATCCTGGTCTTCTGCACGCCCGAAACTGAACTTGCGCACACCCAGGAAATATTCAAGGACTTCCGGTATTACTACATCTTTACGGTCTTCAACCGACAGGGCGGCATCTTTCACAGCCTTGCGACAGATCTTGGCAATCTCCCGCTCCAGGCCACGCACACCCGCTTCACGGGTGTAGTAACGAATAATGTCACGCAGTGCGGTTTCTTCAAAGGACAGCTCCTTGTCCTTCAGGCCGCTGTTTTTGATTTGCTTGGGTACCAGATAACGAGTGGCGATATTCACCTTTTCGTCTTCGGTGTAACCCGGTATGCGAATGACTTCCATACGATCCAGCAGTGGCGCCGGAATATTCATAGAGTTGGAGGTACAGACAAACATCACGTCAGAGAGGTCGTAGTCCACTTCCAGATAATGATCGTTGAACGAGTTGTTCTGCTCCGGGTCCAGCACTTCCAGCAGGGCGGAAGAGGGATCGCCACGCATATCGGAACCCATCTTGTCGATCTCGTCCAGCAGGAACAGCGGGTTACGCACTTCCGCCTTGGACATTTTCTGGATCAGCTTGCCAGGCATGGAACCAATGTAAGTACGACGATGACCGCGTATTTCCGCCTCATCCCGAACACCACCCAGCGCCATGCGTACAAACTTGCGGTTGGTCGCTCTGGCGATGGACTCACCGAGAGAGGTTTTACCCACACCCGGAGGACCTACCAGACACAGGACCGGACCCTTGATCTTCCTGACACGTTTCTGGACAGCAAGGTATTCCAGAATTCGTTCTTTCACCTCTTCCAGGCCAAAGTGTTCATTTTCAAGGATATCCTGGGCGCGCTTCATATCGTGACGAACCTTGCTGCGCTTTTTCCAGGGTACAGAGATCATCCAGTCGATATAGCCACGCACCACCGTTGCCTCGGCGGACATCGGTGACATCATCTTCAGCTTGTTGAGTTCGGCCAGAGTCTTTTCTTTAGCTTCTGCCGGCATACCAGCCGATTCGATTTTCTCTTTCAGCTCATCCAGCTCATTGGGCGCTTCGTCCATATCGCCCAGCTCTTTCTGAATAGCCTTCATCTGTTCGTTGAGATAGTACTCACGCTGGCTGCGTTCCATCTGTTTTTTTACGCGGCCACGGATTTTTTTCTCGACCTGCATAAAGTCCATTTCGCCCTGCATGATACCAATCAGATATTCAAGGCGATCACCCAGGTCTTCGATTTCCAGCACTTTCTGCTTGTCTTCGATCTTCATGGGCATGTGAGCAGCAATGGTATCCACCAGCTTGGACGGCTCATCAATACCTGACAGGGAGGTCAGGACTTCATTGGGGACTTTTTTGCTGAGCTGAACATACTGCTCAAACTGAGACATCAGGGAACGGACCAGAATTTCACCTTCCCGCTCACTGACATAAGGCGTAGTCGCCATCTGTATGGAGGCCATCACATAGCCGTCGGTGTCATACAGATCATCAACATAAACTCGTTTTTCACCTTCAACCAGTACCTTGACGGTGCCATCCGGCAGTTTCAGTAACTGGAGAATGCTGGCAACGGTACCCACGGAAAACAGCTCTGATTCTGACGGGTCATCGACCTGAGCATTTTTCTGGGCCACCAGAAGTATTTTCTTGCCCTTCGACATTGCCTCATCGAGAGCCAGAATGGATTTTTCACGCCCTACAAATAAAGGAATAACCATGTGCGGGTAGACAACGACATCCCGCAATGGCAACAACGGCAGATCGAAGGGTTCTGACAAGTGTACAGTATCGTTATTATCCATGATTCAGCTCCCCTTATAACGGCTTCACAACTTGGGCTGACCTGAGTTAATCGACACCTGACGGTTGTCAGGCCGTATGACAAAGAGTCAGCAGGTACCTGCAGCGATTGAGCCATTATACAAATCGGCAGGCTCTTACCTGCAAAGATGCGGGTTTTCTTGTGAAATTACAATAGTCCGCTCCATTTAGACCATGGCTTTTTAAAGTGGTTCAGCCCCTTCAGCCACTCGACTCAGCCAAAAGCTGACCATCCCGGGTCTGCTTTTCTGGCTACAGAGCTTTTATCTGTATAGGCCGACGATCTTTCGCCACTCTGATTTTCCATCCCTCTATTGCAGTTTTTTCTGTGCGAGTGTGGCCCAGCAGGTAATACAGCCTCTGGGTCTGCTCTCCACCCTTCCCCAGCTTGAAACGATCACGCAGATAATAAGGTGGCATATTCTGATAGTTCAGCTGCACAAAAGCACTGGCAGCCCCCTTAATCTGACTGAACGGGATTTTATATAAAATACTATCTGCTCCGTCGCCATCGGTGAAATTAATATCGTCATTCGGGTCACTGGCACCGTCCGGCAATGGTTTCCTCAGAGAATCCGGTAAAGCCTTATCCTCAACCTTTCCCAGAAGGCAGACCGGCATTAACGAAGTCCACTTTTCAAGTAACTCTTTAACACCAGGCTTCTGGTCAGTTTTCAAAGCTTTTAACGCCTTGTCATATTGCTGCTTGATGTGATCATAGTGATAGCCCCTGGGGAACAGCCGGTTTTCTTTCACTACTTTGCCTATGCCGAGGAAACTGGTATTCAGCAGATAACTGTCCCCGTACTGGTTAAGGTATCGTTCTTCATAAATCTGCACCTGGTCTTCCCGGGTAATCACTTCCCAGTGCGGCTGAATTTGATCCCACTGCTGGGTAAACTCTGACTTAAGTGGTTCGGAACGGATCAGGTCGTGTCCATTTAAAATCACTCCCTTGGAGCGAAAGGCTTCCTTGAAGTGGATTACCCAGAACCAACCGTCGGCTGATGCACCATTTTTCTTGACCATCACCGCCCAGCCAATGACCAGGTCCTCTTCCGGGTACTCAGGCGTAACCGTTTTGTACATCTCCTTGACCATGGTTGCCCCATCAGGAAGCGCTTTGTTATCCATTTCAGCATTGCATTCGGACACCGAAGGTTTAATGGCTGAGTTTCTGCACTTTTTCAGCCATTTTACAATATCGGGCGAATAGTAAATCCGGACCCGGTGATGGGTCGAACCATCAATCAGCTCACCTTTCTGTGTTCGGTGAATATCACCGGTTGGACGGATAACAGGATCGTGCTGCCAGTCGCGGTAGTGCAGCCCCTCAACAAAACGAACGACTTTGGTGATATTTCCGGAATGTGAGATGTTAGCCGTATTCGATGATGCATCAATATCCGGACCGAAACGCGGCCCCGTGAAAGACGTCGGTGTATCAGTAAGGGGCGAGCAGGCAATCAAAAAAGCCACAACAATGGCAGTGAAGAGCAGAACACCAACCAGAGTACCATTCACTTTAAGCGATGGAAAAGGGTTCTCAGGCTCACGCATAAGAAGCTCCGAACTGCTGAAAACACGAAACGCGGCCAAGCTTCAAGAATAGTATTTAATTTACCCGTCGCTTATTGGGTTGATAATAACCATCATGAATGTGGTTGGTTTGACTATAGAAAGGCACTGGAGAGTACAGAACAGAAAGAAAAAAGCCGAACAGACCATTTATTCACAGGAACAAACGACTATTCGGCTTTATTTTCTATGATCAGAGGCAGTGAACAAACGCCTTTCACTGCGGACCGGATAATCCAGCCCTACCCGTTATCAGGCAGAACCTTCGCTTCCGTGTTTTCATAAATCAGCAGAGGCTCCGACTTACCTTCAATCACAGAAGCGTCAATGACCACCTTGGAGACAGTATCTTCTGAAGGGATGTCGTACATGGTATCCAGCAGTACACCTTCCAGAATAGAACGGAGGCCACGAGCACCCGTCTTGCGTTCCATCGCTCTCTTGGCAACGGCACGCAGTGCGTCATCACGGAAGTCAACGTCCACGTTTTCCATCTCAAACAGCTTGCGATACTGCTTGGTCAGGGCATTCTTAGGCTCGGTCAGAATCTGCACCAGGGCATCTTCATCCAGTTCTTCCAGTGTTGCAATCACAGGCAGACGGCCAATGAATTCCGGAATCAGACCAAACTTCACCAGATCTTCCGGCTCAACCTCTTTAAAGGTTTCACCCAGATCCTTCTTGTCGTCCTTGCTCTTCACTTCTGCCGAGAAGCCAATGCTGGTCTTATCGGTACGGTCACGGATGACCTTGTCGAGACCAGCGAAGGCACCACCACAGATAAACAGGATATTCGAGGTATCAACCTGCAGGAACTCCTGCTGTGGATGCTTGCGCCCACCCTGTGGCGGTACGGAAGCGACCGTACCTTCAATCAGTTTCAGCAATGCCTGCTGTACGCCTTCACCAGACACGTCACGGGTGATGGAGGGGTTGTCAGACTTTCTGGAAATTTTGTCGATCTCGTCAATGTAGACAATACCCATCTGGGCTTTTTCTACATCGTAATCACATTTCTGCAGCAGCTTCTGAATAATATTCTCAACGTCTTCACCCACATAACCCGCTTCAGTCAGCGTCGTGGCATCAGCCATAGTGAATGGTACATTGAGCAGGCGAGCCAGTGTTTCTGCCAGCAGCGTTTTACCACTACCGGTTGGCCCCAGCAGCATGATGTTACTCTTGCCAAGTTCTACACTGTTCTTGTTTTTGTCTTTGCCTTCAGAGGCTTTATCGTCACCAAAGCGCAGACGCTTGTAGTGGTTGTATACAGCTACCGACAGTACCTTCTTGGCCCGCGGTTGACCGATAACATACTCGTCGAGAATCGCCTTGATTTCGCGAGGTGTCGGCAGCTTGTCAGAAGAGGTTTCGGTATCACTGTCCTGAATCTCTTCCCGAATAATGTCGTTGCACAGGTCAACGCACTCGTCACAGATAAATACGGATGGACCGGCAATCAGCTTACGCACTTCATGCTGGCTTTTTCCGCAGAAAGAGCAGTACAGCAGCTTGCCGTTGTCCTCTCCCTTACCGCTTGTTTCGTCGGTCATTCGATTACCCTGATGTAGAAACAGCACCTAATAGGAACAAGATGCAGGCATTATGGTGCTTTTTCAAGTCCCCGCATGGAAAAGTCTGTAAAAAACAGCTTCCAGCTGTCATTAGGTCACCAACGCCCGGAAACAGGCGAATGGTCTATTGGTTCATGACTGTCTAAACGTAAAACAGGCATGCCACCTGAGGTAGCACGCCTGCCTGATTTCATGTTGCCTGGACAAACTGCCAACCAGTGAGAGCGCGACTTACTCAGCCGCAGCCCGGTTGGTCAGAACTTTATCGATCAGGCCGTACTCAACCGCTTCTTCACCACTCATGAAGTTATCGCGGTCGGTATCCCGCTCAATCACTTCCAGAGGCTGGCCAGTATGGCTGGACAGCACCTGGTTCAGCCTGGACTTAATTGTCATCATTTCCTGGGCATGGATGGCGATATCGGACGCCTGTCCCTGGAAACCACCCAGTGGCTGATGAATCATGACCCGGGAGTGTGGCAGCGCAAAACGCTTGCCTTTGGCACCCGCTGTCAGCAGCAGGGAACCCATGCTGCAGGCCTGACCAATACACATGGTTGAGACATCACACTTGATGAACTGCATGGTGTCGTAAATGGACATACCAGCAGTTACGGAACCGCCCGGCGAGTTGATATACAGATGAATATCCTTGTCCGGATTTTCCGACTCTAGGAACAGCATCTGGGCAACAATCAGGTTTGCCATATGGTCTTCAACCTGACCTACCAGGAAGATTACCCGTTCCTTGAGCAGACGTGAGTAGATGTCGTATGAACGTTCGCCACGGGCGGACTGCTCAACGACGATCGGTACCAGGCCAGAATTGGTAATGGCCATGGAGGATGGTTCAATCAGTCTGGACATATCCTGTCGTAACTCCTTGCCAAGTCGAAGAGAAGCGACCCGTAATACGGGTCGCATAACGCTGTCTTAGTTTAAACGGCAATCACCGCAACAACCTTAGAAAACAGAACTGAAAACTCCATGTTTGCTTTCCGGACAGCGCGTATTGATTTAAGGATGCCTCAAACCGGTGGTCTGTTTCAAAAGCTTTTTACAGACCACCGCAGGGCGTTACCTAAATCTCAGCCCGTTGATCAGGCTTCTTCAGCAGTTTCCTGCTCTTCAGCTGCTTCCGGAGCCGCTGGCTTGATAGCGTCCTGGTAGCTAACTTCAGCTTCAGATACCTTGGCGCTTTCCAGAACGGTGTCAACCACCTGCTCTTCCAGTACTACGTACTTAACCTGAGAGAGCTGCTGTTCGTTGCTGTAGTACCAGTCGATAACCTGCTGAGGCTCCTGGTAAGCGGAAGCCATCTCTTCGATCATGGCGCGAACGCGGTCGTCGTCAACCTTAACTTCACGCTGCTTAACCACTTCACCAACGATCAGACCCAGAGCAACACGCTTCTTGGCGTCTGTTTCAAACAGCTCAGCCGGCAGCTGCTTAGGATCGAAACCACCCTGGGCTCCACCGAACTGCTGAACCGCCTGCTCGCGCATACGGTCGATTTCCTGAGCCACCAGAGGAGAAGGTACGTCGATCTCGTTAGTAGACAGCAGACCGTCCATTACCTGGTTCTTTACCTTGCCTTTTACAGCCTGACGCAGTTCACGTTCCATGTTCTTGCGAACTTCAGTGCGGAACGCTTCTTCACCACCTTCAGTTACGCCGAAACGAGCGAAGAATTCGTCGTTCAGTTCTGGCATAACAGCAGCCTGTACTTTGTGTACCTTGCAGGCGAACTCAACAGCCTGACCTTTCAACTCTTCAGAGTGGTACTCTTCAGGGAAAGTCAGTTCCAGAGTCTTTTCTTCACCGGCAGAAACACCGGTCAGGCCGTCTTCAAAGCCAGGAATCATGCGGCCGGAACCCAGTTCCAGAGTAGAGTTTTCAGCTTTACCGCCTTCAAACTCTTCACCGCCTCGCTCTCCTGAAGCAAAGGTGCCTACGTAGTCGAATACGATCTGGTCACCGGTTTCAGCAGCGCGCTCAACGTCTTCAAAAGACTTGCTCTGGTTACGCAGGGTTTCAACCATTTCGTCGATGTCAGCGTCTTTAACATCAGCAACCGGACGCTCAACTTCGATGGATGCGAAATCACCCAGAGTAATTTCAGGATAAACTTCAAAAGTTGCTACGAATTCGAAATCCTTGCCTTCTTCATCAGTCTTTGGCTCAACAGTAGGAGCGCCAGCCGGATTCAGTTTTTCCTGAGTCACAGCTTCAACAAATGCCTGCTGCATCTGCTCACCCAGAACTTCCTGGCGAGCACCCAGACCGTAACGGCGCTTCATTACCTTGGCAGGTACTTTACCCGGACGGAAACCGTCCAGACGCACACGGCGGGACATATCATTCAGACGCTTGGCGACTTCACCGTCTACTTTCTCAGCTGGAATGACGATGGACAGGCGACGTTCCAGGCCGGAAGTCGTTTCAAGGGAGACTTGCATTTGTGTTCCTCAATACTGAACCTGATTACCGAACTTGCGATAAAGCGGCATAGACTAGCAAAAGACCGTAACCGATGCATCAGATACGCACAAAAGAAGCGCAATCACCGGCATCAATCAATCTTTTAACACTCTCACGCCATTTCCCTGTTGAGGCCTTTCAATAGCGAAATAACGGACTAGCGGCAGTCATGCCACCCGTCAGATAACCGGGCATTTCTCCGATACAAAAAAAGGGGATAAGCAAGCTTATCCCCGTATAGTCAACTGGTGCGGATGGAGAGACTCGAACTCTCACGCCTTGCGGCACTGGTACCTAAAACCAGCGTGTCTACCAATTCCACCACATCCGCATAGAGCACTTACTGCGCTGCTATCTAACTCTGTACAGATGCATACTGATAGACATACACATCTGATTGTCACCACAGATTATTTCTGTGAAAAAAATTGGGGTGGACAATGGGGCTCGAACCCACGACCGCTGGAATCACAATCCAGAGCTCTACCAACTGAGCTATGCCCACCACAAATCTTGCCATCATTCTCAAACTCAAAGAGAAGATGGCGCACCCGGCAGGATTCGAACCTGCGACCATCCGCTTAGAAGGCGGATGCTCTATCCAACTGAGCTACGGGCGCACAACTCATACCTTTTAACTTAAAGGCTTTTCAACAATACCGAAACAGAGAATTTAATCAACTGCTCAACTTCAGCACTCAAAAAATCTGGTCGGGGTAGAGAGATTCGAACTCCCGACATCCTGCTCCCAAAGCAGGCGCGCTACCAGACTGCGCTATACCCCGAAATTCTCTATTAGCAATCAAACTAACAAGAGCATCTTCAACCGACCAACAACCAACTGTGTTAAGCAACAAGCCATCACTGATCAGTGATGCGGCGCATGTTACCCAGATCAGTTCTTGCCGTCAATGCCCTTTTTACTCAGACATTGCTTGCAGAACATTTATTAACTATCTGATTAATAAGAACATCTTATTCAGTAGAAAATTAAACGTCTGTCCATATGCCTGGATCACCTGCAAAGACGGCGCTAATCTAACACAGTCGTTTAACTGTAAACAACTACAATTATTCTATGAACAGCTATGCCTATCACCGACTGGCACTGTTAAGATAATGGACTTGTCTGCTGATAAGACTAAACCCGGTAAACATGACGAACATGACCGCGATAACTATTGATGGTAAAGCCATTGCCAAATCCCTGACCGACAGTATTGCTGAACGAGTCAGGGCCAGAACCGGACAAGGCCTCAGAGCCCCTGGTCTGGCTGTCATCCTGATAGGGGACGACCCCGCCTCTAAAGTGTATGTTGGCAAGAAACGGAAAGACTGCGCGCACGTAGGATTCCTGTCCGTTTCCCATGATCTGCCCGCCTCCACTTCTGAGAGCAAGCTGCTCAGCCTGATCGACAACCTGAATGATGACCCTGCCATTGACGGCATCCTTGTCCAACTGCCCCTGCCTGAACACATCAACACCGACCTGGTTATTGAACACATCCGTCCTGATAAAGACGTGGACGGCTTCCACCCTTATAACATTGGCCGACTGGTACAGCGCATCCCTCTTCTCCGTCCCTGTACCCCAAAAGGTGTTATGACCCTGCTGGAAAGCACGGGCGAACCTATTCGCGGCAAGAATGCAGTGATTGTGGGCGCCTCCAATATTGTTGGCCGTCCGATGACCATGGAACTGCTGCTGGCTGGCTGTACCACCACCACCGCCCACCGCTTTACCCAAAACCTGGAAGAAGTGGTTTCACAAGCAGACATTCTTGTGGTGGGTGTTGGCAAGCCCGGCCTGATCAAGGGGGAATGGGTTAAACCGGGAGCCATCGTGATCGATATCGGCATTAACCGTATGGATGATGGCCGACTGGTCGGCGATATAGAATTCGATACCGCCAGCCAGCGAGCAGGCTGGATCACACCGGTACCCGGTGGCGTAGGACCAATGACCGTCGCCACACTGCTGGAAAATACGCTGTACGCTGCCGAACATCTTCATGACTGACCGACAGCCCTGACAAACATTGCAGTGATTACCAAAAAGGTATCGCTGCAATTATGCTATGCCATCAGTAAATTACATGGAAAGCCCGTTCTTCCATTCCGCGTAAGCAGTATTATATTCCATAAGCATGGCATCCAGCTGATGCAACCCCTGCTTGCTACTCACCAGCCCGCCAAGTGTCGAAATATCCTTTCCGTCCGTTTTTCCTGTTCGCATGACGGTATCAATAGCGATTTTCGGTAAAAAAATCGTAACCCCCTTATTAATATGTCTGAGCTTATAGTAATGCTCAGTTTGCTCAGACAACTTAAGGAAATCTTTCATGCCTTCATCTTCCAGCAGTGCCTGATAAGACATTACATAATTGACCGGACAGCGTGTCGCCACCTGTGACGTCAGGCGGTAAAATTCGTACTCAGCAAGGCCGTTAATCGCCCCGACCTCATAGCGCCGGACATTACCATTCAGGCTGTATGACTTATAGGCATATATTTTGAAATTAAAGTTATTGCAATAAGTCATCCTGACAACCAGAAGTCCCGAAGGCATGTGAGTAACAGGGGTAATATCGATACACTGCCAGCGCTTATTGTGAATAGAAATAGTAGAATTAAAGTCCGTCTTATTGAACAGAAGAACCGGCAGCTGCACCTCTCCACTCATACGCTCCTCCTTAATTCAGTCTGTAATAGCCAGAACCCCAATAAAGCAACAGCAATAACAGTTTATTATTCTTCAGGCTCTCCCCGTCAGCAGTGCTACGTTCTGTTCATCGAACCTAACACACATAACAGTGGAAATTCTTGACCCAGACCAACAAATACCACCACGCATCAACATTCTTTCAAACTTTAAGCACCACTTTGCAACACTCAAAAAAAAACGCCTGCGAAAACTCCACAAGCGTTTTAATGGATAAAAACTCTAAGTGCTTAATCAGCGATCAACACGCCAGGTCGTTCCCTGGGGACCATCCTGCAAACTGATACCCTGGGCTGCCAGCTCATCACGAATACGGTCACACTCAGCAAAATCACGGGCTTTCTTAGCGTCAGCACGCTTCTGAATCATCGTTTCGATCCAGGCTTCATCCAGATCACTGCCTGATTTCAGGAAGGCTTCAGCATCTCCCTGAACAATACCCAAAATACCACCCAGCTTCACCAGCAACGCTGCCAGAGGCAATGCCTGCTGCTCATCCTCTGCACGAACACGGTTCAGCTCACGTACCAGATCAAACAGTACCGCCAGTGCTACCGGAGTATTAAAGTCATCGTCCATTGCTGCGAAGAAACGCTGTTCGAACCCGGACTCAGCCGCTGCTTCAACACCATTCAGCTCCAGACCTTTCAGGGCCGTGTAAAGACGCTCAAGACGAACAGCCGCTTCTTTCAGGCTTTCCTGAGAGTAATTCACCGGACTGCGATAGTGTGAAGAGATCAGGAAGTAGCGAACCACCTCATCCGGGAACTGCTCCAGCACCTCACGGATGGTAAAGAAGTTACCCAGACTCTTGGACATTTTCACATTATCGATGCGAATCGCACCGGAATGCATCCAGGTGTTCACAAAGGTTGCGTCATTGTGCGCTTCAGACTGTGCAATTTCGTTTTCATGATGCGGGAACTTCAGGTCAGAACCACCACCGTGAATATCGAAGGTATCACCCAGGCAGCACTTGCCCATCACCGAGCACTCAATGTGCCAGCCCGGACGACCATTGCCCCATGGAGATGCCCAGAAAGGCTCGCCTTCTTTAGCGCCTTTCCAGAGTACAAAGTCCATCGGATCTTCCTTGCTCTCTTCGACATCAATACGCGCACCGGCTTCCAGCTCTTCCAGCACCTTGCCGGAAAGCTTACCGTAGCCTTCAAACTTGCGTACTCGATAGTACACATCGCCATTGCCCGGCGCGTAGGCAAAACCTTTTTCGATCAGACCGCTGATCATCTCAATCATCCCCTGCACATGTTCAGTTGCGCGAGGCTCCTGATCCGGCGGCAGGTTGCCCAGACGGGCGAAGTCTTCCCGCATGGCAGCGATCATACGATCGGTCAGCACATCAATGGTTTCATTGCTCTCGATAGCGCGCTTGATAATCTTGTCGTCGATATCGGTCACATTGCGCACATAGGTCAGGTTATAACCTTTCGCACGCAGATACCGCGCTACCACATCAAAAGCTGTCACAGTACGGGCATGACCAATATGACAGAAGTCATATACCGTCATACCACACACGTACATGCGCACATGGTTTTCGTCGATAGGCTGAAACGGCTCTTTCTTTCGAGTCAGAGAGTTATAAATCTGCAGCACTTTCAATGTCCTGTTGCCCTTTTTTCAGGCAGTTTCTTAGCCTTCAGCTACTCTACTAAAGCAAACTGAAGGCTGCTGTGCATCCTATCCTCAGGCCTTACTGGCCCAGGTATCTTTCAGACCAATCGTCAGATTGAACACCGGATGTTCCGGGCTATGATCGTAACGATCCGCCACAAAATAACCTTCACGTTCAAACTGGAAACCCTGTTCCGGCTCAGCATTGGCCAGACCCGGCTCAACCCATGCCTGCTTCACTTCCAGAGAGTTCGGGTTGAGATGGGTAATAAAATCTTCTTCGCCCTTGTCCGGTGCCTGATGGTTAAACAGACGATCGTACAGTCGCAGTTCAACCTGCTTGCCGTGGCTCGCGGACACCCACTGGATCACACCGCGAGGTTTCACCCCTTCCGGCGGATTTTCACCCACGGTACCCGGCACATAAGAACAGTGAATTTCAACAATCTCACCGTTCTCATCCTTGATCACGTCATCGTTTTTTATCACGTAAGCACTGCGCAGACGCACATACTCACCCTTTACCAGACGCTTGAACTTCTTGCGGGACAGGGTGGTGTCTTCGGTAAAGTCAGCGCGGTCAATATACAGCTCACGGGTGAACGGCAGGGTACGCTCACCCATCTCCTTATTCGGATGCATGGGTGCAGTCATTTCCTGAACCTCGCCTTCCGGCAGGTTGGTAATGACCACTTTCAATGGATTCAGCACTGCCATGCCACGAGGGGCATTCTGGTTCAGGTCGTCACGGATAGCGTGTTCCAGCATGGAAATATCCGCAATACCATCAGTACGGCTGACACCCACCATATCGGAGAACTTGCGAATGGAAGCCGGCGTGTAACCACGGCGACGCATACCGGACACCGTTGGCATACGTGGGTCTTCCCAGCCGGTGACAAAGTTCTCATCCACCAGACGCTTCAGCTTGCGCTTGGAAGTGATGGTGTAGTTAAGGTTGGTGCGGGCAAATTCATACTGCCGCGGCTTGTGCGGCACTGGCAGGTTTTCAATAAACCATTCATACAGCGGACGATGGTCCTGAAACTCCAGCGTACAGATGGAGTGGGTAATGCCCTCAATGGCATCTTCCTGACCATGGGCAAAGTCATAGCTTGGGTAGATGCACCACTTGTCACCGGTCTGGTGATGGCTCTGTTTGCGGATACGGTACAGCACCGGATCACGCATATTCATGTTCGGGTGCTGCAGGTCGATTTTGGCACGCAGGCTGCAACTGCCTTCTTCGTATTCACCGGCACGCATTTTTTCAAACTCAGCCAGGTTCTCTTCGACTGAACGTTTGCGATCTTCGGTTTCAACGCCGGGCGTTTTAAAGTCACCACGGTTTCGCGCCATGGACTCTGCATCCTGATGGTCAACGTAGGCCTTGCCTTCCCTGATCAGGTGAACAGCCCATTCGTAGAACGTGTCGAAGTAACTGGAGGCATAACGAACCTCGCCACTCCACTGGAAACCAAGCCATTTTACATCTTCCCGGATGCTGTCGACGTACTTCTGCTCTTCCTTCTCAGGGTTGGTATCGTCAAAACGCAGATTACACTGCCCACCGAATTTTTCGGCCAGGCCAAAATTCAAACAGATAGAAGTCGCGTGGCCCACGTGCAGAAAGCCATTAGGCTCTGGCGGGAAACGTGTATGGATAGAAGTTACTACACCTTCGGCCAGATCTTTTTCAATGATCTGCTCCAGAAAGTTACTCGGTTTGTCTGTTGTGCTCATTGCAACCAGTATCTTGGAGGGTGACGCCCGGCTATTTCACTGTACTCTCGCAGTATCGCTCGCTATAGGCTCGCTTACAGGAAAGTGCCGGACATCGAATTCATGAAACTTTTTCAAACATGCGAGACTACCATTATAATCACTCGCGGTTCAACCAGACAGCACAAACCTCTCCCCCCGAAAGCTCCACCCCCCTCTTAGCAATGAATTAACAATGAACTAATTGGGAAAAAAACGATCATAAGACAATCAGGCATTCACTTTAAAACATGCTATCAACAGAGCAAGGAGCAGCTTTACGATGTCCCCATCCAACCCTCCTACATCTATTGCCTGCCAGATGGCCCGGGTGAGTACTGCACAACCTGACACCAAAAAGAGCAACGCAGGATTGCCTGTGCAAGCTACCAGTACAACCTTACCATCTGTCCGGGGTAAACAAGCTGACTCTCGCAGAATACCGAAAGCTCGCAAGCGTACCTGCCAGCTGATGGACAACACTGCAAATCCTAACGGCCCTCAGTCTTCCAAAAAAAAGAGACGCCTCCCAGACAAAAAAGACCTTTACTCCATTGGTCATGGCCTCACCGTTTCAGAGAGTACCATTGCGGGTGCCGGCAACGGACTGTTTGCTGACCAGGACATTGATAAAGGTGAATTCATCACCTGGTACGGCGGGCCTGTCATTAACGTCGACAGTGAAGAACGTGAAAAACTGTCTGAGCATTATGAAGACTGGAGCCATCTGGCCGGTATTGACAGGCACACTGTCATTCAATCTCCAAAACAACCCGAGCCGGGAATGGGAGGGGGTGGTTTTATAAATGATGGAATCAATATTTTCACTCCCCCAAACGTTACTTTTGTTCCCATTTCCGAACGTCAGTGCATCTATATTAAGTCGTTGCGACCTATCGATAAGGGGGAAGAGCTGTTCGTTTCTTACGGAACCGATTACTGGAAGCGTTTTCAGGATCAATTTCCCGACGACTATCAAAAATTTTTTGCCCCACAGCTCCGAAACAGGAAAGAGGCCAGAAAACTGCTTGACCGCCACTCCAGTCACATGCAAAGCGTGACCAGATCACTCAAAAAAAATCCACTTCCGCTCATTCCTGAATGGCAGGATTCAGCTCAGGGGTGGTCTTCTGCGATTGCCCGATACGCACTGCACAAAGCCGGAGTGACAGACAGACAAATGCTCAACCCGTCGGTATTGCGAAAGCTGAATAGTTCATCCAATGAATATTTTAATTCTGTTGCCCATTACGCCAGCTCACTGAAAGTAGAACCGAAAAGAATTGCTGACAGCTGGAACAATAAAGCCAGAAATGAACCACTTTCGATTCCTGGCAATGGCGTGTTCAAACCGGCTGACCGGTGGCAGGCAGCACACATACACATTTTCTGTACGCTTTTAAAACCTGAATACCACCTGGATACCGTACAGTTAAAAAACTGTCTGAAGGTGCTGGATCCCTCCACTGCCCTTTATGAATACTTTCTGGATAATTACATAAGGTCTGTGACAAAGCTGGAACCCGGTGGCCTGATTGACTTTAATACACCCGAAGATAAAAAACTGAAAAAAAAACTGGATAAAAATTTCAGGGATATTACCCCGCCTCAGAGTTACAGGGGGCAACCTTTCACAGCCAACCAGCCCGCCCCCAAAAAACAGGGCTGGTCTCTCTGGACACTGCCCATGATTTATCAGCTCTTAAGACAGTACGGCATCACTGTGAAGGAGCATGATGACACAAAAAACAGCTACTTGAGTGACCTTGTTGAGCATGCCGGCAAAAGTACTGTGCAGGATGAACTCCAATATTTTCAGACCCTTAAGAACTGGGCTCAGCAGCGAAACTTCAATTTTATGCGCATTCCACAGAGTTTTTCAGAGAAACTTAAAAAAACCGGTTCACCAGAGTCTCACGGTACGTCTGACTCGACCTGCTTTCCTTTCAAAAAAACAGAGGGGTTAAACCTGAATAACTACAAGTACATATCAAGCGCACTATTTCTACAATATATCGAACACTTTGGGTTTGATGACCCCGGGATCGTTAACAGCCTCAGCAGTGCAACGATATACAGATCACTGGCTTTATTTCACCAACCGGTCAGTCCGACATTATCTGCGCTCTATGAACAACTGTTTTCCCTGGCATGGAGAAACCTGCCGAACAAGCATGCGGCCTTGATAATCATGAAAAGGTATCCCGATTTAGCCTTACCCTGCTCAGTGGAAAAACTGCCTTTTGGGCAAGCCTTTGAAACACTTAAGAAAAAAGGCCTTGAGTTTGAAAGCCAGATCAAAGACCAGGCTTCTGGTAACGAAAAACGACTCTCTACGGCTGCTGAAGTCGAACCAGATACCCGCCCCCCTTTTACACCGACGCCAGAAACACCTAAAATGCCTTGATCTCCTGCCCGGAGTCCTTATGGTACTCAGGGTACAGTATCCATTGAACAGACGGTAACCACATGGTTGTACTGCATACCAATTTCGGCGACATCAAGCTGGAACTGGACGCTGAAAAAGCGCCTAAAACGACTGCAAACTTCGAAGAGTATGTGAAGAGCGGTCATTTCGACGGCACAATCTTTCATCGCATCATTGACGGATTTATGATTCAGGGTGGTGGTTTTGAGCCAGGCATGGTTCAGAAGTCTACCAATGCCCCCATTGAAAACGAAGCAGACAACGGCCTCAAGAACGACCGTTACACCGTTGCCATGGCTCGCACCATGGACCCACACTCAGCTTCCTCCCAGTTTTTCATCAACGTTGCCGACAACAGTTTCCTGAACCACACCGGCAAAACGCAGGACGGCTGGGGCTACTGCGTATTTGGCAAGGTCACTGAAGGTACCGGAATCGTTGACAAGATCAAGGGCGCGAAAACCACTTTCCGGGCTGGCCATCAGGACGTACCGGTTGAAGACGTGGTGATCGAGTCTGCGGAACTGGTGTAAATGCAGGCGCAGTTCATTTCCGACCTGCACCTGACCCCCGAACGCCCGGACATAGCCCGGGCGTTTTTGCGCTTTATGGATGAACAGGCTCCGAAAGGCGATGCCCTTTACATTCTTGGAGACTTCTTCGAGTACTGGGTGGGAGATGATGCCATGGAGCCTTTCCACCAGGAAATCGCAGATAAGCTCAGGTGCTACACCGATGCAGGTCATCAACTCTTCTTTATGCCCGGCAACCGGGACTTCGCAGTCGGGCGCCGCTTCCTGAGGCAAACCGGTGCCCGGTGGCTGCAAGACCCCTGCACCATTGAACTGAACGGTGAAAAGACCCTGCTGATGCATGGCGATCTGCTGTGTACTGACGATGAGCAATACCAGAAATACCGCAGGCGTATTCGCCACCCTCTGGTTCTGGGCTTTTTACGACTTCTGCCCCTGAGCTACCGCAAAAAACTCGCTGGCCGAATTCGCGCCAACAGCCAGAAAGCAAAGTCTGGCAAAAGACTTGAAATCATGGATGTAAACCGTGGTGAAGTCATCAGGGTTATGGAGCAATACAGGGTAAAAACCCTGATTCATGGCCATACCCATCGTCCCGACATCCACGCCGTAACGTTATCCAACGGTACTGGTCAACGCATTGTACTGGGCGACTGGGACCGGTTTGGCTGGGTGCTTTCCAGTGCCGACGGATTGCACCAGCAACGTTTCAATCTTTGATTTCCTGCCCTTCACCCCGCCGGAGCCGGTGGGGTTTAAGAAGGTCTGCCACTGTGAAAACGGAACTGCTGGTCGCCTGACTCAATGGCACGCTGATCAATAGCAGCAAACACAGCAATCCGGTCTGAGATATCCGTCTGTGCAATTGCTTCCGCCAGTGTCAGGTAGTCCATAAAATGCCGCCCTTCAGACAGCAGCAGAGAGCGATAAAACTTTGCCAGCTCGTCATCCACATGAAAGGCCAGCTTGTGAAAACGCTCACAGGACCGGGCTTCAATAAACGCTCCACAAATCAGAATATCCACCAGTTGTTCTGGTTCGCGTTTACGAACCTGCTCACGCATCAGCCCCGGATAACGTGAAGCTGAAACCTGCCGGTAACGAACATTTCGCTTTTTCATTAAAGCCATCACCTGCTCAAAATGCAGTAACTCTTCCCGTGCCAGCCGGGACATTTTGTGCAGCAGGTCTTCATGGTGAATATACCGGAACATCAGATTCAGAGCCGTGGAAGCCGCTTTTTTTTCACAGTTTGCATGGTCTATCAATAAGATATCCTGATGTTCTAAAGCTGTTTCTACCCAGACATCCGGCGTTCTGCACAATAAAAAAGCAGCCAGTTCCGGAAACAGGTCGGACAGCGGGGCAGACAGGTTATCTCTCAGCATGCTGGATACTCATACGACTTATATTTTTTCTATGGGGGTATTTCCGGCTCATAAATTATTCTTATGTTGACACGAATTCAATCAACAAAACCCAAAGGATACCATTACTCTTAATCACAGACATTTTAATTGACACAGATCAAACGTACCTCGTTTTTTATTGGGTAAGATCAGGATTAAAGAACATAAAAATGGAGTGTGAACCATGCGGGGAGTTGCCAAAGTTCTTGTTGTGATTGATACGCGCAAGAAAAAACAGATCGCTCTGAATCGTGCCGTAGATATTGTAAAGGCAACAGGATCAGAGCTCCACGTCCTGTCTGCCAATCCAAAACCATCAGAAGCCTCCAGAGAAAAACTTGAAGTCCTGTCCGGTAAAATCCGGGATCAGGGTGTTGAAGTCCACACCCAGGAAAAATGGTCGAAAAGTCTGGTCGACACCATTATTCATGTTCGACAGATGGAACGCTGCCACCTGGTCATTAAAGATTACCAGCCGGAAGGCGGCCTGCTTAGTGCATTTTCCACCCCGAATGACTGGAACCTTCTGCGCCAGTGCCGGGTACCTGTTCTGCTGGTTCGCCATGACCGCAGTTATCAGGGCTCTCACATGCTCGCAGCAGTCAATGCCGACCCTGATGACAAACACCATCACCAGCTGAATCAGGCCATCCTGCAAAACGCCCGGATCAGTGCCGATGTTTATGGTGCCACCCTGCATCTGGCAACAGCACACCCTACCACAATGCTGGCCATTCAGGACCAGGGCGATGGCACAACGGATAAAGACCGTTATCTCAACAACTGTCAGGAGTACGCTCGCAATTACGGCATACAGCCTGACGACATCCATGTCCGTCCCGGCCCGGCAGAGTCCCTGGTTCCAGAGCTGAGCCGCGAACTGCAGGCTGACCTGCTGGTCATGGGTACACAGGCCAGAACCGGTTTGCCCGCCGTTGCCCTGGGCAATACTGCAGAACAGTTGATTTCGGATATTGATACCGACCTGCTTGTCGTACAACCCAGGCATCATATGATTCCACTGGAACGGGAACTGGAAAGATAGCCCTGCCAGACCTCCCGTTTCTGTTCCGGGAGGTCTTCACTTTACCTGCCCTGCCCTTGCACTCCACATAATCCCGACTACTTTATTAAGCCGAGAAGTACATATCGTTATAAGAATCTCATAAGGATATTCGGCTAAGTAACCAGGGCATTGCCTGCTGATAACTGGACTGGTCAGCAAATACCTCCTTTGTTTTCGGGATAAATTCGGGGAACACCAAGCCACTTAACACGACAGTACTCTGAAACTATCTGTTTATTTTCGGGTCATAGCTACCATTGCTGAAAAATAGCGACCACTGCAGAAAAAACAATTGATGAACAAACGGGTTCGTGTTGTTAGATAGTTACTGGATTGTAACTGCCGCCATAAACATGATCCTTTTCGCCTTAACCAGATCAGGCGTTCATCGTTTGACCAGATTCAGGTGAGAGGGAAACAGCTGTCTATGAGTGAAGATATAAAACAGGCTACATCCGGCCATTCCAGCCCTTTACTGGAATGCCTGATTCAACTCTGCCGCCATTATCACATCAACGCTTCATCCAGTACGCTTATTGCAGGTCTGCCCCTTGAAAACGGACAGCTGGATATTCCATTGTTTATCAGGGCAGCCGAGCGGGTCGGACTGTCAGCCAGGCCCCTCAAAAGCCATCTCGACCAGCTTAGCGCCCTGGTTTTGCCTGCTGTTTTATTGCTTAAAAACCATCGTGCATGCCTGATTACCGACAGGGTTGGTGAACAGTACCGGGTGCTGACCACTGAGTCCGGAGGCAGTGAACTCGTCGATCGTACCGTGCTGGAACAGCAGATGACCGGCGAGGTTATCTTTGTCAAGGAAAAACACCAGTACGATGAAAGAACCCCGGAAACGCTGAACCTGCCAGAACGCCACTGGTTCTGGGGAACCCTGTTGCGCTCGCGTAAAATCTATCGTGACGTCATCATCGCCTCGGCGGTGGTCAACCTGTTCGTCATTGTCAGTCCGCTGTTCATTATGAACGTCTATGACCGCGTGGTACCCAATAATGCGACAGACACTTTATGGGTACTGGCCATCGGTGCAGGCGTTGCCTATTTTCTTGACTACCTGCTGAAAACAGCCCGGTCACACTTTATTGATATTGCCGGTAAAAAGTCGGACATCCTCTTGTCGGCACAACTGTTTGAACAGACATTAGGGCTACAGTTTTCAGCCCGTCCTGTATCCGTAGGTTCCTTCGCCCGGCATTTACAGGAGTTTGACTACATCCGTGAATTCATTACTTCCTCGACGGTTGCCACCCTGGTCGACCTCCCTTTCACCCTGTTGATTCTTGCCGTTGTCGGCCTGCTTGGAGGCCCTCTGGTACTGGTGCCACTGACAGGCATTCTGATTATTGCCCTGCACAGCTGGTTTATTCAGCCCGGACTTCGGTCTGCCATTGAAAACACTCAGCGTAGCAGCGCCCAGAAACACGCCGCTCTGGTTGAAACCCTCAGCGGTATTGAAGGCATCAAGGCCAAAAGTGCGGAAGGGGAGCTTCAGCATCGCTGGGAAAAACTCACAGGCCATATTGCCATGTGGGATATCCGCACCCGCTCCCTGACCACCTCTGCCGCTACCCTGTCTTCACTGGTCATTCAACTCGTTACCATTGGCATCGTGGTCTGCGGTGTTTATCTGATTGTTGAACAGAGTCTGAGCATGGGCGGGCTGATCGCAGCGGTCATGCTCTCAGGCAGAAGCCTGGCACCCATTGCCCAGCTATCCTCTCTTTCAACCCGCTACTATCAGGCCAAATCTGCGCTGGCCGGCCTGAATAAAGTGATGGACCTTCCCACTGAACAGCAGAACCACAACAGCACACTGAAAACACCGGATATCTCTGAAAATATCCTTCTGGAGCGAGTCAGCTTCCAGTACCCCAAACAGCATGGAATGGCACTTAACAACATCAACCTTGAAATCAGGGCGGGTGAGAAAGTCGCCGTTATTGGTCGTATGGGCTCCGGGAAAAGCACTTTCCAGCGCCTGCTTATGCGCTTCTTTACGCCAACCGGCGGGCATATCCGTGTTGACGGGATTGACCTGCAACAACTTTCACCTCATGAGCTTCGCGATCGTATAGCCTATGTGTCACAGGACACTCAACTCTACTTTGGTACCGTCAGGGACAACATTACCCTGGGAGCCGGTTATGTCGACGACGAAGCCGTTCTGGCAGCCGCACAGCTATGCGGCGTCACAGAATTTACCAACCTTCACCCCCTCGGTCTGCAGATGCCTGTTGCCGAACGGGGCAGTAATCTGTCCGGCGGCCAGCGCCAGAGCGTTGCACTGGCCAGAGCCCTGTTGAGCAACCCCAGTGTTTTACTGTTTGACGAACCCTGCAGTGCCATGGACAGCCTCACTGAATATCAGTTCCGGGAACGCCTCAGGGAGTTAGCCGAAGACAAGACTCTGATCATTACCACCTACAAGAGCAGCATGCTGGATCTGGTGGATCGCATCATCGTTTTCGATCGCGGTCACCTGATTGCTGACGGACCTAAGGAAAAAGTCATTGAAGCTCTGGAACAGGGAAAGGTGACGCTATGAACAACAAACTGAGAACCGCATGGCAGCGTTTTCTGGGAAGTATCAGCCACTACCGTCAGCAACAGTTGTCCATGGACTACATGCCAGACACCAGTGCTGCCATCCTGACCCAGTCACCCAGAGGCGGGCGCGCACTCATTTACCTGTGCATGGCCACCGTGATGATTTTTCTGATCTGGGCAGGGTTTGCCAAACTGGATGAAATTGCCCGGGGTGTCGGCAAAGTGGTGCCTTCTTCAAGGGTACAGGTTATTCAAAACCTGGAAGGCGGCATCATCTCGGATATTTTCGTCAGTGAAGGCGACCGGGTTAAAGCAGACCAGTCACTGATGCAACTGGACAACACGCGCTTTCTGTCTGTGTTCAGGGAATCTGAAGTCGAATATTCCAGCCTTAAAGCGACCGCTTATCGCCTGCGCAGTGAAAGCGATGGTACCGACCTGTCTTTTGGCGACGATGTTAAAGATCAGGATAAGGACATCATCCGGGAAACCAACCTGTTTAATAACCGTCTGCAAACTCTGCAGACTGAACTGACGATTGCGGAAGAAAAGGTTAATCAGAGCCGTCAGGAACTGAGTGAAATGCGCTCCAGGGAAAAACACCTGAAAAACAGCCTGAAGCTGGCCAGTCGTGAACTCGAACTCACCCGACCACTGGCCAGACAGGGAGCCGTTTCAGAAGTCGAGCTTCTGCGACTGGAACAGAGAGTGAACGAACTGGCCGGTGACCTTGACGGTGCCAGGCTGGCTATTCCAAGACTGGAGTCGGCGTTACAGGCAGCTCAGCAGCGAGAACCGGAGCTGCAACTGAACTTCCGCCAGAAAGCCCTGCACGAGTTGAAGGAAAACGGTATCCGCATGGCCCAGCTGGAAGAACATCTGACGGCTCAGAAAGACCGGGTCAACCGAACCCTGGTGCGCTCACCGGTCGAAGGTACCGTGAAAAAGATCAACTCCAATACCCTGGGTGGTGTTGTACAGCCCGGCATGGAGTTAATGGAAGTGGTTCCGCTTCAGGACCAGCTATTGATCGAAGCGCAGATCCGCCCGAAGGATATTGCTTTTCTGCGACTGGGTCAGCCCGCCATTGTCAAGGTTACAGCTTATGATTTTGCGGTCTACGGCAGCCTCAGAGGACAGGTCGAACACATCAGCGCCGATACGATTCAGGACGAAAACGGCCAGAGCTTCTATATTGTTCGGGTCAGAACGGAAAAAAGCCACCTTGGCAGCTCCGAAAAACCACTGCCGATCATTCCGGGAATGCAGACCAGTGTGGATATTCTGACCGGAAAGAAGTCGGTGCTGGACTACATACTGAAGCCAATTATTCGTGCCAGGAAGAATGCCATGAGGGAACCCTGATCCGGGCAATATCTGAGCAACAACCTGTCAAGGTATGCAGTGTGCTCAGATACACCTGCATCGCTACTTTGCATCAGTACAACGGTAGGGTGCCTGAACGAAATTTCAGAAAAAACAGGCATGATGAACAATACTGATTCATCAGCCAGATAAGAATTTTGACATGAAGTTGTCAGCAGTTTAATGATTGTCGAGGTTTAAAATGGCCCCAGTTTATAATCCACAAAATGCACCGGTTTTCTTCGTTGGCGTCAAAGGTGATGTCACTATCAAGGATCAGGCCGGTAATGACATTAAGCTTAAGAAAGGCGATAAAATACCTGCCGACGCCAGAATTATCGTCGGTGATGGCGGCCAAATTGTCTTTAAGCAGGCAAACAAGACCCTGAAGTATGAAAGCCAGGGTGAAGCCAGCCTCAGCAATGCACTGACAGAATCATCTGATGCGACACTGGATCCCGGAATAAAAAATCTGGTTGAAGCGGCTGAACAGATCACAACCACCCCTGACAGCTCCTCTGAGGCAACGCCTGCCCAGCAGCCACTGGCAAAGCCTGTTGCCCGTTCAGACGCATCGATGCCCTCTCCAACGTCTGCCAAACAGGGCATATCGGAACCCCCTGAAATTGTGCATGCAGACAGGGGAGAAAACCCCCAGCCTGACGCCACAGAAATTGTGACCAAAATGGCAGAAGAGGTTGCCACCAGAAGTGACGCCATCAGGGCCTCAACAACAGAAACTGAGGATCTATTACCCTCTGCCGGTGAAACAGTCGCCTTTGAGCACAGCCATGAACCGGTTGCGCCAGATGAGACACCTTTACCCCCAGCCGCACCAGATATCACATCCTTTGCACCCAATACAGGTTCAGGTGATGACAATATCACCTTAGAAAAAGAACTGACCATCAGTGGTTCAGCCCCGGCTGGTACTCATGTCATTCTGCTCTGCGATGGTGCGGTGATAAAAGAAGGAATTCAGGTATCCAGTCAGGGGCAGTGGTCAACCCGGTGGAATACCGGGAAAGACGGCAGTTTTACATTAACGGCCACAGCCTCCAGTGGCAGTGGTACCAGCGCACCATCTTCCGCCTTTACTGTGGAGGTTGACTCCCGAGCTCCTGCTCTGGAATTCGATAACCCAGCCAGTGATGACAACTATAACTTTGTCACTTATAACAAAGCAGCAGTCATCACAGGTACAGCAACCCCCGGCCTGACATTCACACTGACTCAGGGTGATAACCACTGGGAAGTCACCGCTGATGACAAAGGAACATGGTCACAGGCTGTCGCAAACCTGAACGATGGACTAACAGAATTCAGCGCATCATCGGTCAGCGTTGCCGGTGTCGAAGTACATAAAACAGCAAAACTGCTGGTTCAGTCCACCCCTTATGATTTTAAAATCCAGCCAGATACCGGCATCAGCGACTCTGACACCATAACCAGCTCAGAAGACCTGTTGCTTACCGTGAAGTCTCAACCGGATGCAACGGTTGTTCTTACCATTCTGGGTATAGACGTTAAATCAACGGTCAATAAGGACGGCCTGGCAGAGTTCCCAATTACACTGGCTGGAGACAATGCCTATACCTGCCAGCTAAAAACCATCTATACCAACAATGAAGGTGAGTCCGACACAGTAGAAGAAACGATAACACTCGATACCACGCCTGCAATTATCAGCCTGGACCCGCCTTCAAAGCATCTATAAAGACCCTGACGTCAGTTTTACTGGTCAATGCGACGAAAACGGCAGCACTGTCTCAATCAAACTCGTCAATGTTTTCAAACCAGGGATCAGTGTTTCCACAACTGCAACAGTAGAAAACGGAGTTTTCAAGGCGACAGCGACTGTACCCGAGCAAGGCCAGTACCGGGCTGAAGTTAGCGCTGTTGATGTTGCCGGTAATGCCAGTAATCCTCAGGACTACACTTTCGAATATCAGCCTCTGCAACCTGAGTTGATCATTCAAAACCGCCCGGACGATTCATCGACCAATGCCAATCCGGAATGGACAGGCACCTTCCCCCACGAAGGTAAGCTGGAAATCAGCTTTGCTGGTAAAACAGACACCATTACTGTTCAGGATGATGACACCTGGAGCTATCAGTTCAGCGAAGTATTCGACTTCGGACGACATACAGTAACATTCACAGGAACCCAGACCGGGCTGCCAGGCACAGCGATAGAGCAGGATTCATTTACAGTTGCAATGCCTGACATGCAACTGACCATTGATGAAGCTCCGGGAGAACGTACAAATCTAATCCTGACCGAGTGGAAAGGTTCTGGTGCAGCCCCCAATGCCAAGGTGACCCTGACTCTGGCCACCACTAAAGGCGATCTTGTTGAGCAAACCGTTGATGCAGATGATCAGGGCTTCTTTACCATAGCTTTGAAACTGATTGAAGGTAGCTACAGTACTACCCTGACCGCCACAGCCAGCGGGTATCAGGATGCAAGCCTGGCTGGCAGCAATGTCACTGTTGATCGCACCGGCCCTGTGTTGCAGGTCGACCCCGGCTTCAAGCCCACGGCAGGCACCTGCACCATGACCGGTACCGCAACCGATCATCTCGGTAAGCCGGAGCCTGTGGGCAGTGTGGTTGTGAAACTCGATAGTGGACAGTCATATCCCGGTTCGATTAAAGGCGGTCATTTCAGCGTCGAGCTGATCAATCTAGCCCCAAACCATACCTATAATGCCGAGATCACCGGCAGCGACGACCTGAGTAATGCGGGCACCACTCAACTCGAAGTACTCTCAATTCCTCCCTTGCCGGTCACTGCCCTGCAATTCTCTAAGGAGCCAGACAGTCTCACCAACAACGACACCTTGGAATGGGAAGGTAAAACCACGCCCGGAGCCACGATCGACCTGATTATTAAAACCCCCTCTGGCAACTATGTCAGCAAAGATGTCACGGCCGATACCAGTGGCTTCTTCGCCTTAAGCGAGAAGGTGACCGAAGGCAGCCATACCGTTAGGTTCATGGCCTCCGCTCCTGGGCATAAGGCCAATATCCTGCCCGACAAAGATATCACCGTCGACCATACCGGCCCAGAGCTGACCATTGACCCGGGCTTCCAGCTGACGGCCGGTACCTGCACCCTGACCGGTAAGGCGCTCGACCAGGACGGTCACCCCGAGCCCAAAGGCAGTGTGACCGTGCAGGTGCCAGCTATTCAACAATCCTTTACCGGCACCATCAGCAACGGTATTTTCAATGTCCAGATTGATGGCCTGAAGCACGCTCAGACCTATAAACTCAGCCTGAGCGCGACCGACGAACTGAAGAACACCGGTCAGCCACTGGACACCAGTTACACCACACCGTCCCAGCCAGTCACCAACCTGCAATTCTCTGAGGAGCCTGACAGCCTCACCAGCAAAGACACTCTGCAATGGAAAGGCTCTGCAACGGCTGACGCCACGGTCACCCTGACCCTGACACCCGCCACCGGCCAGCCAGTCACTAATCAGGTCAAGGCTGACAGCAAAGGTCTCTTCACCATCAGTGAGCCGGTGAACGAAGGCCAGTACACCGCGTCATTCACAGCCAGCGCGCCAGGCTACCAGGACAAGCAACTGCCCGATACGGCGATCACCGTCGACCATACCGGACCAGAGCTAACCATTGACCCGGGCTTCCAGCTGACTGCCGGTACCTGCACCCTGACCGGTAAGGCGCTCGACCAGGACGGTCACCCCGAGCCCAAAGGCAGTGTGAACGTGCAGGTGCCAGCTATTCAACAATCCTTTACCGGCACCATCAGCAACGGTATTTTCAATGTCCAGATTGATGGCCTGAAGCACGCTCAGACCTATAAACTCAGCCTGAGCGCGACCGACGAACTGAAGAACACCGGTCAGCCACTGGACACCAGTTACACCACACCGTCCCAGCCAGTCACCAACCTGCAATTCTCTGAGGAGCCTGACAGCCTCACCAGCAAAGACACTCTGCAATGGAAAGGCTCTGCAACGGCTGACGCCACGGTCACCCTGACCCTGACACCCGCCACCGGCCAGCCAGTCACTAATCAGGTCAAGGCTGACAGCAAAGGTCTCTTCACCATCAGTGAGCCGGTGAACGAAGGCCAGTACACCGCGTCATTCACAGCCAGCGCGCCAGGCTACCAGGACAAGCAACTACCCGATACGGCGATCACCGTCGACCAGACCGGACCAGAGCTGACCATTGACCCGGGCTTCCAGCTGACGGCCGGTACCTGCACCCTGACCGGTAAGGCGCTCGACCAGGACGGTCACCCCGAGCCCAAAGGCAGTGTGACCGTGCAGGTGCCAGCTATTCAACAATCCTTTACCGGCACCATCAGCAACGGTATTTTCAATGTCCAGATTGATGGCCTGAAGCACGCTCAGACCTATAAACTCAGCCTGAGCGCGACCGACGAACTGAAGAACACCGGTCAGCCACTGGACACCAGTTACACCACACCGTCCCAGCCAGTCACCAACCTGCAATTCTCTGAGGAGCCTGACAGCCTCACCAGCAAAGACACTCTGCAATGGAAAGGCTCTGCAACGGCTGACGCCACGGTCACCCTGACCCTGACACCCGCCACCGGCCAGCCAGTCACTAATCAGGTCAAGGCTGACAGCAAAGGTCTCTTCACCATCAGTGAGCCGGTGAACGAAGGCCAGTACACCGCGTCATTCACAGCCAGCGCGCCAGGCTACCAGGACAAGCAACTGCCCGATACGGCGATCACCGTCGACCATACCGGACCAGAGCTAACCATTGACCCGGGCTTCCAGCTGACTGCCGGTACCTGCACCCTGACCGGTAAGGCGCTCGACCAGGACGGACACCCCGAGCCCAAAGGCAGTGTGACCGTGCAGGTGCCAGGTATTCAAAAGCCCTTTACCGGCATCATCAGCAACGGTATTTTCAGTGTCCAGATTGATAGCCTGAAGCCCGGCCAAACCTATCAGCTTCACCTGTCCGCTACCGACGTACTGAAAAACACCAGCTTTCTGGATGAAAGCTATACGACACCTGATACTTATGATTTTGCGGTGACCTCTGCTCTAAACACGGACACCAAGTCTATTGTGCTAAAAGGTACTCACCCTCTTCCAAGAGGCAGGGTGCAGCTTAAGCTGACGGGTGATCATGTTAATACGATTGATAAAAACAACGGCATAATTACAGGTAGAGCAAAAAACCATGAATGGAGCCTTGAGATTAACAATCTCTTGCTTAAACAGGAGGTGAAAGTCAACCTTTATGCAATGGACGATGCAGCAAAAGCACTAGATGCCAAGCTGTTATCCAATGTTCCGGAACTTCAGGAAAATTTGATTGTTGATGGCGACAGAGATAGTAATATTGGAAACCTGAAGGCTCTGAGTGGTGCCGGCGTTTATGGTCACCACATCGTTATGTATGCCGCAAAATGCAGCGGCAAATGCAATGACAAAGACGGCCTGACACCATGGAAAGTTGAACTCACTTCTCCAGTTCAGCCGAATGCCAAGGTTCATGTTACTCTCGATTCTGACATAGTCACCATCAAAGGTAAGACCCGGAAAGTTCAAGACAGACCTTACATTAAAACGATTAAGCTTGATGCCAGTGGCAAGGCTATTCTTGAACAACCCCTCGACTATACAAAAAAAGGCAATTTAAAGATTGACCTCTCCAGTGAGCATATGAAGCTTGCTACAATTCGATTCAAAGCCGAAGGACTGGAGCATAATGAAGAAGTTTTCATTGGCGTAGAAACACCATCACTCCATTACACCTTTGATAATATTCGGCCCGGGCAAGATACTCTTGTTTCACAAACTTACCCTGCTCAAGCAAAAATCTCAGGTTCTATTAATCAAGTACAGGGGTCTTTAGGTTCTGGTTTGCAACTTGGCAAGGGAGCTTTACAAATCCAGGACTTCAAAGATCTGTTTAACGATAGTTATACGATCTGTTTTGACATTAAAACTTCAGCAAAAGCCTCGACAGGCAATCAACTATTCCCATCCCTTGCCGGGTACTACGACGAAACATCGAACACAGGCGCCAAAACTCATCTGTTTGGCGCATTTAACGAGAAAGGACAAATTGGCATCGCTGATCACAACAGTGGTCTCTTTGCCGAACCTGTCGTTGCAGATGGTCAATGGCATTCAGTTTGCATCAGTCGTACTCTGGTGGATCAGAGTACGTCGACTTATCGTATGTTAATTGATGGTAAGCAGTCTGATATTTCCAAGGATGGAAGCTCAGTTACAGGCAAAGAGGCACAAAGTATACATGGGATGATTCTAGGCTCACCGGTCAGTGAGTATCCCGTAGAGCTTCTGGGTGGTGTCACGAAATCTAACAGTCCTGATCAGGTTGAGTATCTGGATGCGGTTCTGGATAACTTTACAGCCTATCCAATCAAAATGGAGACACCCTATGAATCATTAGCTTATGCTCATGTTCACTGGGGCTGTCCTAATCCAGGTCCTTGCTACTACAAGGATGAATTTCCTGCTGGCCTTATGATTAACAATATAATGGAGACCAGGCTGACACCCCACTGCTCTCTATACCTGCAACTCAAGCCTGATGCTTCAAAAAACTCGCTGGGTACAAGCTTTACCGTTAGGTACAAGGGTACGGACCTTGACCCTCTGGATAAGTCTGTCGCTGGCGATGTTAATGTTTACAAGTTAGACCACGTCAGTGCTGAAAACCTTGCAACACTGACGGTAAAACCTGCTGATCCTGAAGCTACACATAAGTTTGAGTTGCACTTCGACCGTACAGTATCCGATCTTGTCAGGGTAACAGGTAAAGACGTTTCAATGCCTGACGGCATCATTAAATTTGACTCATCAGCTTCCCCATTGGGCAGCGGCATCAGTTTTGGTGTTGGAAAAGAGCAGTCTTACTCTCCTTCTGAAGGCGATCCAAACTGCATTTTGGAAGACCGGCATCTTGTCACTGAACCAGGCACCGTCATCAATGGCTATGATATTAAATATTATTCGATCATAGACTTGAATGGCCTGCGGGAGGAACTTAAAACACTAACGCAGGAGTCTGATATGAGCGGTAAGCTGCTCAAGCTTATGAGCGAAGGCTCAGCGCAGCAAGGTACTGAAAATCAGGTTCAACTTCAGGATCCTTGCAAAATAAAAGACCCTGATTGTACAAATGATCCTCTGGTCACTATCAATACCGTTGATAATAACCCTGCGATTGCTCTTAGCCTGGATGGTCAGATCACTTATTATCAACATACTTAATTCTATTCCTGCTTAATCAGGAATTCTGGTCCCCGGGTTATAACTTTCTTGCTTATAACCCGGGATTCTTGTTCCACTCACAGGTAATAAATCCGAGCTTGAACATGAACAAGAAAGAACTTGTTGAACAGGTAGCCGACCGGTCTGGTTTATCAAAAAATAAAGCAGAACTGGTCGTCAATACCTTTATACATCAAACTCAGGACTCCCTTTCTATGGGAAACGCCCTGCAGCTGATTGGTTTTGGTACATTTTCAGTGACGGACCGGGCAGCCCGAAAAGGAAGAAATCCTCAAACGGGTCAGGAGATTCATATTCCCGCCTGTAAAATGCCCCAATTTAAACCGGGCAACAAACTTAAGGAAGCCATTAAGTAAACAGAATCACTTATTTATCTTTTTTCTTACTGACTTTCAAATTATTCGTCCATTGAAGCATTAAACAACAAGCCTTATACCAATCAAGTGTTCGAATTTCTATCAATACCAATCAAAATTATTTGCTTCATCATGAGCATTACTTTTGCGGTGTTTAAACAATACCCAACAGCGTTTTCTTAACCACAAAAACAGGGCAAATCACAACGATTCTGCCCTGTCCATAAACCGTAAAAAGGGAGTGAAGCACGCCGGTCAGGCCATAGCCTTCATGACATTAAGAATGGCTCTTTTTTTCTTCAGGTTCATCCGGTTTAATGCCCGCAAAATTTCACTGTCGACTTCCGTATCACAGATCGAATCAACTGGTGATGTCAGATACTGGTTGCCCCGCCCTGTGGCTATCCATTCAAAAGAGATTTCCAGAATTTCGGCCATCTTACGCAGATTTTCCAGACTCGGGCTGCTCATTTCCGTTTCCCACTGTGCCAGAGCGCTGCGGGAAACCCCAATCAAATCAGCCAGAGCCTGTTGCGATAAGCGTTTTTCCTTACGCGCTCGCAATATTCGTGTTGTCAGGTTCATCCATGAACTCTCGTGTACGAAAATTAAACCTCTTATTAAAAATCAGTGTAACACATCATCCGGTAATGAAATGTTGCGATTGAGCAGTCATAAACTGCTCCCTGCTTCATGAATCATGCCCTTTGCTGCGCGATCATCTGTCCATCCAGTGTTGGCTTCATGGTATTGATCACCTCATCCACACTGATCGCCTTCAGGCACTGGTTATCAAAACAGGTGGTCTTTCGATGGTTCCCCGCACTGACACAGGGAGAGCAGGCCAGCCCGGCATAAATAGGCGTTGAGTTACCCAATGCACCGTACAGCTCTGGCGTTTCCGGACCAAAAATAACAAAGGTTTTAAGGTCGGTCACCGATGCGAAATGTGGAGGCCCTGAGTCATTCGACAGCATAACAAAAGAAACCGAATACAAAGGTACCAGCTCAGCAAAGGTAAATACACCAGCGCTATTCACACAGCGTTCATGCCCAACCATCTGTTTAAGCTCTTCAGCCCCCGCCTTTTCCGCAGGCGCGCCGGTAATCACCACCAGAATATCCTGATACTCATCCAGGACCCGGCTAATGACACTGGCATAACGATCCCGCATCCAGCGGCGCTGAGGCAACAGATCACTGGCATTCGGATTAACCAGCATCACTCTGAACTTGTCAGTACTGAAGTCCGGCTTCAAATCCACCAGTTTGTTCAGCACCGATTGTTTAAGCTGCTCATCCACCTCTGCACGTGCCAGTTCTATATTCTTCTGGTCCAGCAGTTTTCTCTGGTAAGGCTGCCCTTTCTCCCCCATACAGGCCTGCACCAGCGCCATAAAGTTAAGGGAAATATGATGATGAGGGTTATACATGACAGGGTGGGTCAGGAAATCCCCCCGATACAGCCCCTCTTCATGCACGCCATCATAACCTGTGAGGTTCACCGCCCCCGACAGTCGTGACAACAACGCCGTAAAGCGGGAAAACAGCTCCAGATCAATAGTCGTATCGATGTTACGCTGCCGGCACCAGACCAGAAATCGCAGACTGTCATACGCCAGCGTAAATAAGCTGTCTGGCCGAATAGTGAAAATCCGCTCTTCAGGAATCGTGTTCAACAGCTTCAGGCTGGCCACATTTTTTTGAAAAATGACAAAATGCAGAGTTTTACCCTGATCCTTCAACCAGCGCATGGCCGGATCAGCCAGGATAGCACTGCCCATTTCAGACAGTTCAATAAACAGTACATTCTCAGGCTGTTTTTCCTTTGGTCTGAAAAACAGCTCTTTTACTTTAAACACCAGCTTCAACAGAAAACACAACGGCACACCAACATAGTGGTCGATTACCCTCATGGTATCTACTTTCATGGGACTACCCTTCCCTTACACTGGCATCTCGACCAGTGGCAAAAATAAACACAGACGCAAACGTAAAATTAAACAGCATACCCGCCAGAACACCGGCAATCATTGCCAGCATCTTGAAGTCCGCAAAGAACGGTACAAACTCTGTCAGCAGGTAATAGGAGCCCCAGTTTGGCAGGAAGCTGACCAGACACATGGACAGATACTTGATCCACTGAGGCGCTTTCCTGCTTTTCTCAACATGGTTAAAGGTAAACGTCCGGTTCCAGTACCAGTTCCAGCTGGCTGCGAACCAGTAAGAGCCGCCACGGGCAACAAGGTGAGGAATACCCAGCGCCACCGACATCAACCAGTAAATGCCCATATCCACAACAAACCCGGTCGCACCAACAAGACCAAACTTCACCAGACGGTGAACCAGCTTATAGAGTTTATTAGCCAGTGTACCTTCAACAAACAGGTCAGCCTCGACATAATCCTTATAAAGGGTAAACAGCGTCGCCAGTGCCAGCACCAGAGAAAGACCTGCCAGAGCATATTGCCAGTAAACCAGGAACGGAAAATGTTCCGGGAAACCGTTGTCGTAAAATGGCAGGAAGGCCATACAGACGCCTGTTAAAAACAACAGGAACAGGCGGGATTTCAAACCAGAGCCGATTCGGTCAGCCAGCGTAGAACCGATGACCGTTGCCAGAATGCCAACCCAGATACCCCAGACCAGATCCTGCGGCCAGTGGGCTCCGACAACAATTCGCGAAAACGCAACCAGCGCGCCAAACAGCAGCACCCACCAGCGAATGGCTCCCTTGAAATGCGCCAGAACCAGTCCTACCAGAAGAAAAACAGTGCCGGTATGTCCGGAAGGCAGTGAGTTCTTGCGGACGGTTGGCCCGATAATATTCAGCATTTCGCTTCCCAGCTCACCCGCAGGGCGCAGCGAGTCAATTATCGCTTTACCACCATTCAGTAAAAGAGCCCCCGTTAATATGGTCAGGATAACGGCCAGCTGCTGCCGGGGCTTCATCACAAACAGCAGCATGGTCAGAGGAAAGAGAAAGAAGCCGTCACCAAAGTTGGTGAGTACAACCCACAGGGCATCACTGCCAATGGTGTTGGCAGGGTTGTTCAACCACAGAAAGGTTGACTGGTTGATGCTGTCAAAATGAAATACCAGAGCAAAGGGCAACAGCAGCAGAGTCGCCCATTTCAACAGTCGGAAATACGGGTTTTGATCAGATAAGAAAGACTGGAGCATCCCTTGTTGTCTCGTGGACATAAAATAGTGGGGCGTCATTATAACAATCGTACTATTTGAAGAAAGTGAACTTGTACCAAACGAGTATAATTGCCATCAAAACCCCCGTCAGCCATCCAGTCTGACATAGATAAATAGGCATTCACGCTCTGTTTAATAGGAAAATGCCGCCATTACGCCACTTTGTAAAGAGTACTTTGTAAATAACTCGCAGCAAAGGGCGGCACATTCATTGGATGCCATTAAACGAATGGCTATTTCAACGCCGGATCACAGTAGTAAAACTGGAAGCTGTTGACCTCAACACCGTCCACACCGGTATTCAGGACATCCCGAAGCTGGCAGACGATACCTGATTTTTCATAGCGTCCATCCTCAGGGACTGGGCGATTATCCCGGATCAGAATACCCCGGGTATCAGAATCAGGCTCACCGTACCAGAAATCAAACTGAGAAACCCTGTCACTGATCACCTGAACCGGCAAAGGCCAGGCATACCAGGCAATGCGACTGGCACGCACCCAGTTATCCACCAGCAGCACCGGTTCTTCGCTGCCCGTTTCCTGCCGGACTTCTTCCAGCAGCTGGCGGGCATGAACCGCAGCCTGTTTCCAGCCAACCAGGTCTTTAATGGCACCCTTCATAAATGGGAACGTTGACAGCGGCATAAAGGCAAGAAAGGCAAAAAGGAAAGCAATAATACCGACAGACAGCACGCTGGATACCAGCGTCAGGATTTTAACCCACAGTTTCTTCCAGCTCAGACAGATCCAAAAGGCACTGAGAGGAGCCAGAACGGTCCACATCATCGCTGGCCAGTTCGGTAATACCGCGTCACCACCAGCCGAATAAGCCACCACCAGCAGACCGGGCCAGGCACTCCAGATAATCAGCCAGGCTGCCGCCCTGTGTTCCTTTGGAAAGCGACCACGCAGAACACTGATCACAACAGCAATGCCGACTACATAAGCGAGCAGGCTGTACAACAGCATCTGGCCAACCTGCATACCCAGAGCGTCTTTCAGGGACCAGACACTGACTTCTATACCCCGGTCCAGCTGATAAGCAAAGGATGCCCAGTCGTGCCGGACATTCCAGATCAGTACCGGAGAGATCAGGACAAACGCAATAACCGCTGCCAGCCACGGACCAGGCTGTCGCAACCAGCGCAACCCCTGGTACTGGAACAGAAAGCCGACCAGCCCAATGGGCAGAAACAGCGCAGTGTACTTTGACAGACCGGCAAAACCGTACAAAACGCCAAGCAGCAGCCAGTCTGTCAACTGATTGCGCTGATAAATCCGCCAGGTAACGTCAATCGCCAGCAATGCCACCACCATCAACGGCAGGTCAGGCACCATCCCCCAGCCCATCAGTTGAAGAATCGGGGCAGTATTCAGCAGAAAGACGGCAACCAGCCCTGTTCTTCCAGACTCATCATTAAACAGCGTTTTGCCAAGACGCAGAACCAGGATACTGGACAGCGCATACAACAGTGCGGGGATCAGTCGAACGGTAAACTCGCTATACCCAAGAGGCGCAATCAGCAGCTGCAACCAGCCAACCATTGGCGGGTGATCAAAGTAACTCAGGTCAGGGTGCAGGGCGTACAAGGTATAGTGGGCTTCATCAACGCCCAGAGGAAGCCCCGAGGCCAGTGCCAGATGCACAGCCAGTACTGCGAGAATAATTAACCAAGATGTGAGCTGCCGGTTCGACTCTGCCATTCTGTCAACGCTCGAAACAAATCCAAACGCGCAGTTTAATGGGCTGAACCATTTTAAACAATCGTTTTAGGTCTTGCCGCCCGGGAGAAGGTGTACTTATAAATCAGGACGCCAGATGCTTCATCAACAACTGAAAAGCCTCATGCCCCAGATAGACACCGACAATACCCATTACACCGGACAACACTGGCGGCGCTGGTATGGGTAATTTTAAGAAGCTGAAGATAAGCCCAACAATAAATCCGGTAAAAGTCGCAAGCAGAACTTCAGTCATGGCTCAATACGTTCGCAGTTGTGAATATTACCTCAATAATAGTCGATGAAAAAACAATCCAGGATTTCCTGCCCGGAAAACAAAGCAACTGAAGCCGCACAGCTCCGGTCGTTTAAAACCGGAGCTGATTCATTGCGAACTGGTTGTCTCTGGTGGCAGTTTGATGGGCCATTCCGGCTTGCTGAACAGCAGTGAATACAGTACTGGTACAACACCCAGCGTCAACAACGTCGAAAACAGCAAGCCTGCGATAATTGCCACAGCCATAGGCTCCCACATCAACCCACCCCCCAGATAAAGCGGAACCATGCCCAGCACTGTGGTGGCGGTCGTCAGCAAAATGGGCCTTAAACGACGCTGGGAGGCGACGACAATGGCTTCCTGCATTGGTAACCGGTTCTGTTCCTGCTCAAACTTTATACGTTCAAGTAGCACAATGGCATTATTGATAACAATACCCGCCAGCGAAATAACCCCCAGCAATGTCATGAAACTAAAGAATGACCGGGCAACCAGCAGACCGGAAATTACACCTATCATTCCCAGGGGTATGGTCATCAGAATAATGATTGGTTTACGAACGGAGTTGAACTGCGCCACCAGCAGAATCAGTATGACAAAAGCCGCCAGAGGCATTTTTGCGGCAATGGCAGCGTTGGCTTTTCCGGAACTCTCAGCTTCACCTCCCAGTTCAAAACGGTAGCCTGCAGGCCAGATTTTCTGCTGCTGTTGCAGCCAGGGCATTAACTCAGCAAAGGCTTCTGCGGCAGTCATGCTACCATCAAGCCGGGCAAACACGGACACTGTCTTGAGACCATCCCGGCGAAGAATTTCGCCCGGCTGCCACACCATTTTAATATCTGCCACCTGCTTCAGCGGCACCGTTTTCCCCGTTGACTGAACAAAGACAGATAACGATTCCAGCTTACCAATATCCTGACTGTCACCTTCAGTACTTCGTAAGATAACAGGAATGACCTCGTTTCCATCACGGAACTGGGTCAGCTCCAGACCGCTCAGACCGGTTTGCAGAGACATGGCAACATCCTGGCTCGTAACGCCTGCCCGCAATGCTCTGGGCTGGTTTATGACCACCTGCAGTTTTTTAATACGCGGCCCCCAGTCATCACCTATTGCCTTCAGACCCGGAATTTCAGACATCTGTTCTTTAACCTGCCGTACCAGCCGAAACAGCTGGTCGGTTTCCCGCCCATAGAGACGCACTTCCACCGGGTTTTTAATGGAAACGCCGCTTTCTACCCTGCGGCTGTTAACCTGCAGGTCTGGAAACTGTTCAAAACCAAATGCGTCCAGTTTTTGCATCATCTCATCAATAACCCAGTCTGAACTGGTATTCAGGATCATAAGGGCGTAGTTGGAGCGGGCTGGCTCCGGGCTGTGCTGAAGGACAAAACGTGAACCGCCGGAACCAATGTGACTGACCCAGCTGGTGACTCCTTCATGTCGTTCCCCGGAAACGGCCAGCTCATCAGCAATATAGCGATCCAGCTCATTCACTACTGCCAGCGTCCTGTCAATGCGGGTTCCCGGAGGAAGCTGCAACTCGGTTTTAAAGTACAGGCGGTCCGAGGCGGGAAAGAAAATTTTCGGCACATACTGAAACGCATTTATCACGACTGTAAACACCAGAATCACCGCACTGAGGGTGAGCAGACGGTGAGCTAGTAATTTTTCCAGCAGACGACGGTAATAGTCATAAATACCCTTCGTATAATCCGCCTGCTGCGGCTTAACCTCCAGGAACATTACACATAACAAAGGGATCAGACTCAGTGACAACACCCAGGAACACAGCAGCGTGATGGTCACCACCAGGAACAGGGAGGCGGTAAACTCACCCACTGCAGACTCTGCCAGATAAATCGGCAAAAATGCAGCCGCTGTCGTTAATGAAGACGTCAGCAGTGGAATTTTTAATTCCCCTGCCGAGTCAACCGCAGCCTGAACCGGCTGCTTCCCCGCCTGCATCTGAACCATGGTGTTCTCAGCCATCACAATGCCATTGTCCACCAGCATTCCCAGGGCAATAATCAGCGCCGCCAATGAAATCTGGTCAAGGCCTATACCCACCAGTGACATGACCAGAATCGCAGCAATCATACTGGCTGGAATCAGAGTGGCAACAATTAACCCGGTTCGGGGTCCAAGGCTGAGCAGCATGACCGCCGAAACCACCAGCACTGCCTGAATCAGGTTAGAGACAAAATCATTAACCTTGTGTTCCACTTCTCCGGGCGAAAAATGCATCAGCTCGAAATCAATGCCGACCGGGTAGGTCTGCCGCAACTGCGCCATGGCTGTTTTAACCTGATGTCCCAGCTTTATATTATTTCCTCCCTCACCCATGGCAATACCTAAAGCCAGAGCAGGGACACCAGACGCTTTAACAAGGCTTCGGACAGGATCAACATAGCCTCGCTCAACCGTGGCGACATCTTCCAGATATAAAGCCCTGTCGCTAACCGGTAATGGAATAACTGTCTGACGAATGTCGTTAACACTTTCAAAATTGCCGGTCGGTTCCAGCTCAATACGCTCATGGTGCAAATTGACGGCACCACCGGGAACAACAATATTCCGGCTGCTCAGCTGCTGCGCCAGAAACCCTGGCGACAAGCCCAGCTGCCCAAGGTGGTCATTGTCATAGCGAATAAAAATCCGTTCTTCCTGCGCACCGTATATCTCTACCTTGGCGACTTCCGGCAACCGCAGGAACTCATCACGGACTTCGTCAGCAATGGTTTTTAACTCGCTGTAAGAAAAGTCCACACCAGTCAGGGTCACCATAACCCCGAAAACCTCACCAAATTCATCATTGACAATGGGTCCAATGGCCCCCTCAGGCATCTCACTGACAATGTCTTCCATTTTACGTCGCAGGCTGCCCCATATCGGACGCATATCGGTATAGCGCTCCTGAATATTAACGGTGACAATCGACGTTCCGGTCCGGGATGAGCTCCTGACATAATCCAGCTCCGGAATTTCCCGAACCGCTTTTTCAATTTTGTCCGTAATCAGAGTCTCAACTCTTTCAGGGCTGGCGCCGGGGAACTGGGTAACCACCTTGGCAACACGTATAACAAAACCCGGATCATAGGCCCTCGGGAGGTTCTGATAAGCCTGCAAGCCCGACAGAACCAATACCAACAACAAAACCAATGTCGTTCGGTTATTCTCTATGGCAACACGGGTTAAAGACATCATTGCCCCCCCTCCATCCATTTTACCCGCATGCCTTCTGCCATCTGGCTCATACCAGCTGTGACGAGCCGCTCTCCTGCGACAAGACCTGAAGTCACTTCAATACCTGAAGCCAGCAACCGGCCGGTCTGCACCGGACGCCGAAATACCACTCCCACACCGGCCTCTGCAGCTTCAACCACATAAACAAAACGTCCATCGTTGTCTTCCTGCACCGAGTGAGCCGGTATCACCAGCCAGTCGCCCGCTGGCACCATCTGCTTTATCATCACGCTGGCACTCATACCGGGTAAGATCCGGCTGCCAAGCCGGTCAGACAGCATGAAGGTAACGGTATAAGTCTGGCTGCTATCATCAGCCAGGGCGGCAAATGCCGACAATTGCAGAGGAAATACCTTATCTCCGAGACCATCAAAGCGTGCGCTATATCGCAGAGGCTGCCGTTCTTCCTGAGCATTCACAATCACACTCTCAGGCATCTCCACCTTGATCAGTAGTGACGACAGATCGTGCAACGCTACTACGTCCTGTTTCGCCGACACTTCCTCGTAGTTATCCACATACACTTTGGCAATCTGACCATTGAAAGGCGCCCGCAGCCGGGTATGAGCCTTCTCATGGCGCGCAGTCTCCAGTTGTGCCGTCGCAGTGCTTAATTTGGCTTTCAGGTTATCAACATCTGCCCGGGCAATAGCACCCTTGCCAATTAACTGAACCGCCCTTTCATAATCGGCTTTAGCCGCATCATAAGTGGCCTGCCGGTCTTTCAGACGGATATCAAATTCAACGGATTCCAACTCTGCGACTACCTGTCCACCAACGACAGCGCTACCCTCTTTAACATTTAACGAGGCAAGGCGACCTGACACCCTGAAGCTCAGATTCGCCTGCTGTGCGGCTTCCACAACACCGGGGAATTTTTTTTGTAATCCGGTTTCTGAATACGACACGGTCATGAAGCGGACAGGCCGAAGCGTCTCCTGTGGCTCAAAAACCGTCTGATCACAACCGGGCAGCCATACTGTAGCCAGAAATACGAAAGGAAGAGAGAAGTTTGATTTCCTGATCATTCGGATCGACCCGATATTGTTATTCGTTGTTATCCGTTGAAACTATCCTACATTCATACGTCTATCGCTGTATAGAAAACGACAGTAATTGTATATAGAAGGTTATGGTAAAACCCTGTACAGTCATACACCAATAACAATTATAAAGAGCCAGAATGAAAGGTACGTAATAATGAACATATCAAAAGACAGTAATCACCTTTTATTCTGCCTGCTTGCACCATTGTCACTGTCTGCACCCAATGCCAGCGGTGAAAGCCTTGAACAATGTCTGGTCAGGTTTGCGCTCAAAGGTGATGCGGATATGACGCTTGCTGAAGTACGGTCACAGTGTGAGGCGCTGCAACAGGAGTCATTTGACGTGGTGATTACAGCCCAACCGTCTCCACCTTCTGAAGCCAGTCCTGTTGATAGCCGTATTGCCGGCGAAAAAGCGGCCACTGCCAACCGGTTCGTGATCACACCCCACAAGCCGAATTACATTTTGCCAGTGTCTTACGTATCCTCACCCAATACTCAGCCCTACCAACCATACAACGCCCAGATTCCTGACCTTGACAATACTGAAGTCAAGTTCCAGCTGAGCCTCAAAGCCCCGGTCTGGGAAGGTGTATTTAATGGCTATGGCACAGTTTATGCTGCTTACACCAACACCTCCTGGTGGCAGGCTTACAACAGTTCCGAGTCCGCGCCATTCAGGGAGACTAACCACGAACCCGAAATATTTATGTTTTTTCCCACTCAGTACCAGCTGCTTGGCATGGAACTGAAAGCCGCAGCTGTGGGTTTCAGCCACCAGTCCAATGGCCGCAGCAACTACCTCTCCAGAAGCTGGAACCGGGCTTATCTGAGCTTCCTGCTGGAAAAAGGCTCGTTCTATGCCGGCCTGAAAACCTGGCATCGCCTCCCTGAAGATAAAAAAGAAGACGATAACCCCAACTCAAAAGGCGACGACAACCCTGATATCAATCAATACATGGGTAACGGTGAACTTTATTTCGGCTATAAATTCAACCGGCAAAACATTACTGCAATGGTGCGAAACAACCTGCGCTCTGACAACAAAGGTGCCGTCCAGCTTGACTGGTCATTCCCATTGACCGATCGTTTCAGAGGCTATGTTCAGTACTTTAATGGCTATGGCGAAAGCCTGATCGATTATAATGTCAGCTCCAACCGTTTCAGTGTGGGGGTTATGCTGACCGACTGGCTCTGAAAACGACAAAAGCCTCTCTTTGGCAGAGGCTTCCCTCTTATTCTCTATTCGCAGTTAGGAAAATGACGACAAAAAGCATCTATCCAGTTATCCACCAGCGGCTTCATTTCATCTGCAGACATTGAGCGTAAATCACCAATATCAACAGGGCCAGCCTGCATTCCGCCGACCAGAACCGCCACCTGCTGCCCAGTGACACTGTCAACCAGCTCACCTTCCTGATAGATATTCAGCATTTTGTCCCGCTCCCCCGTTAGCTCGCCCAGTCCGTTGATCACCAGAGCCCAGGGCAAAACCTGATAGGGTTCAAGTGGCTTCAGGTCGGTTTCCGCACCAGTAATGGCCACCCGTAGCCGCAGGGTATTCTCACCGGGACGAACCGCCAGCTCATAGTGCTGCCCCATCCGGTAGTTCAGTTGATTGGTAAAGTAGCTTTGTAGTTTTTTATAACGTTCAGGCTGTATCTGCCATTTCTGCAATGTTTCATCAGAGACATGAAGCGACACAGGGTTGACGATCAGGCGATCGTATTCTGCCAGCACCGACTCACTGACGTTAAAACCGAGAAACTGTTCTTTTTCACCAGAAGGTAACCACACCAGATTTTCATACCGGCTCAGGAACCCGCTGTGGTTCTTAATTTCAGGTTTTCCCGCGCAACCTGCCAGCATAACAACTGACAAAATAAACAACAGATCCCTTATACGAAACATGGCATGGCTTCTCCGGCTCTTATTTTTGTGACCATGATGGCAAATCTCTTATCACTCCTCAAGAAATCAACGCTGCACAACGCAAGCAATAGATTTAAGAAACTCTGAAAAAACAATAAACCACCATACAGGTAATATCGTGACCACACAGAAACAGCTGCAAACCAGTCGCAGCATTGAAAATACCACAACTGTATATTTCTACATACACCTTAGCGCTTTCCACCCACTACTGTCAGACTTCCTCAACAGTTTCTGCACATCTACCAATAGTGAAAAACTTTCTTTGTTAAATATTTTCAAACATTGATCTGTATCAATTACACACAGCGGAACAAAAAATAACCTTGCCGAAATTTTGTACAGTTCTGGTAAGGAATGCATGGATATACTTATTGTCATACCGGTCGTGGCGCTTGTCGTTTATGGCATTGTTAAAAACTTCAGTGCGGCAGCAACGCTGGCAGTGGCCGGTATGGTGCTTCTGAGTGCTGCTCATGTTCTCGGCATTTCCGATATCCTGCCTGTCGACAAGGCGACCGGCTTTGCCCCCTTTGACCTGTTCGAACTGATGAACGGCGTATTCAGCATGCGCATGGCCAGTCTGGGTCTGACCATCATGGCCTGTGGTGGTTTCGCTACCTATATGTCGCACATTGGTGCATCGGAGTCTCTGGTCAACCTGGCTGTTAAGCCAATCAGACGCTTCAAGTCGCCTTATATCGTACTGGCCATCGTTTACCTGGTAACTGTCGTACTGCAGATGTTTGTGACCTCTGCAACCGGCCTCGGTCTGTTGCTGATGGTTACCCTGTACCCGGTTCTGCGCAGCATTGGCCTTAGCCGTGCTTCCGCTGCTGCACTGTGTGCTTCTCCGGCAGCGTTCGAGATCGGTGTGACCCAGGTTAATGCCAACTTTGCTGCCAGCCAGGCCGGCATGGACATCACTGAGTACTTCCTGAGCTATCAGGCGTGGGTAACCATCCCAATGGCGATCACAGCTGCTGGCCTGCACTTCTTCTGGCAGCGTCGCTGCGATCTTAAAGAAGGTCATGTTGCCGCTGAACATGTTGGCGCTAAAGATGACGACAGCAACGAGGAAGAAAAGCCCAAGGCTCCGGGCATTTATGCCCTGTTGCCAATGATTCCGTTCGTTCTGCTGCTGGTATTCTCCAAAATGCTGGTCACCTCTATCAGTATGAATCTGGTAGCGGCTATGCTGATCTCTGTCTTTGTGGGCATGATTTTCGAACTGATCCGTACCCGCAATATAAAAGAATCTCTGGCTGGCTTTGACAAGTTCCTGAACGGCATGGGCGCTGTATTCGGCCCGGTGGTCGGTCTGATCATTGGTGCAGAAGTGTTCGCCATGGGTCTGAAACAGATTGGGGCTATCGACTCTCTGCTGGCTTCCGCTCAGGGGCTGGGCATTGGTGCTGGATTCATGGCCGTCTTCATGTCTGTACTGATTGCTATCTCAGCGATCATGATGGGTTCCGGCAACGCCTCTTTCCTGTCCTTCGCTACTCTGGCTCCAGAAGTCGCCAACAGCTTCGGTGTTCCGGCGGTCAACATGCTGCTCCCGATGAACTTCGCTGCCTGTGTAGGCCGAACCATGTCGCCTATCTCAGCGGTGGTTATTGCCTGTGCCGGTATCGCCAAGGTATCACCTTTTGATCTGGTTAAGCGTACTTCCATCCCGATGATTGGTGCTTTCATCGTGGGTATGGCACTGCACCTGATCCTGTTTATGTAACTGTTTAGTTCACTATCCATAAACAGCCCTGAACAGAAAAACGGCCATGTACTGAGTGCATAGCCGTTTTTCTGGTTACTACCGCTAAAACGCATATTGCATGACAGTCAAAATCAGACCATAACACAACCTGACTCAACTGTTTTCTTCAGATTCAACCTCTATGGATCTGTTCATTATCACCCAATAAGCTTCCCCATAATCTATCCAGATTACATCACCCGCTTTTATTGGCTTCAGGGCAATAAGAAAGGGGATGTTTACCTTATCTTCCTTATGATAGTGGTTTATAAAAGATACATTTTTTTCAGGCAAACACGTATCAGATTCATCATAGGTAGTGCAACTGTTTATACAAGTGGTGATATTTCCCTCTCTGAAGCCAGATATTAACTGATTTGCCCCGGAATCATAGCTATAGGTATCAATTTTTTGCAATAGTGCTCCTACCGCCCGCGCTCCTTTTTCGTAGGTGCTTTCAGAAAGCCGCTTGCCTGCATAATGTCCCAGAACCTCCCACTGTTGAATATCTTTTGCTGCAACAACTTCATTCTGACCTTTCAGTTTAGGGAAAAGTAGACCGTCATTCCTGCTTAATCTCATCCTTTCATTAAGGTAGGATTCTCTATCATCAATATTCAGTTTTTTATATTGATCAATAGCAGTATTTATTGCCATCCTTATTTTTTTACATTTAGGAACCCCTATACTTTCAAAGTCCATTCTAAACCGTTTCTTTGGGCGAGATTCCTCAACTTCCTGTTTTACAGTCAGCTCTGCATGCCAAAGTGGCGCCCGATTACTGAAACGATGCTGTCTGAAAAAAATATCTGTTTCTGTCTCTGCCTCTACTTTCACTAACACGACTTCATCCATTGAGTTTCGGTGAGGTTCTTTATCAGGTTGACGACCATGCTGACTTGAAGGCGTCTCAGGCAATCCTCTTTCTTTATTTTTTACAAGCTCATCCAAAGCACTTTCAATAAGCGAAAACATCTCTTTTTCACTGACTTTCTTCTTACTGCCATCAGGAGAGGGTACATGGTACTTTTTATTTTCCAATATAACTTCGATTCCAACCAACCTGGCCATTTCTTTGGTTAAAAGTTCTTTTTGGGAATTGCTTATTTTTTGTGGAGTTTTACCGGTAACAGAACCTAATTTTTTTATGATTGACTCTGCAAGGTATCTGAAATCTGCAGCCCCTGTGATGGTTTTTTTATTATTGTCAAATAAATTACAAAAAAAACTGACATTTACTTCCAATAATGTAGATATTTTCTTGATATGATCTTTAGTCGATGGATCTGCTGGAGCTGCCCTGTTTTCAGTACAGGAATCTAAATCAATAGTGACTTTTCTATTCTTTTTGGGTGGCTCATTTGAGTTCGGACCATCAGAGCAAAATCGTTTGCTCTTGTTTTGTATGACAACGCTGTTACCACCAAATGATGCTGACGCATCTTGGGTACTACTGATATATGTTCTGTTCACAGGCAGGGAGCCGGACGGAAAAGATGCTTTATCCATAACTTTATTATCCTTTCAACACTAAAAGTCAGTTAATTACTTTCGTAGTTACTGAACCATTCAACTCACCAAAAAGATCAAGACAGCTCAATAACGGCATAAGCCAGATTTTTAAAATTATTAAGACAAGCAAAATATGAAAAGTTCAATGAACAGTGAAATCCGCACTTTAACTATCCGGAACCAGGCCGTCTAACGACAGGAATGTTACTTCCGCTAACACTCTGGTTAGTGATTCAGGCAGCAAATCGATGATTCCTGTTGTCAAAGGGGCATCATTAACTTAAGGAATCTCTGGCATGGATGCTACTCTCTCTATACCACAAATACAGGTAACGCCTCCGTCACCTGAACCAGGCGCTAAAAAGCCCTCACAACAACCCGTCGGTGTTGAAATGAAGGAAGATATTCAGACAACACAGGGTTTACGCAGAGCAGAAACTTATCTTCATGCAACAGCCGGAAGGTTATTTGCTAACGCTCGTCCACTGTCCCAGTCCACATCAAATATTGTCTTTAAATTGAATGAAGATAATGAACCTGCTTCTACAATCAGGCGCGATTCACCGATTCGCAAACCAGTCAAACGATCGAAATCAGATACCAGCCTGAAAAATGTGCTTCTGTCTGCCTCAGTGGCTCAATCATCAAAACACTGGGTTAAGGTGGCTCCGTCTGCCAGTTACACCAACCCCCTCAACCCTGAAGATATTCATCGCGCCATGGATAAAAAGTCACTTGGGCAACTGGCAACCAATGTACTCCATCCAATGGTTACGAGGTTATATGAATGCGCGTCAGCCCCCTTGCCAGGCGATACAGAAGAAGCCAGAGAACAACAGGATAACCAGAAGCGATTTAATATAGTCAGACAGATGGGCGTCATGGGGAGTATGTTTAATAAACATATACCCTGTGAATTAAAACACCGTAAAATTGGCGGAGGGTATCTGGACTTCAACCCTAAAACCCCTTTTGAATGCATAGCACACAATATCAGAACCATTTTGATGAGTCCGTCCAGCCTGCCTGGCCGGTTTATAGGTGTCGGTACGATTAAACAGGACAACCAGAAAATTGACTTTGGAGCCGGTGACGATTTGCAAGCCAGCAGTATGATCGTCGACCAGGTTGCCGATTTGCTTGTTAACATTCTGAAGATAGCCAAAAGTGATGACCAGTATGCTGATAAAAAAGTTTTGATTGATCAATTCAGAAGCCTTATCAAAAACTTTCAAGCCTGCAGAACTCAGGGGCTGGCTTCTCAGGAATGTTGCAGACAGATGCTATCCATACTGCAGAAAATTCTTCAGTACGTCCCCATGATAGAAAATGCCTCTGAGGTAGAACTCAGCCGCCTGAGTTTAATAGAGCGCACTTTACTGGCAGCCAGCAAAGTACCTGCAGAGGCTGAAGTACAAAAAGCCTTGCTTGATCTGGTATCACAGACCTTCAGCCAAATCCAGCAGGGAAGCTGTGTCGATGAAAACCTGAAGAGATTTGAGCAGCTGGCTGAAGAAGTGTTCTTAATCAGTTCAGACAGCAAAGATGAAATAGCCTCTTTGAAACAGAAAAGCAAACAAACCATTGAGACAATGAAGTCAAATTACAAATCATTGCAGGAACAGACATACACTGAGGTATCGACACCTTTAAACAAAAAAGACTGGAAAAAGACAGTAAAAGACTCCTTGAAAGAACTTGATAAAGCCATCAAAGCGGAAGAGAAAGCAGCCGGGGAAAAGCTCATAAACTCAGAAACACAGGCTAAAGAGAAAGAAGAGCAGCAACGGGCAGAATGGAAAGATAAGTTCATTGCTTATACCCGGCAAATAAATATCAATCATTGAAAAAACCGGGCTGCCAGAGTGCTGCTCAGCCCGGCCTGACTATCATCGGCTAGTCATACCGCAGCGCATCCACCGGATTCAGCCTGGATGCCTTTCGGGCAGGATAAAACCCGAAAAACAGACCGATTAACGCCGAGAACAGGACACTGACGATGGATATCCACCATTCAATATAAACCGGCAGACCCGTTAAGTACTCTGCGCCAAACAGCCCAATCACCGCAACACCAATCCCCAGTAAGCCACCAATACCACACAGCACAATCGCCTCAATCAGAAACTGTGCCAGCACATCGGCCTGTCGTGCGCCCAGTGCCAGCCGCACACCAATTTCACGGGTTCGCTCAGTCACCGACACCAGCATAATATTCATAATGCCAATGCCGCCTACCAGCAGGGATACACAGGCGACACCGGCCAGCAGACTGTTAAACACCTGTCCGGCTTCCGCTCGCATTTTCAGGCGCTCAGTCATATTGGTAATTCGAAATCCGGCAGACCCGGGCTTGATGCGATAACGCTGCTCCAGCAGAGCATTAATCTCACCACCAACCCACTCCATATCATCCAGCTCAGCCACCTGCACCCAGATCGAATCAACCGCTGTCGGCAGACCCCGACGAGTACCGAACAGACTTCTGCGCGCCGTCTGAATAGGCACCATCATAATATCGTCCTGGTCAGAACCTCTGGCATCCTCCCCTTTGCTTTCCAGTACGCCCTGTACCGTAAACGGCACTTTATTGATACGTATCTGCTGCCCCAACGGGTTATCCCGGCCAAAGAGTTCTTCCGCCACTGTCGAGCCAATGATCACATCCTTGCCATTGGTACGAAACTCAAGCTGATCAATCTGCTGGTCATACGCCAGCTGCCAGTTATGGATATAAAGAAAATCTGCTGTAATGCCATTCACCCGGGTTGACCAGTTGGAATTACCACTGACAACCTGCACACTGCCCGATATCCAGGGAGCCGCGTAGCTAACCCCCTGCACTTCTTCAGCAATAAACCGGGCATCGGCCTGTTGCAACGTGGCGACACCGCCAGCCCCCTGGCTGACACCCCGGTCCTGACGGCTCGGTCCCCGCACCAGCAACATATTGGTTCCCATGGAATCCAGCTGGGCTTCCACCTGCTTCTGAGCGCCTCCGCCCAGCCCCATCATGACCACCACGGATGATACGCCAATAATGATACCCAGCATGGTCAGGAAACTGCGTAGTTTGTGAGCTGCCAGCGCCGACAGAGCTGTCAGCAGGGTTTCAATAAATTTCATGTGGCTTTTTCCTCCACGAGTCCCTCCGCAAGTCCCTCCACGAGCCCCTCCGCCAGTCTGGCAGTACGTGAGTGGCTGTCAGAAACCAGCTCTCCGTCACGAAACATCAGTTGTCGCTTAGCGTATTCGGCAATATCCGCCTCGTGGGTAACAACAACCAGTGTAATACCCTGTTGATTCAATTCCCGGAACAGCTGCATGATGTCATGCCCGGTACGGGTATCCAGCGCCCCTGTCGGTTCATCCGCAAGGATCAGCCGGGGTTCATTGACGATAGCTCTGGCAATCGCCACCCTCTGCTGCTGTCCACCGGACAGTTCGGCCGGACGATGCGAAGACCGTTCTGCCAGCCCGACCTGGCTCAGACAGTCCAGGGCTCGCTCCCTCGCCTGCTTTCTGTCCTTTCCTGCATACATCAGCGGCAGAGCGACATTATCCAGGGCGGTCAGACGCGGCAGAAGATTAAACTGCTGAAAAACAAAACCGATGGTGTTACACCGAACCTCTGCCAGCTGATCCGCTGTGCATTGCGACAGAGCCTGACCATTCAGGGTGATTTCACCACTGGTCGGACGGTCAAGGCAGCCCAGCTGGTTCATCAGTGTAGATTTGCCCGAACCGGAAGGTCCCATCAGGGCAACAAATTCACCTTCATCAATGGTCAGGGAGACATTTTTCAGGACGTGCAGCTTCTGGCTGCCTACATCATAAACACGACACAGGTCTGAAGCAGTAATCAGCGACATCAGCCCTGCTCCTGTCTGGCAGAGATGATAATCTCTTCCCCGTTTTCCAGAGAATCTGTCAGTACTTCCGTAAAACGCTCATCACTCAGGCCGGTCTGGATTCTCAGGCGCTGGGGTTCACCTTCACGAAGCACCCAGATATCGGTTCCATTCCGGCCTCTGCCACTATGTCCTCTCCCACTATGCTGACTTCGCAGGACACGCATCACTTCAACCGTCTTTTCTTCACCCAGTATTGCCTCCAGCTCTGAACGATCCAGCCGTGGACTCCGCTGTCTTTGGCTTCCACCAGCCATTACAGGCTGTTCGCGGCGTTGAGCCATGGCTTCTTTCCGGGCTGAGGCCAGCAGGGTCTGTACTTTCTGCTTCTGCTCCTGAGAATCAAACAGTTCATCTGGCAGATTAATGCTCTGGCGCTGCTGTTGGCTTTGCAGTTCCCTGGGGGCAGAAAAACGCAGGGCGCTGTTGGGAACCCTCAATGCGCTGGGCTGCTGTCCGATAATAATATCAACATTACTGGTCATGCCCGGATACAGGCTCAGATCCTGATTATCTACCGAGATAATCGTGGTGTACGTCACGACAGAGGATGCCACGGTCGCGGCAAGCCGCACCTGTTCCACCTCGCCCTGATACGTCCGGGACGGATAGGCGTCCACGGTAAAGCGTACTGACTGCCCTTCCTGTACCTGTCCGATATCCGCTTCGTCGACATCCGCTTCGATCTGCATCCGTCGCATATCTTCGGCAATGATAAACAGCTCTGGTGTACTCTGGTTAGCGTTTACCGTCTGCCCTTCCTCAACAATTCGCTCAAGAATCACCCCGTCGACCGGCGAATAAATTCGGGTACGCTCATGATCCAGCTGCGCTTCTTCCAGTGCCGCCTGACGTTTCTGCAACTCCGCTTCGGAACGGCTGATTTCAGCGTTCGCCAGAGCGATCCGGGCCTGGGCCATGGACTGTTCCGACAAGGCTCTTTCGTATTCGCTATCTGTCGTATGGCCTTTGTCGGTCAACTCTTTCAGACGACGGGCTTCCTGAATGCGGAAAGTGTAGTTAGCTTCCTGTTCCAACAGGGAAGCCCTGCTTTTTTCCACCGCAGCCTCAGACAATGCCAGGTCCGCTTCGGCCTGACGCAGTTTGGCGACAATTGAACGGTCATCAATCTGTGCCAGCAGGTCCCCCCGGGCAACCACACTGTTGTAGTCGGCAAAAATATGATCAATACGACCGGAAATCTCGGCACCCACTGTGACGGTACTGACGGCTTCCAGAGTACCCGCCGTGGCAACCACGGACTCTATTCGTCCGGTATCCACCTGCGCCGTCTGGAATGACCATTCCGCTACCTGATTGTTACTGCCAAACCATGCGTAGCCCCCACCAATGGCTGCTGCCATACCTACGACGAGAATCCGTTTTTTTAACATTCTGGATACTTCCTGACCTTGTTTAACAGTGCACGAGCGACTGTTGGCATAAAACCGTTGTTTAATCAGGAATTTAACACCCAATCTTGTCGACAGTTAGCCAATTTGTCGCAAATTGTATCAAGCAGCTGATATACGTCATCTATCGTTCAAACCTTCGCCTTTTACACGGATATTCTCTGCTAATATGTTGACTATCTACCGGTCAATGTGCGGAAGGGTCATGCCGTTTGTTACCCGTTCTTTTCGGCTGTTCTTCATTTTGTCGACGTTACTGTTAATAGCAGGCAACTGCAGATCGGAAAGTTTTTCCTCCCAGGCAGTCCATGCCTCAACAGCGTTTTTAAATGACCGTGCGAAAGAGCTGGCTGACTCTCTGGGAGCCTCTTATTTCAAAGTCGGCGTAGAAGCACCACCAAAACGCATAAAGCTGCCTTTATGTCCAGGCACTCCTGAAATAAAGCTGATGACACCGCTGGCTCCTGGCCGGCAATCACTGAAGGTCATCTGCCGGGAACGTGATAACCAGAGTCTGCTGCTTCATGCCAATATCAGCCTGTTTCTACCGGTATTAATCAGTACCGACCACATTCGGGGAGGGAGTAAGGTGACTGAAAGCAACAGCAGCTGGCAGCTTCATGATATCAGTCATCTTAAACAGGGCTACTTCAGGGAGATCAGTCAGCTGAAAAGCTTACACGCTGTCAAAACCATCAAACCCAACCAGGTGATGACACCAGAGATGTTTTTACCGGATCAGGCGTCAGGCCCATAGACAGCTCTGTTACCTGCAGTCACTATTAGTGACATCCGGACAGGAACAACTCCCAAAATACTCTGCCGTATCGAGTAGCTGTTCTGCGATGTTGCGCTATAGAAAGCGCTAATAGAAAAAGTGGCACAAACTCTGCTTACAGTTACAGGGCTCAACAGGATTGAATTCGGCTATAACCAAAACAGTAACAAGTGAATTCTATGGAAATTCCTTCAGACACTCATATGGAAGCCTATCTGAAACACCTTGGTATCAGAACCGGCAAAAACAATATTAAGTCTGAGTATCTGCGCAGTATTTACAGAGTTCTGCCAAGGAAAAAGGCACTGAACATGTCACTGAAACAGGCACGACAGCAAACCAGTATCCAACCTGGCAACCAGTCTGCTAACAATTCATGTAGCAATTCAGTAACGAGCCAGCCGGTTGACCGTCAGTGACAGAAGACCTGAAAATATAAGACAACTGTCTTTTTTGATACCAAAAGCTATAATAACAGCGCCCTGATTCTACAAAAACATCATAAAGCGTTCAGAAAACTGTCCTGAAACATTCTGTTTCTGTGACTGGCAGGCTATAGTGTTGCCGTTACCAAGGGGAGTCGGTCATGAAAGCTCAAACCAGCCAACAGAAAAATGTATTTGGGGAACCGTTGCAACCGTGCTGCTTTGATCCAGCCACCGGTGTTTTTCGTGACGGGTTTTGTCATGCTGACAGCAACGATCCGGGATTACACCTTGTCTGCGCCCGCATAACCAGAGAGTTTCTGGAATACTCCCTGCTACAGGGCAACGACCTGATTACACCCAAACCAGAGTTTGATTTCCCCGGACTTCAGGAAGGCGATCGCTGGTGTTTGTGTGCCATGCGCTGGAAGCAGGCTTTCGATGCAGGACTGGCACCGCCGGTTTATCTGAAGTCAACTCATGAACAGGCCCTGGAAGTAACATCACTGCAGGATCTGAAATCCTGTGCCATCGATATACACTGATACTCATTCTGCCTTTGAACATGAATGGCTCAAGGTCATCGTTTGAAGGCGGAGCTGGTATAAAAAGCGTTTACATCAACGTCAAACAGAAACAGACAATGCAGTACGAATGCACAACTGAAAACCGGAATGAATCCCTGTCAGAGCCAGAGAACACCACTCTGAAGCAGTCTGTCAGCAAGCAGAGTCACATGGAAGAACACCCAACATCAACAGACGCCGGACAAACCGCAGAAGTATCAAAATCAGAAGCGTTGAGAATGGTTCGTGAGCGTTGGCCGGAAGCCTTTCGGGTGTCCTCACCCAGACCGCTGAAAGTCGGCATTCATAACGAAATGAAACAGACTGGCGAGTTCCCACTGCCCATCATTAAAAGTGCATTAAAACTGTTTACGTCTCAGGAGCGTTACCTGATGTCCATCAAACCCGGACGCAGCCGCATCGACCTGAACGGCAAACCGGCGGGCAAGGTAAAACTGAAAGAAGCAGTCAACGCTGAAATCACGTTGTTTATGCGCTCGGAAACAGTGCGCCAGAAAAAGCAGCGCACGCATGTTGGTCAACTGCGGCTGGTCTCCCAAGGCTCACAGGCTCCTGATTCATCTCCAGAGCTATCTCCAGAACAATCCGAAACCTGTGAAGCCTCTGTCGTATAGATCAGAATCAGTTTCTGTAAATCGTCTGGATCAGGTGAAAACCAAAACTGGTTTTCACTGGTCCATGAATTTTCAGTACTTCTTTTTTGAACACAACATCGTCAAACGCCTTCACCATCTGCCCACGGCGAAACTCGCCCAGGTCGCCACCCTGCTTAGCTGACGGGCAGGTAGAGTGTTTTTTTGCCAGCTGAGCAAAGTCAGCACCCTTTTCCAGCTGTTTCTTCAGCTTTTCAGCCTCTTCCCTGGTGTTTACCAGAATGTGTCTTGCACTGGCGACTGCCATGACAACATCTCTCTCATTAAACTCAAACGAGGCACCGATTATGCTTATTACGGAGAATGAATCAACTCCAGTGCAATAGCCGTCGCTTCTCCACCGCCAATGCACAGTGAAGCAACCCCGCGCTTGCCACCCCGTTGCCGCAAGGCATTGATCAGGGTAACCATAATACGTGCGCCACTGGCTCCCAGTGGATGACCCAGCGCACAGGCTCCGCCAAAGACATTTACCTTACTATGAGGCAGGCTCAGTTCCTGCATGGCGATCAGAGTCACCACGGCAAAGGCTTCATTGATTTCAAACAGATCCACGTCACTGGCTGACCAGCCAACCTTGCCAAGCAATTGCTCAATAGCGGTTACAGGGGCAATGGTGAACTCGGCTGGAACACGGGCATGGCTGGTAAATCCCCGGATTCTTGCCACTGCCTGAAGCCCTCTGTTCAGGGCGTCTGACTCACGCATCAGAACCAGGGCAGCAGCACCGTCAGAGATTGAGCTGGAATTTGCTGCCGTCACAGAACCCTCATCCGCAAAGGCAGCCCGAAGTTTCCGAATCTTATCGACTCTGGCTTTACCGGGCTGTTCATCGACCTCCACCAGCCCAGCTTTTCCTGCATCAACCGGCGTAATTTCATTCGCAAACCAGTCGTTGGCAATGGCCTGCTGCGCCCTTTCCAGTGATTCAATGGCGAAATCATCCATGGTTTCCCGGCTTACCTTGAAACGAACCGCTGTCTGTTCGGCAAACACGCCCATCAACTGCCCGCCATAGGCGTCTTCAAGCCCGTCGACAAACATTGAGTCCTGAAGGTCGGCATGTCCGATTCTCAACCCCTGTCGGGCTTTTTTCAGGAGATAGGGGGCGTTGGTCATGCTTTCCATGCCACCGGCCACCACGACTTCAGACTCTCCCGTAAGAAGCTGCGCACACCCCATCATCACTGCCTTCATACCAGAACCACAGACTTTATTCACGGTTGTACAGGTGACTGAGTCGGGTAAACCGGCACCCCGACAAACCTGCCGGGCAGGAGCCTGCCCCACCCCGGCAGGCAAGACACAGCCCATAATCAGTTCGGAAACAGTGTGAGCATCCACCCCACTGCGCTCCAGGCTGGCACGTACAGCTTCCAGCCCAAGCTCTGTGGCAGACAGTCCTGACAGGGAACCCTGAAAACTGCCCATGGGCGTTCTGGCACAATTAACAACTACGATGTCATCAGACCGGGACATAGGACACCTTCCCAAAAGAATTGGATGTTATTGGTTTTGTTCAGAGTATGAGTGTAAACGATATAAAAAGAGAAGGTTAAGCGTCAGTGACCACCAGGGCCACTGACAGAATCGGTGTTACAGACAGTCTTCGTCAATAACATCAAAGCAACCCCAGTCATAAAAGAGTTGCTGCACTTCCTCCATCGCGGTTTTGTCGGCATTGCTGATATGGCGCAAAACGGCATTCGCCAGTGAAGACGCCAGTTCAGTCTGCAGGCTGGTGCTGAGACCGGTTGGCAAACGCAAAATAACATCACCAAAAATGACACTCCCTCCCTGAGTGACCCGGATCAGATACTCGCCCTGGGTGGATTCGGTCATTGTGAGAACGGCCCTGTTCGCTTCTTTGCTCATAATGTCTCCCCTCTGGTAGATCCTATTGAGAGGCATCGGCCGGCCGGCACGATATTCCAGCAGGAATCCATAAGTGCCTGATATTCTGATTATCGACAGCGCCAGACGGTACACTGAGCAACCGTGTGCTGATACTTTCTGGCAGTTTCCCGTATAACAAACGGCATATCCGCCGGTGGCTGCACCTCATCAAAATGCTGGCCCAAAACCCGTTTCAGGGCTGTATAAGTCTCCAGTACTTCACCATTTTCACGAAGTCCGCCCAGCCACTGTTCTTTGTGGGTATAGTCTTCCAGCCAGGTGTAGGGAGAGGTCAGCACCAGAAATCCTCCGGAACGGATACGTTCGTGGATACTGCCCAGAAACCCTTGCGGATCAGCCAGCCGGTCAATCAGGTTACCGGCAAACACGAGGTCATAATCACGGTACTTCGGCTTAAGGTTACAGGCATCGCCCTGGCTAAACAGAATCCGGTTAACGTCTATGGCGTCCAGCCCTGTCGCCTTAAGGCTGGCAACCTTAAACTCCCCCAGTTCTCCTTCTGTTGGCATGAAATAACGGATTTTGCCGTTTTTCTGTAACTCGGCAGCGGCTGAGATAAACCGTGCGGAAAAATCAATGCCATCAACGTGCTGAAACCAGCGGGCCAGCTCAAAACTGCTGCGTCCTACCGAACAGCCCAGGTCAAGCGCGCGGGTCATCGGCTCGCTCCCCATCAGGCTGCGACACAGCTCTGCACAATTCTTCGGGTAATTGCTGACCCCGAAGTATTCCTGACCGAAATGAAACTCAAGGTACTGAGATACCAGGGTATCCGTTTCGTAAGGGTTAATGGTTTCCTGGCCCAAAGCGGTCGATTCCACATAACGAAAACCGGCATGTTGATAAAAGTGGCGACGGAACGCATATCGGGAGTCTTTGATGCCATAATTGCCGGTGGATATCCAGCAGCCCCCCTTGATCAGGTTGTGTTTACTGTCAAAGGTCGGGGTAGAGAAGTCATCGTAATAAGGATGGACACGAAAGCCTTCGTAAGCATCAATCGGGGTACGGGTCCATTGCCAGACATTACCAATAATGTCGCAGAACTCTCCGGTTCGAAACCGGTCAACGGGGCAGGCAGAAGACCAGTATTCAAGATTGATGTTTCCGGGTGCCTGTTCCCAGTAAGGCAGGTCTGTGTCTATCTGTTCCCTGAGATAATACCACTCGGCTTCGGTCGGCAGCTGAATCGGTTTTCCGGTCACTTCCGATTTCCAGCGACAAAATGCCTGGGCTTCGTGGCAATTTGTATCCACCGGCCAGCTCCATGGCATATCAATCTCTTCCAGCAGAGTCCGGTAGTGCCAGCAATCATCTTTTCTTACCCAGAATTCAGGGTGTCTGGCTTCAGCAAAGGTAGCCCACGCCCAGCCTTCATCTGTCCACCAGCGTTCCGTGTCGTAGCCACCTGCGTTTAAGAAGGCAAGAAACTCACCATTGCTGACAAGGTACGCACTCGCTTTGAAAGGAGCTACGTCTACCTCCTGTGAACCGTACTCATTATCCCAGCCATACAATGGATCGTCGTATGACTTGCCCAGTTTTACCCGGCCTCCGGCTAAGGCCACCAGCGTATTGTCAGGAGGGGTGCCTGTTTCGCCGCAGACCGGCCACAGTCCATTATTGTTCAGACAGGAAAGCGGCAATTGACGGATCAGTACCGATGACGTTTCCAGGTGAATACGCTCATGCTCTATCCCCATCAGAATCAGCCAGGCGGCACTGTCCCATTGCACCGGAATCTCCAGAGGCATTGTTCTGATGAACTCACAGACCATTGAGCGCACTTTCTGCCGGTAGGCTCGCAATGCAGCAACCGGAGGCCAGTCATAATTATTATCATCCAGATCATCCCAGGACATTTCGTCGACACCAATCGCCATCATGGCCTCAATGTCCGGATCGATCCGGTTTTCAATCAGTCGGGCAGCGATGAGTTTATTAACGAAAAAGGTGGCCGTATGTCCGTAGTAAAAAATCAGGGGGTGACGCAGTGAAATGGCTTTTTTATACCAGGCATCATTACTGCCTAGCACCTCAAAAAGACGGTCATAAAGATCAAAGGTCTGGCAAAAATAATTAAGCATCTCTTGTCGTTTACTATCCGGTGTACCGGTATTCAGGAGTGGCATCCGGGCGGATAAACTCATATCAGCAGTCACAAAGTTAAGCACTGTCATTTTTCTCCTGAGGGATTTTTCAGTTGCCTGAAACAGAAAATAAATAATAGATCACGGTGTTGTTTTACAAACGGGCTCTGCTATTTACGGCAAATTTTGATCGTTGGATTAAATAAAACGGAAGTATCAGTTTGACTCTTGCAACCCTTTAACCCCTGGTATGCTGGAGAAGACTCTGGTTAGAGGTTTCATCACCACTTTGTTATTATTTCTCTTCAACACAACCAGCCCCCACAATTTGTTGGTCTCATCTGGAACTTGTTGAGATGCCCTCCAACCTTCCAGATAACTGTTAATCCTCCGTTATACCCTGATTTAGTGAATTACATGGCAAATTCCGAAGATAAGACTGACGTACAATTGTCAAAACACACCCCGATGATGCAGCAATACCTCCGCATCAAACAGCAACACCGGGAACACCTGGTGTTTTACCGTATGGGGGATTTTTATGAACTGTTTTATGACGATGCCAAAAAAGCCGCCAAACTGCTCGATATTACCCTGACAGCCCGGGGGCAGTCCGGTGGCGAGCCGATTCCTATGGCGGGCATTCCTTATCACGCCGCTGAAGGCTACCTTGCCCGGCTGGTCCGTCTGCGCGTTTCGGTGGCCATCTGTGAGCAGGTGGGCGATCCGGCTACCAGTAAAGGGCCTGTGGAGCGCAAGGTCATGCGCATACTGACACCGGGAACCGTCAGTGATGAAGCATTGCTGGATGATCGTCAGGATAACCTGCTAACCGCCGTAAACCGCCGGGATCACCTTTATGGCATAGCCACTCTGGATATCAGCAGCGGTCACTTTACCGTACTGGAAGTCAGGGACGAAGAAGCCCTGCTGGCGGAAGTCGAACGCCTCAGTCCGGCAGAAATTCTGGTCAACGATGAACATTCCTGGCCTGAAAGCGTTACAGGTCGCCCCGGCACCATCAAACGCCCACCCTGGGATTTTGACCGGGAAACCGCCGTTGAACAGCTGACACGTCAATTCCAGACCAAAAACCTGCAAGGCTTTGGCTGCGACAAACTGTCGGTCGCCATAGAGTCCGCAGGCTGCCTGCTGCAATACGCCAAAGAGACTCAGCGTACTGCCCTGCCCCATATTCGCGGTATACAACTGGAAAACCGTGAAGACAGCGTGGTACTGGACGCCGCCAGTCGTAAAAACCTGGAGCTGACCACTAACCTGTCCGGTGGCCGGGAACATACTCTGATGTCAGTACTGGATCACACCTCTACAGCGATGGGCAGCCGTCTTCTGGGACGCTGGATCAACCGTCCACTGCGCGACCTCAAAAAACTTCAGCATCGTCAGGACAGTATTGAGACACTGAAGCAGGGTTTTCACTTTGAAACACTGCAACCGGTGTTGAAAGGTATTGGTGATATTGAACGAATTCTGGCACGGGTTGCGCTGAAATCAGCCCGTCCACGCGACCTTGCCCGACTCCGTGACGCTTTTCTGCAACTGCCGGAGCTGCAGGACATTCTGCGTACTATCGACAGTGAAGCAATTCACAACCTGTCCACAATCATCAGCGAACACCCGCAGCTGTCGGGTCTGCTCGACAGCGCCATTATTGAAAACCCGCCTGTCGTGATTCGGGACGGCGGTGTGATTGCAACGGGCTACGATGCCGAACTGGACGAATTCCGCGCGCTCAGTGAAAACGCTGGTGACTATCTGGTTCAACTGGAACAGAGAGAGCGGGAACGTTCAGGGCTTGCCAGTCTGAAAGTCGGTTATAACCGTGTACATGGTTATTACATAGAACTAAGCCGTCGTGAGTCTGAGGATGCCCCGGTAGAATACATACGTCGTCAAACACTGAAAAACGTTGAACGATTTATTACACCGGAACTGAAAGAGTTTGAAGATAAGGCACTGTCCAGCAAAAGCCGTGCCCTGAGCCGGGAAAAAGCTCTGTATGATGAACTTCTGGATAAGCTGGTTGAAGCACTGGGTCGGATGCAGGAAACTGCAATGGGGCTGGCAGAACTTGATGTATTGACCAATCTGGCTGAACGTGCGGAGTCTCTCAACTTCTGTAAACCAGAACTGACAGCGGCACCGGGTATCGCCATTGAAGAAGGTCGTCACCCGGTTGTTGAACAGGTGCTGGATGAACCCTTTGTCGCCAACAGTGTCAACTTCAATCACCAGCGTCGTATGCTGGTCATCACGGGTCCCAACATGGGCGGTAAATCCACCTATATGCGCCAGACTGCCCTGATTGTTCTGATGGCGCATGTGGGTAGTTTCGTACCTGCCAGCAAGGCAAGAATAGGCGTTGTTGACCGTATATTTACCCGTATTGGCTCTTCTGACGACCTGGCCGGTGGCCGTTCAACCTTTATGGTGGAAATGACGGAAACCGCGAATATTCTGCACAATGCCACCGAGAGCAGCCTGGTCCTGATGGACGAAGTGGGGCGCGGCACCAGTACCTTTGACGGTTTGTCCCTGGCCTGGTCCTGCGCCCATTATCTTGCCGATTCGGTGAAGGCTTTCACCCTGTTTGCCACTCACTATTTTGAGCTGACACAGCTGCCAGACGAATGCGACACCGTTGTCAACGTTCATCTGAACGCTACCGAACACGACGACCGTATAGTATTTTTACATGCGGTACAGGAAGGTCCGGCCAGCCAGAGTTATGGTTTGCAGGTTGCCCAGCTGGCAGGTGTGCCAAGGCATGTGGTGAACCAGGCAAAAACCAGACTGACACAACTGGAACAAACCTCTTCCAGTCAGGAAGTGACTGCACAGTCGACAATCAGGGTCGTTCAGGAGCAACCGCTGCAAAATGACCTGTTTGCTGCGGCACAGCCACATCCGGCCATTGACCGACTGGATGAAATCAACCCTGATGAAATTTCACCGAGACAGGCGCTGGATCTGATCTATGATCTGAAAAGCCTGACAAAATAAACGCTTTAGCTTATAAAGCATTGGTATAGATTTTGTTAAGCCTTTCACGGGCTTAACCTACAACCCCGGTCATATTGCTGTTAGACTTTGCGCCATTACGGCAATATGGCCAGCAACAACTTACAACAGTAACGAGCAACAGCAATAGACAACCGCAAACGTCTATTGCTGTACCAGCCTGAACAAACGGAGTTTAAACCATGGCTTTCGTAGTGGGTGAAAACTGCATCAAATGCAAATACACTGACTGTGTAGAAGTATGTCCGGTGGACTGCTTTTACGAAGGACCCAACTTTCTGGTCATCCACCCGGACGAATGCATAGACTGCGCCCTGTGTGAACCCGAGTGTCCTGCCAACGCCATTTTTTCTGAAGACGAAGTGCCTGAAGACCAGCAGGAATTCATTGAACTGAATGCGGTTCTGGCAGATGTCTGGGACAACATCACCGAGAAAAAAGATCCACTGCCCGGGGCCGACGAGTGGGACGGTGTAAAGGGCAAACTGGAACATCTGGAACGTTAAGCCTTATAGCAGACAGGGTGAGGCTCTCGCCCCAGCCCTGCTGCAATGTTTCATCGAGTGCTGGTCAGTGATCGCATGTGAGTGAAAGGGTCGTATTTGCCACGGTCTCACCAGCACCGATAGACTCGATGCGCCGATCAACGCCAAACCAGGCCTGATGATCACCATTTCGGAGATAGAGGCCCGGTGACAGACTCCAGCGGCTGATGTTTTCTTCTACCTGATCCCCACGAGCACTTCTTACTCGCAGTATGAAATCGCCGTCATGAATATCCCGGAGGTTATCGGAGACAGACTCCATATCGACCCGGAGATAGACTCCGCGATCATGAGGAGTGGTATTTTTTCCAGAATTGCTCTGTATGATAAAATGCATGGGAGGCACCGATTCCATTGACTCCCCCCTGAATGAAATCCCTCCTGTACTTCGCTGCAATTTTATGCCGCAGCGGTTTGGAACTTTCTTATTCCAACTGACATTCCCGTACACCTGAACCGAAAATAAAATGCTGATAACACTGGCCATCGCTGACAGTAATGTTGCGGATCGCATGGTTAAACCTTCTATATACACGACAGGCACCGAAAATACCCTGAACAAAAAAGCTAATGCGCTGCAAATTCAGGTGAAAGAAGTTACTTACTGCAGTCAACAGTCAGCAGAGTTGTCATACTGGCTACGCCACCTTCTATATCTTTAGATTCTTTCATAATTTCAAGATAAGATTCATGCCGACCGCTAGGAATAAAAGCATTAGGACTTCCATCCCATTGATCAATACTTTTACTTTGCGATTTTGAATTTAGAACATGAAGAATAGTGTCCCCTTCTTCAATGTCCCGAAGGTTGTCAGATTTAGACTGAACCTGAACAGACAGTTTTGCACCCATTTGGTTACCCTGAAAATTAGAATTACTTTTCACGGTAAAAACAGTTGGTTTACCACCTTCATCGTCTTGAAATAAAATAGAGCCGCTGCCATCATCAATGGTAATTCCACATACAGTTGGCACATCACGTGTCCACTCTATGGTTCCTGAACTGGCACTGGCAACGAAAGAAAGTGCACTCAAAGCGATAACAGAAGAAGTTTTTTTAAGGCTCATAACAGCACTCCATAAATATCAGAGAGTTATTTCTCTCAATTTTTTCAACGCAAACACAGACGTAAAAGAAACAAGTCGTCATCAGCTTTTCTTATTCAGAGAAGGTGTTATTGCCATCGACTTGTTGCATTTTTTTCAAACGGTTCATTTTCAGCTCGACTTCCAGTCGTTTCAGCTGCAGATCAAGCTCAGCGTTTTCTTCCATAATCTGCTGAAAATAAGAGCAGTCGGGTTGCCGCCCTCCCCCCAGATCCAGAGGAATAGCAATCTGGGCATAGACGCCACGATCCCTGTCCCTGCTGTCTATCGGATTGATTTGGTCATACTGGTTGAGGCTGTTTCCCGTATCGTAAACACCCATCTGAACTGTCGCCTGCGCAGTTCTGGCTTCACAGGTGGCACCGTCCATTGTCCTGACACGACTGTTATTCTCAAAGTTGGGCGTGTAAGGCAGATTGATATTTGCCAGAACATGGCCTGTCGTGAAAAGTAATAGGCTCACAAGGAACGAGTTTTTCCTGTTAAATACTTTACTTCGAACTGAAGACTGACGAATCACCATTTAAACTCAACCTTTGTGCAGACACGCGTACGAACCGATTGACCTCTATCAAGAATCGAAGTACTACAGACAAGTTTTTCCTCTCCCTCTCTGACCCCTTTAAGGTTGACAGTCAACCTTCTTTCGATACCTGAACCCAGGTTTTTCACGGTTCCCACTATTTTTTCATCTACAGATACTTCGTAACTTTGAACATAGCTGTTCAGGTTATTCAGGGTGATCTCAACAACCTGCTCTTCATAGAAAGGTTCTTTGACAATGCGTGAAGGATACTGGGAATGGCCAAAAGCAGATGTTGAAAGCAACAACAAAAAAATGGAAAAAAACTTCACAGCAGTACTACACCGAAAATGTTTACAAATTGTTGGTCGTGAGACGACACACGCTTTAACTCAACCAAATTTGACAGCGTTTCAAACAATCACTGTCAAGCGCAATAACAAAAAGACTGAGGTATTTTATTTATTGTCACAGCCAGCAAAAGGTCATTTTGCGCCAGAAGCACTGCAACCTGCATTGCATCCAGAACCCATTGAACCAGCCGTCTGACATTAAATGAGGCGCCAAGGCGGAGTGATTTCTGACTACAGCTCATAAAAAAGCCATGTTCATTTGACTGAACATGGCTTTTTTATGTTACTTCCGAAATGGTTCAGCTGAACTCTTTCAGCTAAACAATGACTCCCCGGACAAACCCTGCTTTTCCAGAATACTGCGCAGGCGCTTCAGAGCTTCGACCTGTATCTGCCGTACTCTTTCACGAGTCAGCCCGATCTCTTTACCGACTTCCTCCAGAGTACTGGTTTCATAGCCTCTCAGACCAAAACGACGGGCAACCACTTCGCGTTGTTTTTCAGACAACTCGCCCAGCCATTTATCAAGACTGTCGTTCAAATCCAGATCCTGAAGCAGCTCAGCCGGATCCGATTCCTTATCGTCGGAAATCGTATCCAGTATGGATTTATCAGAGTCAGGCCCCAGAGGCGTATCAACGGAGGTGACACGCTCATTCAGACCCAGCATACGCTTGACGTCTTCTACCGGCTTATCCAGCAGCTGAGCTATTTCTTCCGGAGTCGGGTCGTGATCGAGCTTCTGGGTCAGTTCCCGGGCTGCACGCAGATAAACGTTCAGCTCCTTAACGACATGGATGGGAAGACGAATCGTGCGGGTCTGGTTCATAATGGCCCGCTCAATGGTCTGCCGAATCCACCAGGTGGCATAAGTCGAGAACCGGAAGCCACGCTCAGGGTCAAACTTCTCAACTGCCCGGATCAGGCCCAGATTACCTTCTTCGATCAGATCCAGAAGGGTCAGGCCACGATTAACATAGCGGCGGGAAATTTTTACCACCAGCCGCAGGTTACTCTCAATCATACGCCGACGACCGGCTTCAACCCCCTTTCGTGCCAGCCGTGCATAGTGTACTTCTTCTTCCGGAGTCAACAACGGAGAGAAGCCTATTTCATTCAGGTACAACTGTGTTGCATCAATGGTTTTATAAAAACCATCATCATCACGTCGTTGACGGGCATAATCTGTAGTGGAAGAAGCCACCTTAGTGGTCTTGTTCGCCGCTTCCGGCGCTTCCCCGGGTTCTAATAGCCCGATATCCGACAGATTCTCAAGATCATCCTGTCCCTGGGTTAATTCCTCAGCAAAACCTTGCTCTGAGCCATCCCTCTTCGCTGCCATAAGAGTCAGTCCTATCCGAAAGTCCCACTCTCTGTTGAGTCATGCCTGAACCAAATGATCCAGTCCGCCCAACACCCGTGAGATCCCTCTACAGACGCTGTACTTCTCATCTCACCGCTTTGGCAGGAATCGCATGGGGTCGACTGGTTTGCCATCACGCCGAATTTCGAAATGCAGCTTAGGCTCTGTAGTTCCTGTAGAACCTATTTCGGCTATCTTCTGGCCTGCTTTAACTGAGTCTCCCTCACCCACAAGCAATTCCCTGTTATGAGCGTAAGCGCTCAGATAGCTGTTATTGTGCTTCATAATAATCAGCCTGCCATAACCAGCCAGGTCACTACCTGCGTAAACAACCTCACCAGCTGCAGCTGCCATTACAGGCTCTCCCAAATTGCCGTCGATATCAATCCCTTTGTTAACAGATCCTGACAACGAAAAACGCTGGATAACTTTTCCCTTTGCTGGCCAGCGCCAGGAAACAGTCTGGGGGTTTGGACTGACTGCTGGCCTTTTCTGAACTGGTTCTTTTTTAACCACTTGCTGCTTAGGCGATGTAGCAGGCTGTCGTTGCGGGGGTGGTGTAACGGCTCGCTTTCGTTGCTCCAGAGAGATGTGCTGACCAGGTTGGATAATATAGGGGGAGCGGATACCGTTGTTGTCTGCCAGCTCACGAAAGTCCCTGCCATAGAGCCAGGCTATGGAATACAGGGTCTCATCCTGCCTGACAATATGAGTACCGGATGTCACCCTCGGAGGCGAGCGAAGTTCCCTGACAACTACGCCGGATGGGTCATGGCTGCAGGCAGCCAACGTTATAATCGCCAGAACAACCAGGCTTATTTTTGAGCAAACGCTCAATTTAATTTGATGGTACTTTGCGAACAAAACCATCGGCGCTATCCCAATTTTCGCCACGTACGATCCAGAGAATTTATAACTAAATTGAGTTTAAAAATACAATTTTAAGTTAAAAAAATATATACAAGTTATCGGATTCATCTATATTCCGGTTTTTATACAGATCATCCTGAACAAATTAATAAACGTCCTTTTTTAGAAAACATTAATACTATCTGTACAGCGACCCAATAAGACTAACGTCCAGAACACGTTCAGAGAAATAGTCGCACACTGCGAACAGCAAGTCTCTGCTTTTGCAAAATCCTTACGGAACCAGCATTCGCATAATGGCAGCAAGCTCCGTCAGGATGCCTTTTGATACTCAGCGCTCCGGGTTATCCCGACGTTCTCTGCAGTACGATCTCAAGAGATTTTCAAAGCACGTTCTGAGATCAGCCTCTTTAAGACGAAGTTTAAGATGCTCAGCCTCCAGCTGCTCAATAGCAGCCTGCGAATATCTTCCTGACTCGATGCAGCGCCTGATCCATTCTCCAAGCTCAGAAACATCCACAACTATTTTTGAGTGTTGAGTTAAGATACCCATAACTCTCTCTTGTGTTAAAGAGTCCAGTTCATGAGCATAATTTTCGAGGGCATTTTCACAGGCTTCAGAATACGGATCTGAATCATCATCTGCGGAAATAAGCCTGATAGCACCCTCATCACCCGATCCCCCCGTAAAGCAATCTCTGCCACACATGCGAAAAAAGAAAGACAAGAGTCGCAGTAACCAGCGCCTTATGGGACTTTGATGCACAAGATAGTCGTAAGGCTCTTGCCGGGAGTAATCAGAAGGGCGCTCCGGTGGTTCATTTCCGCCAGATCCGGTTGAGGCGCTGCCCTGAACAGAATGACAACAACTGCCTGAACGTAACACCCATACCTGATCAGAGTCAGCGTTATAGACTACGGAAGATTCTTTTTTTCCTGATGTACTGCCTACTCCACGCTGATAAAAACACTGAAAACTTGCCAGACGGGGAAGAAAGATAGCATTCCCAGGGCTTATGCGATGATGATCTGAAATCACCAGACAAAGCTCACTCGCTCCTGTATCTGCTGTAAAAAGAACAACAACCAGGCACAAGAGCAACCACGTCGAATTTCGTCCCGCTGCAACATCTGACAAAGCCTGCTACTCCCATCAAAACATTTGGCCTTTCCACAAACACCACACGGTCTAGACTCAAATTGATTTCAGAGCAAGCAGAAGAGCATCATGGTTTATGATTTGAACCATGATGCTTCAGAGACAGGGGGCAAATACCGTCACGCAGGAGCTGATTACTTCCGGTTTCCTAACCACTCAATAACCAGAAACATCACAATCGCTGCAGCCATCAATGATAAGCCAGGCAGGAATAAAGCAGGCTCCCCGGTCAGGGACTCATAGTTGAATGGAGAAACATTTACTTCCAGAAACGGGACTTCTTCACCCGAGCTGTTGAGGCGGGTTTCCAGCGTCTGCTTCCAGGGCCAGACCTTGCCAAGCGCCCCGACCATCAAACCGGTTAACAGAGACAGGGCCAGATCCCGGTGTTTGCGTAATAGCCAGGACAGAACGTGTGAAAAACTCAACAGCCCGACAACACAGCCAGATGCGAAAATCGTCAGAACCATCAGGTCCAGCGTTTTCACTGCCTGCAGAACCGTTGCGTACAAACCCATCAGCAACAGCAGGAAACTACCGGAGATTCCCGGAAGAATCATGGCACAGATAGCGATCGAACCGGCAAAAAACAAAATCAATGGTGTTGGCGACAGGCTGGCAGGCGTCAGGGTACCAATCATATAGGCTGTGATTACCGCCAGTACAAACAGTATCCCACCAGTCATACTGTAATGGCGAACCTGTCGAACCATGTGTAAGCCGGACACCAGAATCAGCCCGAAGAAAAACGACCAGATCAGTACCGGGTATTCCGCCAGAAGATAACTGATCAGATGCGCGAAGGACAGAATACTGATCAAAATGCCGCTGAATACACAGACAAGAAAAGTGCCGTCTACCTTTTTCCAGCAGGCTCCGATACCTTCGTTTTTCAACAGCAACAGCAGAGTCGGTGAAAAGCTGCGCAGAGAATTCAGCAACCGGTCATAAATGCCGGTAATAAAGGCAATGGTGCCACCGGACACACCGGGTACCACATCCGCAGCCCCCATGGCCATGCCTCTGAGCACCAGCCCAAGAAAATCTGTTTTATCAGACATCGTCTAACAATCCTGAATAAGCAGGCGTCATGCCGCCTGAATTTAATTTATTAAAAGTCATTGTTCGGGTACATCTGGACAACTACCGTATAACACCGCTCAGCATGGGAACAAACCGCACGAGTTCCAGCACTTCCTGATGAAACTCCTGCCCATGGCGTACCACCAGCAGCAGCTCCTGATGAAAATCACCCACGGGAATCACCAGACGCCCGCCGTCTTCAGACAACTGTTCCAACAATTCGACAGGAACCTTGCCCGGAGCAGCCGTTACCATAATCCCATCAAAAGGCGCCAGACCCGGCCAGCCCATGGTGCCATCGCTCAACTTCAGGTGCGCGTTGAGCAGCGATAACCGCCGCAGCCGACTGCGCGCTTTTACATGCAATGGCTGTATTCGTTCCACTGAGTAGACCTGCTTCACCAGATGAGCCAGTACTGCAGTCTGGTAACCGGAACCCGTCCCCACTTCCAGCACCTTGTTCAACGCTCCCCCTGCCATAAGCGCTTCCGTCATACGGGCAACAATATAGGGCTGGGATATCGTCTGGTTATGACCTATGGGCAGGGCGGTATCTTCATACGCCCGCTGCGCCAGTGCTTCATCAACAAAAATATGACGGGGAACTTCCCGCATGACGTCCAGAACATCCGTTGCAACAATCCCCTGCTCCGCCAGACGGTTAATCAGCCGGTTACGGGTTCGAGGGGATGTCATTCCTATTCCCTTCAGTTCTGCATCCCTCATCCTTCAGCCTCCCAGCCAGTGCTGTACCTGAGTCAATGTTCCGTGATCCGTCTGATCATATTGCAGTGGCGTCACTGACACATAACCGGTGGCAATAGCATGGAAATCAGTGCCATCTCCGGCATCCTGCTCTTTGCCCACCGGTGCAATCCACCAGGCTTCCCGCCCACGGGGGTCAACCACTTTTAACGGCGCATCGGGTCGTTCACGATGCCCCAGACGGGTGACCTTTATTCCCTTTATATCGTCATAAGGGCGATTTGGTACATTGACATTCAGAACCGAACCGGCTGGCAGGGTTAACTGGTCCAGTTTCTGAACCAGTTCAAAGACGACACGCCCTGCTGCTGCAAACCCTTCATCGCTGTCACCGCACAGTGATACGGCAATCGCCGGTTTACGCATAAAGCGCCCTTCCAGCGCCGCAGCCACCGTACCGGAGTAGAGTACATCGTCTCCCAGGTTGGCTCCGTGATTGATGCCAGAAACCACAATATCCGGAGCAGTTTCAAGCAGAGCGTTCACAGCAAGATGTACACAGTCAACCGGAGTGCCATCAATGGCATAAAAACCATTGTCCTGAAGACTGGGGCGCAGCGGGCGGTTAAGAGTCAAGGCACTGCTGGCAGCAGTGCAGTTACGGTCAGGAGCGTACACCGAGCAATGACCCAGCCCTTTCAGGCTCTGGTAAAGAGCAGCAAGCCCCGGGGCAGTTACACCATCGTCATTACACAGCAGCAGGTTCAAACCGGTCCCTCTCTTCACACAGCAACAGCTCTCGCAGTATCGAAGTAGCAAAACATCCTTTGGGTAGTGCAAAGCTGATCTGCAGGGTCAGGTCATCTTTCCACTCCCATTGCATTTGATCAGGAATCAGTCGTATAGCACGCCGCTCCTGCTTCATCCGGGCATCTTCCAGCCCTGATTTCAGAACCGGATACGGTTCCAGCATTGCCAGTTCCAGAGCCTTGCAGTCATTTTCAGACAGGAGTTCACCTTCTCCCCAGAGCGGTGCCGTCAGTACCACCTCTCCACGATGTATTCTCGCCATCAGTTCGTCATCATGATCCCTGAGTATCAGGCTGCCGCTGTCCTGAAATCCGGGAACGTCGCCCGCTATATAATCCAGCCAGTTGTTCTGGTTGACCCGTTCAGAAACGATGCGGTTAAACAGCCAGGAACGCGCGGCAGACAGGTACATTGAACGTTTATTCTTGTGAGCCCGAAATTCACCGGCAAACATTTTGATAGCCCGTTCCAGATTTTCACCCCGCCGTCCGAAACGCTGTTCGCCAAAATAGCTGGGGACGCCTTTGACTGAAACATGGTCGAGTAACGTATCAAGCTGTTCCCGGTCAGCATCAACACTTTTCAGGGTGATGATAAACCGGTTGCCTTTCAGCGCACCGGTTTTCAGCTTACGACGATGTCGGCTGACCTGCAGAATACGGATATTTTCCTCCTGAAAATCACTCCAGCGGGGTTCTTCCATGCCCGGCATCCAGACACTGAACCACTGCCTTGTAATTCCGTGGCGATCCTTGCGCCCGGCGTAGCTGACCGACAGTCGTTTAACTCTGGCGAACCGGGCAAGCCTTCCTGCCACCCAGTCCGTATTTTCACCCTGTTTTTCAACATAGAGCAGAACATGCTCCCCTTCACCGTCCGGCTCAAAGGGCAGCAGCTCCTCAACAATAAAATCTTCAGGCTGTTCTTTAAACAGCGCCTTGCCTGCAGGGCCACCCCATGCATACGCCCAGTCCATGGGATAGGAAAGATCACTCATACATCTTCTCTTGAAATAGTCTCTTGAAATAGCCTCTTGAAATAGCCACTTCAATTAGCCGCTGTGTTATTTTGGGCTGATCAGAACAACAGCATGGACAGCTATACCTTCTTTACGGCCGGTATAACCCAGTTTTTCGGTGGTGGTTGCCTTGACGTTGACACAGCTCCGCTCAACACCCATATCTTCAGCCAGGTGGCAACACATGGTTTCTATATGCGGAGCCATTTTTGGTGCCTGAGCCACGATGGTGGTATCCAGATTAACGACCGAAAACCCTTTCTCTGCCAGCAGGCTGACCACATGACGCAATAACTTACGACTGTCGATGCCTTTATAGCGAGGGTCGGTATCCGGAAAGTGCTGACCAATATCACCCAGGGCCGCCGCACCAAGAAGGGCGTCGGATACGGCATGCAACAGCACATCCCCATCAGAGTGGGCCAGCAAACGTTGGGGGCTGGAAATTTTGACACCGCCCAGGATTATATGATCACCGTCGCCTGGCCCGGCAAAACGGTGGACGTCAAAACCGTGTCCTATTCGCATCAGACTGTCTCTATCAGTTTCGCTTGTTGTTGCAGATATAATGAGGCCAGAGCCAGGTCTGAAGCTCTGGTGACTTTAATATTGTCGCCATGACCTTCAACCATACGCGGCTTATGACCGGCAAATTCCATGGCACTGGCTTCATCCGTAATGTTAACGCCGGCTTCCATGGCCTTACTCAGCCCATCAATCAGGGGTTTCAGGCGGAACATCTGGGGGGTCAGAGCATGCCAGAGATTCTCACGATCAACCGTTTCAGAGATAACGCCATCTTTGTTGGAACGCTTCATGGTATCCCTGACCGGCATTCCCAGCAAACCACCAATGGGGTCGTTTTCAAGGGATTTCACCAGCCAGTCCAGATCAGACTGGCGAATACACGGACGCGCAACATCGTGAACCAGTACCCAGTCCGTGTCTTCAGCCAGTTCATCCAGTACGGCCAGCCCGTTCACCACCGAGTGATAACGCTCTTTGCCCCCTTTTGCCAGAATGATACGGGGGTCACGCAGCAGAGCCACATCCGGATAATATTCGTCATCGGCCCCTAATACCACGACCAGCTTTTCCAGTAAGGGAAAGTCCAGCAACCGCTGCAGGGTATGTTCCATCAGGGTTTTGCCCTGGATTTCAAGATACTGTTTAGGCATATCCGCATTCATGCGGCGCCCTACGCCTGCTGCAGGCACAACAGCCCAGTACTTATCACGAAGAGTTTCACGAGAACGAGTCATTGCGGTACTCACTATTAATCCACCGGATAATCCGCCAGACGACTGATGGCTGCATGGCAGCACGGGAAGTTAATCATAGATAAGGTAGAAGGTTTCGTCCTTGCGAACCATACCCAGATCGAGCCGGGCCTGTTCTTCAACGATTTCCAGTCCATTCTGAAGCTCAACCACTTCTGTAGCCAGTGAACGATTACGCCGGTAAAGGCGCTCATTTTCATTCTGCTGGCGCTCAATCTGTTCACGGGTATAAAGCAGCTCACTGATGCTGCCTTCGCCAAACCAGAGTTGGGATTGCAAAAAAATAAATGTGATGGTTAGAACCGAAATGGCCAGCCTGTGCATGTGAAATTCCCTGATATGCAGCCTGTCAGTCTAACAAACCACCAGGGCATGATAAAAGCCGGTATTGCAGGGAAAACTTAAATTGAAAAAAACAAAATAAAAAGGGAGGCGATATGCCTCCCTTTTTATGGGGTTAACCCGGAATCACAAGGTGATTCAAGCCGCCAGATTATGCACGCTTGAATTCAGCCAGGCCGCGGTAAGGCGCCTTTTCACCCAGAGCTTCTTCGATACGCAGCAGCTGGTTGTACTTGGATACACGGTCAGAACGGCACAGGGAACCGGTCTTGATCTGGCCAGCCGCAGTACCTACCGCCAGGTCAGCGATGGTAGCGTCTTCAGTTTCACCGGAACGGTGAGAGATTACGGCAGTGTAACCAGCGTCCTTAGCCATCTTGATCGCTTCCAGAGTCTCGGTCAGGGAACCGATCTGGTTGAACTTGATCAGGATGGAGTTAGCGATACCCTTGTCGATACCTTCTTTCAGGATCTTGGTGTTGGTTACGAACAGGTCGTCACCAACGATCTGGATCTTGTCACCCAGGATGTCAGTCTGGTACTTGAAGCCGTCCCAGTCAGACTCGTCCAGACCATCTTCGATAGAGATGATTGGGTACTCTTCACACAGCTTGGCCAGGTAGTCAGAGAATTCGTTGGAGGAGAAGATCTTGCCTTCGCCCTTCATGTTGTACTGACCGTCAACGTAGAATTCGGAAGCTGCACAGTCCATAGCCAGAGTGATGTCGGAACCCAGCTTGTAGCCAGCCGCTTCAACCGCTTCCTTGATGACTGCCAGAGCGTCAGCGTTGGAAGCCAGGTTTGGAGCGAAACCACCTTCGTCACCTACCGCAGTGTTCAGGCCTTTAGCAGACAGTACCTTCTTCAGAGCGTGGAATACTTCAGCACCCATGCGCAGACCTTCGGAGAAAGTCTTGGCAGAAACAGGCTGAATCATGAATTCCTGGATATCTACGTTGTTGTCAGCGTGCTCACCACCGTTCAGGATGTTCATCATAGGAACAGGCATGGTGAACTGACCGGAAGTACCGTTCAGGTCAGCAATGTGCTGGTACAGAGGGATGTTCTTGGAAGTCGCAGCCGCTTTTGCAGCAGCCAGGGAAACCGCCAGGATAGCGTTCGCGCCCAGTACTTCTTTGTTGTCAGTACCGTCCAGCTCGATCATCGCCAGGTCCAGACCTTTCTGGTCCAGAGCATCGCGACCCAGCAGGGCTTCACGGATTGGGCCGTTTACGTTGGCAACCGCCTTCAGAACGCCCTTGCCCAGATAGCGGGACTTGTCGCCGTCACGCAGTTCCAGAGCTTCACGGGAGCCAGTGGATGCACCGGAAGGAGCAGCTGCACGACCCATAGCACCGGATTCCAGGATAACGTCAACTTCAACAGTTGGGTTACCGCGGGAGTCCATGATCTCGCGACCTTTGATTTCAACAATCTTAGACATGGTATTTTCTCTCAGCATCTTCTCATTAAAGAGAAACGTAAGGGGGAACTTAATAAAGCCGGGAATACTATCGGATTTCCTGACCGGAAGTACCGAACCAGCGATGGATATTTCGCCACATCGTGCAAACCATTGACGCAAGTCAAAAGCGCAGTTGCGTGGCCGCAAGCCCGTAATCAGGCTGCATCACCCATTTGACGACGCAACTATACCAACTCTCAGGCGGTTATCAACTATTGCAAAAACGGACACTCAGACACCTGAAGATACACGCTAAAACACAGTAAATATCACAAAGATAGAAGAAATTTCTGAGAAAAACAGAAAACAGGGGCTTGGGGGACTGCAGAGCCAGTCACCGTGTTGGGAGTCGCTGCGCTCGTCCCAACCTACGACTTAAACGACTATTAGTGGGTATCCAGCTCGGGGAAAGCCTTCACCGTATCATCAATCGCCTTGATCTGGGTCAGAAAACCTTCCAGCTGAGACAGACGCAGTGCGGAAGGTCCGTCACAACGGGCATTATCCGGATCAGGATGCGCTTCAATAAACAGACCCGCCAGACGTGTTGCCATACCCGCCAGAGACAGCTCGGTCACCTGATGACGACGACCGCCAGACGCAGCCCCCATAGGGTCACGGCACTGCAGCGCATGAGTGGCATCAAAAATCACCGGCAAACCTTTGCTGACTTCTTTCATGGTTCGGAAGCCCAGCATATCGACTACCAGGTTGTCGTAGCCATAGCAGGTGCCACGTTCACACAGAATCACGTTTTCATTACCCGCTTCAGCGAACTTCTCGGCAATATTGCCCATCTGTCCCGGACTCATAAACTGGGGCTTCTTGACGTTGATCACCGCTCCGGTTTCCGCCATCGCCACCACCAGATCAGTCTGGCGCGCCAGGAAAGCAGGCAGCTGAATCACATCGACCACATCTGCCACCGGCTGGCACTGCTCTTCTGTATGCACGTCGGTAATAATGGGCATACCAAAGGTCTCTTTCAGCTCCTGAAAGATTTTCAGACCTTCTTCCATACCCGGCCCACGATAGGAGTGGACAGAAGAGCGGTTTGCCTTGTCAAAAGACGCCTTGAAGATATAGGGAATACCCAGCTTTTCCGTCACCTTCACGTAATGCTCGGCTATGGTCATGGCCAGGTCACGGGACTCCAGCACATTCATACCACCAAACAGAACAAAGGGCTTGTCGTTAGCCACCTGCAGGTCACCAACATTTATAGTCTTCTGTTGCATATACAATCCTTTACTACAAACCTTTCTACAAAAAAGAATGCCGCCGTCTGAAATCAGAGTCGGCGGCATTCTATAGCACCAGCGATTTACACCACAAGGGTCAGATCACTGATCCTGATGCTTCAGCGCAGCGTCGATGAAGGCAGTAAACAGGCCATGACCGTAGCGCGGCGTGGAAGTGAATTCCGGATGGAACTGACAGGCAACAAACCACGGATGATTTGGCGCTTCAACCATTTCAACCAGCGTATTATCAATAGAACGACCAGCAATCACCAGACCAGCCTTTTCCAGCTGCTCTACGTAATGGTTGTTCACTTCATAACGGTGGCGATGACGCTCGGTGATCTGATCCGCACCATAAGCAGTATGGGCGTGAGTACCTGCGGTCAGGTTACATTCCTGTGCACCCAGACGCATGGTGCCGCCCAGGTCAGACTGCTCGTTACGGGTCTCAACCTGACCTTCAGCGTCCAGCCACTCGGTGATCAGACCCACCACAGGATGTTCAGCCTTGCTGTCAAACTCGGTACTGTTCGCACCCTTCAGACCTGCCACGTTGCGGGCGTATTCAATCACTGCCACCTGCATACCCAGACAGATACCCAGAAACGGAATATTGTTTTCACGGGCATGACGAACCGCTTCGATCTTACCTTCAACACCACGATGACCAAAGCCACCCGGTACCAGAATAGCACTGACGCCTTCCAGACGGCTCAGACCTTCCTGCTCCAGCACTTCGGAATCGATGTAGCGGATATTCACCTTGGTGCGGGTTTTCAGACCGGCATGGCGAACCGCTTCAATCAGGGACTTGTAAGCGTCCAGCAGTTCCATGTATTTGCCGACCATGGCAATGGTGACTTCATGCTCATGGTTGAGGTCACGATCCACTACATCCTGCCACTCGGACAGGTCAGCAGCCGGGCAGTCCAGACGGAACTGGTCAACCACGATCTGATCCAGACTCTGTTCATGCAGCATTTCCGGAATGCGGTAGATGGTCTCAGCATCTTCCAGAGAGATAACCGCACGCTCTTCCACGTTGGTAAACAGGGAGATCTTGCGACGGGCAGATGCTTCAATAAACTGTTCGCTGCGGCAGACCAGAATATCCGGCTGCAGGCCGATAGAACGCAGCTCTTTTACCGAGTGCTGCGTCGGCTTGGTCTTGGTTTCACCAGCGGTCTTTATGTAAGGCACCAGGGTCAGGTGCATCAGCATCGCGCGCTGGGAACCCAGTTCAACCTTCAGCTGGCGAATCGCTTCCAGGAACGGCTGGGACTCGATATCACCCACGGTACCACCGACCTCTACCATGGCGATATCAGCATCACCGGCACCCTGTACGACACGGCGCTTGATCTCATCGGTAATGTGCGGGATCACCTGAACGGTTCCACCCAGATAGTCACCACGACGCTCCTTACGCAGAACGTCCTGATAGATACGACCCGTGGTAAAGTTGTTACCCTGTTTCATGGTGGTACGAACAAAGCGCTCGTAGTGACCCAGATCCAGGTCAGTTTCAGCGCCATCTTCAGTAACGAATACTTCACCGTGCTGGAACGGGCTCATCGTGCCGGGATCGACGTTGATGTAAGGATCCAGCTTGAGCATCGTCACCTTCAGGCCTCGTGCCTCAAGGATGGCGGCCAGGGATGCGGAGGCAATGCCTTTACCCAATGAGGAAACAACACCACCTGTGACGAAAATATAACGCGTCATTAGTTTATGCAGACTCTTAAAAAAGCGGGAAAAAAAGAATACTCAAGATGGGAGATCAGGATACCAAAAGTGTCGCAATACGTAAAACAGGAACGTCTGTTTTTCGCTCAAAATGCGGTCATTACTGACTCTAATACGGATCAAATCGCCAGTCAGCCCTTACCTTTATGCCAATACTGTCTAACGACCCTCCCGCCTCATCCGGCCTTTTTTTCCCCGATTTTTCTTCCAACAGGTCGCACACCCAGAGTCCTGCAGCACACAACATCTGTCCGTTGTAAAAAAGAAACGGCACCCGGTCACGCAGCCAGGGCGGAACCCTATACTCCTGTAGCCAGCGCTTAACAGACTTACTGCCCTGCCGTCCTGCGACCCGAACTTTTTCAGAGCCGGGCAGATTGTGACGAAAACAGACCGACACCTTTTTTAACTGTCTGGCACTGTCTTTGTCCAGAGTCAGCCAGCCAGAGGCAGGTACATGCAGTTCTGACCGGGATTCACAGTTCCAGCCAATGACTTTATCCGAAAAAGGCTCCAGTACCGGCACCAGCACCAACAGGCCATCAAAGCGGCGAACCTCATAGTCACCCAGCTGCAAAACAGGTTCTGCATCTTCCCGGCTGTGAATAACCTCAGCGAACAGAGTGTTCAGCACCGACCGGTCCGGCATCAACAGGCCTTTCTGTTTCAGCCAGTAACGTACCACCCGGAATGCCATTGACTCCGAAAGCTTTAGCAATGATTCAATGTTAACGACCTGTCCGGCATTCCAGTAATCCGGAGCCACTGTCAGCACCGAATCAGCCGCTTCTTCCACAGCCTGTTGCTGCCATTGCTGATTCTCCAGCACTTCACCGGACAGTAAAGCCAGACGCTCTGACACGCCCGGCCAGCGTTGCTCAATTTGCGGAATCAGGTTCTGCCGCAGATAGTTGCGGGCAAATCGCTGATCAGTGTTTGATTCATCTTCGACAGGCTGGAGTTGATGATCCTTCGCATAAGCTTCAATAGACGCCCTGGACACGGATAACAGCGGCCTGACCACATGCCCTCTCTTCCCCAGAGGTCGCCGCGCAGGAATCCCTGTCAGCCCATCCAGTCCGGAACCACGAAACAGCCTGAACAGCAGCGTCTCCGCCTGATCATCCTGATGATGCCCCTGCAACAGACAGCCCTGTTCGGGCAGCAGTTGCTCAAACACCTGATAGCGCATGGAGCGGGCAGCCTGTTCGATGCCATCACCCAACGCCTCATTTACATCGACTCGCCGGACATCCAGCGGAACCTGCCATTGCCGGCAAAGGTTCTGGCAGTACTCTGCCCAGCTGTCCGCATTAACACTCAGCCCATGGTGAACATGAATGGCTGATAAAGAAGAGATCAGACCGGCATGGCGCAACTGCACCAGAGCATGGAGCAGGACGGTTGAATCCACACCACCACTCAGTGCCACAACGAAAGGGAGCGATGAAGGAAATTCGGTGAACTGTTGAAGTGCAGAACAGACGCTTTCAACCAATGGCGAAAGTGTCTGTTCCGAAGACGATTCAGAGGGCGATTCAGAAGACAAGGACATCAAACAGAACCGTAGTCCCTGATGCGCTTGTAACGCTGATCCAGCAGGGTGTCGATATCCAGCTTGCACAGGCGATCCAGTTCGGCACCCAGCACCTCGCCCAGACTGGCGGCTGCAACATCCTGACTGCGATGAGCGCCACCCAGCGGCTCAGGCACCAGATGATCCACCAGACCCAGCTCTTTCAGGCGCTCTGCGGTTACGCCCATGGCTTCAGCGGCCACAGAGGCATATTCTGCCTTTTTCCAGAGAATCGAGGCACAACCTTCAGGCGAGATAACGGAATAGGTGGAATACCCCAACATCACCAGCGAGTCGCAGACACCAATAGCCAGCGCCCCACCGGAACCGCCTTCTCCGATCACTGTCGAGATAACCGGCACCTTCAGACGGGACATCACCGCCAGATTGTAGGCAATGGCCTCACTCTGACCACGTTCTTCCGCACCAATGCCCGGATAGGCGCCCGGCGTATCAATAAAGGTCAGGATCGGCATATTAAACCGCTCTGCCATTTCCATCAGGCGGCAGGCTTTGCGATAGCCTTCCGGTTTAGGCATACCGAAATTACGGCGAACCTTTTCTTCAATTTCCCTGCCCTTCTGATGACCAATCACCATCACCGGCCGGCCGTTAAAACGAGCCATTCCACCGACAATGGACGGATCATCAGCAAAGTGCCGGTCACCGTGCAGCTCATCAAACTCGGTAAACAGGTGCTTAACATAATCCAGCGTATAAGGGCGACGAGGGTGACGTGCCAGCTGGGCTACCTGCCAGGGGGACAGGTCAGAAAAAATCTGCCGGGTCAGAGTGTTACACTTCTCCTGCAGATTGCTGATTTCTTCAGTAATATTCAGCTCCGCATCACTGCTGACCAGGCGCAGCTCTTCGATTTTCGCTTCCAGTTCAGCGATCGGCTGTTCAAATTCCAGATAATTCGGGTTCATGAAATCCACTTATTGCAGGCTGTCATGGCAACAGGCGTTTATCGCCAATACCAACTACTGCAAAAAATACGTAAACAACACTGAAAAGTCGAGTTAAAAAGCGTAATTCTTCGTAAGCTCAGGCTTTGCACTCTGGAGAGACAGGTGGCAGAGCAGGCCGATGGTCGAGCTATTCAATATGCCAGACTACCTGAAAATGTCAGACTTCAGTAGACTTTGCTCCTTCCCTGTTATCATTGCCCTGCAAGCTGCCCAACCGCTTTTCAACGTCTTCAGCAGAAGGCCTTTCAGCAGGATTTTCCCTGAGAAGCTCAAGCACAATATTCATAAATTTCGGGTGTATACCTTTCTGTATCAATTCAGGCTTCAGATGATTCAGAATAATTCTTTTTTTCTGTGAGTCATTTTTCCTGACAAAGTGCGTAGCATATTCTGAGTTACCTCCCCCACACTCATAATTCTTAAAGTCGTCAATGAAAGGTCTGTAATAATTTATATACTTCCCTGTCATACAATAAAGCAAAACACAACCCAACTCCCAGCTATCCAGAGCTTTTGCATCATAGTTAACACCATCAGGCTTATTGACACGATTGGGATTATAGCCATCAACTGCAAGAAGTTGAGTGGTGCCAATATAAGAATCAGCCTTTCCAACTGTTTTTATCATGCTTCCCATATCAATCAGCTTTAGCCCATTTTCCGGATGATAGATAATATTCCGGGGGCTGACATCACGATGAGTGAAGCCGTGTTTATGCATATGGGCAAGCGCTCCTGCTAACTTCCGGGCAATATCGATCAGGTGATCGTGGTGGATTCGATAGTTCTTTATGATTTTATCCAGAGTCTCTCCAACGACAAATTCTGAAACAACGGCTGCTATGTAAAGAGACTTCATAGCACCTGCAGGTAACTGATCAGGGTGATAGATCATGCCACAATGATTCGGATTTGACTTTGAGGCAACCAGAACAGCATAGGTTTTCATTAAATTTGGATTATCTGGCAACCAAAGAGCAGCCACATCGTATTTATTGGGATTGGCTTGCAAATACCTGTGGTCTTTATTTGTTTTTGAATTAATCTTTACTGCCTGAAGCTTATCACCGGCCCTCTCAGCTTTATAGACCTCACTCCAGGCTCCATAGCCCAGCCATTGCCCGATACCCAAACCTGATAAAGATTTCAATGCAGCCTGAGGGCTTGAGTGGTTACTCAAAATCAATGGTTCAGGCGGTTTTTCTGCAATGCCTTCAGTGTCAGCCACTTCTAATCCAGCCATCCGGCTGGCCAAAACTTCAGACGATCTATTCTCTATGGTTGAACCAATGACAGTAGACCCGGCCGCCCCATCAACCAGACCAGCAACATTCGGTTCATGAATATGCACCGTTTTTCCAGCTACAGAAGCTCCACTTCTGACACCTGCCTGTTTAAATTCTTTTACCAGAAACCCTGTCTTTGGCGACGTTCCCTGTATTGATGATTCCATTAATAAACTCCAGCAAAAACACGACTTTATATCGTCTGCTTAGAGCCAGAAAATAAACGAAGAGTTCATAACAATAGAGTTAGTTCTGCTATCAAAATATCAGCTGAAGAAACGTTCTCCCCCTGAAGTCCTGATACAACGTCAGGGGGAGAAAATTCAACCTACCGATATTCGATTTTTGCTGCGCCTTTACCCAGCCACTGCCGAAGACTGAGAACCAGGTCGTCACTTGGGCTGACATTCCATTTTTCACCCAGAATCATGCTGGCAGACGCGTCATCACGACTATAGTCGATCTGCACTGGCAAACGCCCCGGATGCTGCTGCAACAAACCGGAAAGACGCTGATTAAAACCACGATCCATCTGTTCAGCGTCCAGTTGCAAAACAATCTGACGCGCGTAATGGCTGCGGGCATCCACAATATTCAGTATTTTTCTGGTTCTCACTTTCAGACTGCCGGAATAGTCATCGTGGGTGACCTCGCCTTCGACGACTATCACAGCATCCATCTTGAGCAAATCATGAAACTGCTCAAAGACGTCGGCAAAAATAGACACCTCTATTCGACCGGTACGATCATCCAGGGTGATAAAGCACATTTTGTCACCACGCTTGTTCTTCATAACCCGCATAGCCACGACCAGTCCGGCAATATTCTGGGTATCCCCACGGGCTGGCTGCAGGTCTTTTATCCGGTTACGGATAAAGTGCTTTATTTCCTGCTCGTATTCATCAATCGGGTGACCGGTCAGGTACAGCCCAAGGGTATCCTTTTCACCACTCAGGCGAAACTTGTCAGTCCACTCTGACACCGACTGATAACTGTCGTACACATTCTCTTCACCAGCTGGCACCAATGCACCAAACAGATCGCTGTGACCGGAATCAAAACTCTTTGCTGCCTGATCAGCTGCCTTAATTGCCTCAGCCTGACTGGCTTCCAGTACGGCCCGGTTAAAATTCAGCGTTTTTTTCGCCCCGGGCCTTGGCCCCATCAGGTCCAGGGCGCCAGAACGAATCAGCGCCTCCAGCACACGCTTGTTGATACGCTTGGCATCAGCACGCTCACAGAAATCGAACAGGTCTTTGAAGTCACCGCCTTCCTGCCGTGCTTCAACAATGGCTTCAATCGGGCCTTCACCAACCCCCTTGATCGCACCCAGCCCATAGACAATATGCCCGTCGTCGTTAACGCCAAACATGTATTCGCCACTGTTTACGTTCGGCGGCAGAACGGTCAACCCTATATCCCGACACTCTTCAATAAAGGTCACGACCTTGTCGGTGTTTTGCATATCTGAACTCATCACCGCCGCCATAAACTCCGCAGGGTAATGGGCCTTCAGCCAAAGAGTCTGATAGGACACCAGCGCATAAGCCGCCGAGTGGGATTTGTTAAAACCATAACCGGCGAACTTCTCCACCAGGTCGAAGATTTTCATGGCCAGCTCGCCATCAATACCCTGCTCTATCGCCCCTTTCTCAAATATGGAACGCTGCTTGGCCATCTCTTCCGGCTTTTTCTTACCCATCGCCCGGCGCAGCATGTCTGCACCACCAAGGGTATAGCCTGCCAGTACCTGAGCGATCTGCATTACCTGCTCCTGATACAGAATAATGCCGTAGGTGGGCTGCAGAATTGGCTTCAACCATTCGTGCTGGTACTGGGCATCCGGGAACGACAACTCTTCACGCCCGTGCTTGCGGTTAATAAAGTTATCTACCATGCCCGACTGCAAAGGCCCGGGACGGAACAGTGCCACCAGTGCGATAATGTCTTCGAAACAGTCAGGCAGAAGTCGTTTAATCAGGTCCTTCATACCACGGGATTCGAGCTGGAATACTGCGGTAGTTTCAGCGCGCTTGAGCATATCGTAGGAAGTCTTGTCTTCCAGGTCGATCTGCATAATATCCAGCGGCTCTTCACCCCTTTGCTGACGACGGGGGTTAATCATTTTCAGCGCCCAGTCGATGATGGTCAGGGTTCGCAGACCCAGGAAGTCGAACTTGACCAGACCCGCTGATTCCACATCATTCTTGTCGAACTGGGTCACTACACCCTGACCGTGTTCGTCACAATACAGGGGGGCAAAGTCGGTCAGTTTGGTCGGCGCAATCACCACACCACCGGCGTGCTTACCTACGTTCCGGGTAACACCCTCCAGCTTCAGCGCCATCTCCCAGATTTCCCGGGCCTGCTCATCCCCTTCCAGAAAGTCACGTAACATGCCTTCCTGCTCATAGGCCTTGTTCAGGGTCATGCCGACTTCAAAGGGAATCAGCTTGGACAGTTTATCAGCCAGGCCAAAGGACTTGCCCTGAACCCTCGCTACATCACGCACTACCGCTTTGGCAGCCATGGTACCAAAGGTAATGATCTGGGAAACCGCATTACGCCCGTAGGTCTGGGCAACGTAATCAATCACCTTGTCCCGTCCGTCCATGCAGAAATCGACGTCAAAGTCAGGCATGGAAACACGTTCCGGGTTCAGAAACCGTTCGAACAGCAGGTCGTACTGAATCGGGTCCAGATCGGTAATCTGCTGGGCATAAGCCACCAGGGAACCAGCACCGGAACCCCGCCCGGGACCTACCGGAATGCCGTTATTCTTGGACCACTGGATAAAGTCCATTACGATCAGGAAATAGCCGGGGAAACCCATCTGCAGAATGATATCCAACTCGAAATCGAGACGATCCCGATAAATCTTTTCTTTTTCAGCGTACTCAGGATCGTCCGGCTTCAAAATAAACCGCAGGCGTTCAGTCAGACCATCGTGGGAAAACTTGCGGAAATACTCATCCATGGTCATGCCTTCCGGTACCGGAAATTCCGGCAGGAAGTATTCCCCCAGATGCACATAGACCGAACAGCGCCGGGCAATCTCAACGGTATTCTCAATGGCCTCAGGAATGTCCGAGAACAGCTCAAGCATCTCGTCTTCCGATTTGAGATACTGCTCCTCACTGTAGCGCTTTATACGACGTGGATCGTCCAGCGTCATACTCTCGCCAATACACACTCTGGACTCGTGGGCTTCAAACTCTTCACGGGTCAGGAACATGACATCATTGGTCGCGACTACCGGGCAGCCCAGTTTTTCTGCCAGCGCCACTGAACCGTGTACACACTCCTCGTCGCCGGTTCGATTGGTTCGGTGCAGCTCCAGATAATATCGATCCGGAAACACTTCCATCCACTCACGGGCCAGCTGTTCCGCCAGAGGCAGATTACCGTTAATAATCGCCTGCCCTACATCGCCGTCTTTAGCACCAGACAGGGCAATCAAACCCTCAGACTTCTCCCTGATCCACTCACGTTTAACGATGGCTCTGCCATGCACCTGGTTCTCAAGGAAGGATTGGGAGATCAGCTCGGTCAAGTTTCGATAACCTTTTTCATTCATGGACAGCAGTACCACCCGAACCGGTTCCAGCTCCGGGTCACTGTGGGCAATCCACAGGTCTGCACCACTGACGGGCTTGAGACCCGCTCCCTGAGCACCACTGTAAAACTTCACCAGCGAGCACAGATTCGACTGATCCGTAACCGCTATAGCAGGAAAGCCTGCCTCCGAAGCCGCCTTGATCAAAGGCTTGACCCGGACCAATCCATCACTCAGGGAAAATTCGGTATGTAATCTCAGGTGTATAAAACGTGCGGACATGGGGGTAGGAAACCAGAAACCGTAAAACACCAGTTTAACAGCTCTGCCGGACTGTTCTCCAGCCCTGACATTGAGCAACCAGGCAGAACATGAGGCCCGAATAATAATCCGTTAACCTGATGTCGCCAGAGAGCTTCATTGTGAAGCCTGTAGTCAGGAAAACAGCCACTTGTTTTTCCAGCAGGAAGTCGCCTGTAAACAGAACTTGTCATAACCCTGTATTGGTCTAACCTGACCAATCTTACAAACGATATAACAATAGTAAGACCTGAAATGGCATTTCGAAGCCCTCAAGCCTTTTTCCGCAGGCTTGTCAACATCCTGTTGCTTCTCCAGGTCAACTATGTTCTGGCAGGTCTGACTACGGATTTTTCTATTCCTCCCGGACTGGCTGACCCGGCAGCCGACCTCTACAGACTGTCGCAAAAAGATCCTCTGGTTCCCGGGCCAGACACGCCGCCAGCGCCTTCCCCTTATAGCTGCGCCAGTAAGCACTGGGTAATTATCTCTGACCCTCTGGCCCCGGACACAGATAACATCGCCATTCAACTTCCCTCTCAGTACAAAGGTTATGGTACCACTGATGAAACCGGCCCTTTCTATCCTCTGACCAGAGGGCTGAACAAGATCAGCACTCAGGACGGTCCGGTTTATATCCAACTTCTGTCCATTCCAAAACCATTATCGGTTGATAACGGGGATGGCGACCCGGAGCTGCCGGACTTCAGTGAAAAAGTAACTGAGAGCAACCCGTACCCTGATCGTTTACCTGCACACAACCAGACGGGCAACGGCACCCGACGAAACAACTGCCAGCCCGAACTGTTAAGAAACGGACAGAGATATACGCCCTATATCGCAGAAGCTGACCTCGCTCCTTTCCTGAATGACCGTCTCTGGCTCTTCCCCGGCCCTGATGGCCAGCCTTACCTTCACGTGGACGATGACCGCGCCGGACCGCCTTCCAAAGCTCTGGTCATCATCAAAGGTTACTGCCCGGCACTGTTCGTCACCGATGAGGATGGCAGCAGTCTGACACTCCTGTGTGATGACTTCCCTAAGGCTCCGGGAACGGTGCAGGAAGTACACGATAATCATCGATCCATTATCTTCAGCTACAATGCCGCCGGCGTATTGATGGTTACCATCCGCACTCCAGATGGCCAGACGGAAACCATGACAGCGGAAGAGTATCGGAATCGAAAGTCCATCTGGTTTGAGGGGCTGATAGAAAAGATGACCACAGGGGGAATAGACCATACACGCCAACCCGAAAGCGCATTAAACCCCGTACTGCCAGTCAGAATCAGATTATACCAACCTGAAACAGAGCGCTCCGAAACAACAGCGGACACTAAAGAATTAACCGATGGCGACACACCCTCAACCAACGCCCCCTCTCCCCCTTCTTCCGGGACTCCACCAGCGCCGCATATACAACAGCAACTGCCAGCCTCAGAAGCAATTGCCGAAAATAACGATACTGGTCATAGCAGCGCCTCTTTGAACACGAACCAGAACAATATCCCGGAAAAAGTCAGACCCCGTGCTGCCCAGCCACCACCAGACCATCTGAAGGTGCTCATTAAAGGAACAGGAACAAAAAAAGACAAGGAATCTTATTTACAGGAAATTTCCATATGCCTGTCTGCATTATTAAATAGTGATGGAGGAACACTAACGGTGCGCGGCCCTGCTATCAAGGGAGAAGGCCGCAACGACTGGGCGCGGATTATTGAGCAAAAAGTAATGTGTTCTTTCGGGCAGTACATCTACTATAACTTCATCAAAAAAAATAATGAAGAAAATGCACTTTGTTATACGATTTATGCCTCACCCGAACCCTGCAATGTTTCGCCTAACTGCTGCATAATGACAGACGAGCAGGTCAACGTATTATCTGACGAAAAACTGTTTAAACAGATATTAAGACGCCCAACCGCCAAACCAATCAAATGCCAAACTTCAGATCTTGTTTTTATTCAGGGGGAAAAACCTCCTCTTCCCGGCAATGAACAAGCTGTCTTTAAACATCTTAAGAGCGAGGAATCCAAAAGGACAACCCTTGCTGACAGAATCACGGGCAAGAGCAATAAACTCACGCACTACGTATCGGGTATGGCAAACGGAGATGGAGGGGCTATTTATTACGGAGTAGATAACAACGGTAATGTGCAGGGCGAACGGATCACCTCAGAAGGTTTTGACAATATCAGAAATAAAGTAGCCAAAGCTGTAGCCAGACTCTTTCACTCTGGCAACATAATAGAAAGAGGTACCCACTGGAATATAGAGTTCAGGGAAGTTCTTCATGAGCAGGGCGGCAGCCCTGTCCCTGACACTTACGTCATTGTCCTTACAGTCGCCGCGCTAAATGGCTGTGTATTTCTCGAGAGTCCGGGACCAGAAGCCTACTGGATACAAAATGGTCGTATTGAGAGAATGCCCTGGGCTAACTGGCTGAGCAAGTTCATGCCCGCAGACCCGGGAGCCAGATCTCGCCTGAACACCCATATCACAATGAAAAAGTACTGGCACCCCCTGGAAGAAATATACGCTGACTTCAGGGACGGCATTGATACAGAGGCCATTCGACAGCGCATGGAATCACAGGCTGCGAAAACGAATAATCAGGCGGCTCAACAGCTTCTTGAAGGGCTTAAAATTATCCGAACCTCTGCTAAAGGCCTCCATCGGAAAGCACACCAACTGCTGCAGGAATATGAGCGTGATGAAAATCATCCTGATATCCCCAGACAGTACACCATCTGGCTTCGCTCCATTTTAGGGCATGAGTCCGGAACCATCTCGTTAGCGGACAACTACAACCGCCTATGCCACGGGCTTTTGACCACGAGAGCGGACGATGGCGTAATGCAAGCTTTGCTGAATTTACAGGCTGGCTTAGTGGCCATGGAGCAAGCAAGTGAAATCGCTGTCGCAGACAGGAGCATTGAGTTATCTGTTCAGGCGGTTAGCAATTTTGAGAACGCTTTGAAATATGCCCGACTCGTCAGTCTGGAATGCCTGAACCTAGGTACCCACTTGACGCAGGAGGCCATAATAAACAAAGCAATCGCCATACTCTGGACAGGCCGCTCCTGGTTACAGCGAGACAGCACCCAACACCCGGAGCAGGAAGAAATCCTTATACGGCAGTTTGAAGATGGAAAAGCCCTTATAAGCCAGGTTGAACAGCCCCTGATCGAAAATGGCATCCTGAATATCCAGTATCATCTTGCACTGTCTCTTCTTAGCATTCGGAAATGGCAGATCAACAAAGAGAAAGACCCGAAATTTCTGCGCAACGCTTATAAAAGCACAGAAAGATGCATTCAACTGATTTCAACCGGCTCACTCGCTGGCACCGTTTATAAAGGCCTCGCCCTTAGACTCAGAAGCCTGACAGTTCAGTTACTCCTGAAAGATGCCTTCAGCAAAATCCGAAGGCACCCAGACAAGTCTTAACCGGGAGTGAATACTCAGAACCAGATTATGGGCATGACCTACACCGGGGTTCTGGTTTTCTCGATCGCTTCCCTGACAGGCTTAAATGAACGACGATGTATAGGCGTTGCCCCCAGCTTTTTCAGTGCTTCCATATGCACTTTAGTGGGATAGCCTTTATGCCCGCCAATACCATAACCGGGGTACTGCCTTTCCATCTCCGCCATTTCACGATCCCTTGCCACCTTGGCAAGAATGGAAGCGGCACCAATTTCCGGCACTTTTCCATCACCCTTGATGACCGCTTCTGCACGACAGGGAAGAGACGGACAACGGTTGCCATCAATCAACGCCAGATCAGGCTTTACGCTTAAGCCAGCAACAGCCCTCTGCATGGCCAGCATAGTGGCATGAAGGATATTGAGTTCATCAATTTCTTCCACATCCGCCCTGGCGATACACCAGGCCAGCGCCTTTTCCCTGATTTCATCAAACAGGGCATCGCGCTTTTTCTCTGACAGCTTCTTGGAATCGTTCAGCCCTTCAATGGGTCTGGCAGGATCAAGGATGACCGCTGCCGTAACAACAGGGCCACATAAAGGCCCACGCCCCACTTCATCAACACCGCAAACAAGCTGTCCCGCAACTTTAGATTGTTCAAACAAAGGTTGTGCAAACAGATCCAGTTCAGCCTGATGATTTTCACTGCCTGACTTTCTATTACCTGACATCGTATTTCCCAATCACAGATTGAATGGCCTGCCAGGCCAGAACGCTGGCATCACGTTTCAGGGTTCGGTGAATGTCGGCAAAAATTACCGGTCACTTCCTGACGCCAGTTTTCATCCTGCAAGGCTTTCAGCATGGCATTCGTAAGATTTTCGACGGTCGCATCATCCTGCAACAGCTCAGGCACCATTGGCCTGTCACTTAACAGGTTAGGCAATCCCACATACTTCACTTTTACCAACCGGCTTAAAATTGCAAAGCTCAGTTTTGCCATACGATAACTGATCACCATGGGGCGCTTGTGCAGGGCGGCTTCCAGTGAAGCCGTACCCGAAGCAATCAGAATCGCGTCTGACGCCGCCATCACCTCTGAGGCACGGCCATCGGTTAGCACAATATCAAGATCGGGGTAACCTTCCAGAAGTGGCAACAACTGCTGCTTTCGACGTTCGTTCGCTGCAGGAACCAGAAATCGAATGGATGGAATCTGTTGGTGAACCTGACGGGCAGTATCCAGAAATAACTCAGCCAGACGAGCCACTTCCGCTTTACGACTACCCGGCAAAATAGCCATTACCGGCCCATCGCCAGCAATATTCAATGATTGACGGGCCTGAGTCTGATCAGGCTCCATCGCGACCTGATCGGCCAGCGGATGTCCAACAAAAGTGACTGGTACATCATGCCCCTGATAATACTCCGCCTCAAATGGCAGCAGACAGAGCATGTGATCCACTGAACGGCGTATCTTTTTCAGCCGCCCTTCACGCCAGGCCCAGACTTGCGGACTGACGTAATGCACCGTGGGAATGCCGTTACTTTTCAGATGACGCTCAAGCGCCAGGTTGAAATCAGGTGCGTCAATACCAATAAAGACATCCGGACGATCCTGCAGAAAGGTTTCCCGCAAGCGTTTGCGGATACCCAGCAATTCACGCAAACGCCCGAGCACTTCAACCAGCCCCATGACCGAGAGCCGTTCCATGGGAAACAGGCTTTCAAAACCTTCGGCTATCATCTTGGGACCGCCGATACCGTAGCAACGTGCGTCCGGGTGATGACGTTTAATCTCGCGAACCAGGGCCGCGCCCAGAAGGTCGCCCGATGCTTCACCCGCCACCATGGCAAAAGTCAGAGGTTTTGACATTCTCTATCCCTTTCTAACTGCACAGTGATTATCGGGTGATGCCACGGGTAGAGGCTTTCAGTGAATCAATCAGAAGCTGCACTTCATTGCAGGCAGGCATGGATTCCAGCCGGTCAAGGGCTTCGGCGGTTCGCAGTCCCTGACGGTAAATAATCTTGTAGCTGCTACGCAACGTGCGAATCAGCTCGGGGCTATAGCCACGGCGGCGCATACCTTCAAAGTTCATCCCGTGAGGTTTGGCCGGGTTGCCACTGACCATAACAAAGGCAGGAACATCTTTAAAAATCGCAGCCTGCGCAGCACTCATACTGTAGGCACCAATATGACAGAACTGATGAACCGTCGTAAAACCGCCCAGAATAACACCATCACCGACTTTTACATGACCCGCCAGTGTCGCATTATTGGCCATGATAATGTTATCGCCCAGCATACAGTCATGGGCAATATGAACATAAGCCATCAGCAGGTTATTACTGCCAATGCGAGTCAGGCTATGATCCTGAATCGTACCGCGATGAATGGTACAGCCTTCACGAATAACATTATTGTCACCGATTTCCAGACGCGTCGGCTCACCGGCAAACTTCTTGTCCTGACAGTCCTCACCAACACTGGAAAACTGAAAAATCTGGTTATTACGGCCAATCTGTGTAGGCCCCTTGATAACAACATTGGAGTGGACAATGGTTCCTTCACCAATTTCTACACCGGGTCCAATCAGGGTCCAGGGTCCAATTTTTACGCCTGGACCAATTCGGGCAGTCGGATCAACAATAGCCGCAGGGTGAATAACGGCCGTAGGGTGTACTGCCAGCTGATCATCGGCAGTAGCACAACTGGAAAGGTCGCTGGAATGGGAATCAGCCAAGACTAAAGTTCCTTTCTTGCACAGGTTACATCAGCAGAGCAGACTATCTTACCATCAACCGAGGCGGCACAGGAAAATTTCCAGATTTCACGCTTCATCGCTATAAATTCAGCTCTCAGTCTGACCTGGTCACCGGGGACCACTGGCTGGCGAAAGCGCACTTTATCGGCACCGGCGAAATAATAAATCTTGTGGTCATCGACATCTTTAGCTCTCATCTGGTGACCGAGTATGCCGGCAGCCTGGGCCATTGACTCGATCAGCAACACTCCGGGCATAATCGGATGTTCCGGAAAGTGGCCGTTAAACTGCGGTTCATTGACTGAAATGTTCTTGATACACTCAATCACATTTTTTTCAAGATCTACGTCCAGTACCCGATCGACCAGCAGAAAGGGGTAGCGATGGGGTAAAATTTTCCTGATTTCCTCGATCGAGATCATGTAATGTCGACTCAACTGTTAAATTGAAAAAGATCACACAGCAAAGCGCGCACACAGCAAATAACCAAACAGTCATTTACTTACACAAAAAGGCTGGAAATTCCAGCCTCTCTGTAAAAAATCACGGTTAATCCGGGTCATTAAACCGTAGCTAGTAGCCTGTCGGACTTAAGGCTGTCCTACTGCGGTTGCAATCCTCGCTACGGACGCTTAGGTCCGACAAGCTCCTAACGTTTTTCAAGCAGCCTGATTCGTCTGGCTATATCGTCCAGCTTGCGAAACCTGACCGCGTTGCGCCGCCACTCTCCCGCTTCCATCAGTCCCGTACCCGAAGCGTAAGCACCGGATTTCGACACCGACTTGGTCACCATGGCCATACCGCCAAGGTGTACATTATCCGCAATGGTTATATGACCAGCCAGACCAGCAGCACCCGCTATGGTACAGTTTTTACCAATGACAGTACTGCCAGAGATGCCAACATTGGCCGCAATCGCTGTATTTTCGCCAATCACCACATTGTGGGCTATCTGGATCAGGTTATCCAATCTGGCACCGTTTTTGATCACAGTGTCTCCCAGAGCCCCTCTGTCAATGCAGGTGCATGAGCCGATCTCGACATCATCACCAATGACCACACCGCCTATCTGAGCAATTTTATGCCATTGACCATCGGCATGAGCATTACCAAAACCGTCCGCCCCGATCACCGCATTGGCATGAATAATGGTTCGCTGTCCAACAAACACGCCATGACAAACGGTAACATTGCGACAGATGTGAGCGTCTTTGCTGATAACGGAGTCGTGGCCGATCACAGCCCCGGCATCGATACGAACACCGGCTTCAATCACCGCACAGGCTTCAATCACCACATTTTCGCCAATAGCCGCCGTTTCATGCACCTGCGCATCGGGACTGACCACTGCGGATTCAGCAATACCGGCAGGCTGGCCTTTATCGGTTTCAAACAGGTGCGACGCCTGCGCATAACCAAGATACGGATTATCCAGAACCAGAGCATTGCCGGCGTATGTTTCTGCCGACGCCGGTGACAGGATGACGGCCGCAGCCCGGCAGGTTTCCAGATAGCGGGAATATGCTGGATTAGCCAGAAATGCCAGCTCGGACTCACCGGCTTCCTGCAGCGTGTTCAGACCTGTAACCACTTTGCCGGCATCACCCTTCAAACTGGCTCCAAGTCTGTCTGCCAGTTCAGCCAGGGTGTAGAAATAAGACTGCTTCATCGAATTACTTCATCTTGTTCAGGCGTTCAATGACCTGACGGGTAATGTCGTAATCGGACTTAACATAACGAACAGCACCACGCTCGATAACCATGTCGTATTTCTGTTCTTTGGAGACTTCTTCGATAGCCTTCTCCAGCTTCGGACGCAGCTGGCCCAGCTCCTGCTGGTCTGCCTGGTTCTTGTCCATGCGCAGCTGACGATCCTGCATCTGCAGATCTTCATATTTTCGGCGCATTTCTAGCTGTTTCGCTTCAACCTGGGTCTGGGACAGGGTCGGGGCGTTTCTCTCAAGGTCAGCTTCCATTTTCTGCAACTCTTCCTGCAGAGACTGAATCAGTTTGATACGAGGCGCAAACTTCTTTTCAGACTCTTTCGCGTAACGTTTGGAAGCATCAGACTCCAGCACCGCCATCTCTGAATCAATAACCGCAATTTTCATGTCCGCAGCTTCAACTGCAGGTACCAGCATGACCAGAGCCAGTAGTGCCAATCCAATCTGTTTCAAGCTCATTCTCCTGATAATTCCTGAGATAATATACGTGCTTATTGCCTGACTGATATTCAGACCCTGCCTGAGGCGACCAATACCCGGACGCCTGAAAACGGTTCAAAGCAGATTCCTCTCAGGCTTCGTGCATAAGCAGAATTAAGGCAAATGGTTATTATAATGAAAAGACGCTAGAACGCATCACTTTATCAACCAGATATTCGCAACTCATTGAAAAAATAATAAAAAACTGTCTCAGGACAAAATTTCTACACCCATTCCAAGAGCAGGATAATAGTTTAGAAACTAATCAGGGGCTATTAAAGCCCCTGAATTTATACAAACGACAGCGATTAGAACGGCGCACCAAGAGAGAACTGGAACACCTGAGTTTCGTCCTCACCCTCTGCGTTAAGCGCCTTGGCCAGACTGAAAGTCAGAGGTCCCAGCGGAGTAATCCAGGTCAGACCGAGACCAACACTGTAACGCAGCTGACTCAGGTCAGGACTGTAGCAGTCAACGATGTCATCGCCTCTAAAAGGCTCCACACCCGGGTTCGAGCTGCTTTTCTTGCCACTGCAACTGGTGTCGAAGACGTTACCAAAATCCAGGAACAAACTGGTTCGCATTGAGCGCTGGTCCGATACAAACGGCATCGGAAACAGGATTTCAGCCGTACCTTCAAAGATGACATCACCGCCAATGGAGTTATAACTGCTACCGTTATACTCCTTTGCCTTAGGTCCCAAGGTGTTATCCTTGTAGCCTCGGACAGAAGCGAAACCACCACCGTAGTAGTGTTCGAAGAATGGGATGTCATCCGTACTGCCGTAGCCACCAATGTAACCAATGCGACCTGCAAAGCGGGCAGTCAGGCTCTTGGTCAGTGGCTGGAAGTACTGCGCCCGGTAATTCAGCTTGTAGAATGTCACGTCCGAACCGGGGATCGTCACCTGGGCTGAAGCACTCTGGGAATAACCTCGGGTTGGCAGCAGGCCCCGGTTCAACTCGGATTCTGACCAGCCAATAGTACCCTGAACATTGGTAAACTGGTTACCCTCACTGGCGATATAGTCACGAATATACTGTGGTGTATCAGTGCCTGTTGAAATCTTGGTACCTTCCACACCTGCGCTGAAGTTGATCGACTGCGTCTCGGAAATCGGATAGCCAAAGCGTACATCCGTTCCCCAGGTGTCAGCAGCGTAACTGGAGATATCAGAGTCATCGTAATCATAGGTACGGTAATACAGGCCAAAGCCACGACTGACACCATCAACTGTGTAGTAAGGATCAGTAAAGCTGAAGTTATAGAGTTGACTCACGTCACTCTTGTTCAGACCCACCGACACGTTATTACCGGTACCCAGGAAGTTACTCTGGCTGACAGAACCACCCAACAGCAGACCGTCAGACTGAGAATAACCCACGCTGGCAGTAATGCTGCCGGAGGGCTGTTCTTCTACGGTATAGTTCACATCAATCTGATCACTGCTTCCCGGTACCGGTGGAGTTTCCACATCCACCTGACGGAAGAAGCCTAGACGCTCCAGTCGCACCTTGGATTGCTCAATATTCTCAGTATTGGCAGACCCGCCTTCCATCTGGCGCATTTCGCGGCGCAGCACTTCATCTTCCGTTTTGGTATTACCGGAGAAGTTGATACGGCGTACATAAGCACGGCGACCAGGGTCAACAAAGAACGTCAGGTCAACGGTCTTATTTTCATGATCCGGCGTTGGAATACCCGAAACATTGGCAAAGGTATAACCTTCGTTACCCAGTCGGCGACTTAGGATTTCTTCCGTAGTGGTAATCACACGACGGGAGAATGTCTGCTCAGGCTTCGCCAGTACCAGGTTACGTGCTTCTTCTTCACCAATGATCAGGTCGCCTGAAAGGTTCACTTCATTGATGGTGTATTTTTCACCTTCATCGATGTTAACGGTAATAAATACACTTTGTTTGTCCGGGCTGATAGAAACCTGTGTAGACCGGACATTGAAGTTGATATAGCCACGGTCCAGATAGTGCGAACGCAGTCGCTCCAGATCACCGGAGAGTTTTTCCCGGGAATACTTGTCACTGGAACCAAAGAAAGAGAACATGCCTGTCTCTTTCAGCTCAAACAGACCCTGCACTTCATCCTGAGGGAATACGGTGTTACCGACGACATTAATATGCCGAATGGTCGCGACCTTTCCTTCTTTAACGTTAATGGTCAGCTTCACCCGATTGCGTGGCAAAGCCTCAACATCGGCAGAAATACTGGCACCATAACGTCCCTGAGAAACATACTGTCGCTCCAGCTCCAGACGGATCGCTTCCAGCGTAGCCTGCTGAAAAATCTCGCCCTCTGACAACCCCGAGGAACGCAAACCATTCATCAGGTCATCGGTCTTGATCGCCTTATTACCTTCAATTTTGATCTCACTGATGGAAGGACGCTCGACCACAGAGACCACCAGGACATCACCATCACGCCCCATCTGGATATCGTTGAAATACCCGGTCCGGAACAACGACTTGGCTGCTTCGGCAATCTGCGGAGACAGTACATCGTCACCCACTTCGATAGGTAGTGAATTAAAAACCGTACCTGCTGATACCCTTTGCAGGCCATCGATTCGAATATCAGACACAACAAATGCGTTGGCGCCTGACGCGTAGGCCATCGAGCCAATCAGCAAAGACAACAATGATCGCTTCATGGAATCCGTTCTTTGTCCGTGTTCGTTTTTACCATAAAAGTCACTTTCCAGTTCGAGAAGCGATGAAAACGTGACTTTCTTCGCTCATGGCTATTAACCAATGATCAGGTGCCATTAAACCGCATAGCTCGATACAACATAGCTCAATGCAGCATAGCACCTGACCTTCATCAAAACAGTCGGCTCAGGTCGTTATACAGAGCCAGCATCATAATGCCGACCACAAAGGTTACACCAATTTTCAGACCGAGCAGCTGCACCCGCTCTGAAACCGGCTTACCCCGAACCAGCTCAACCAGATAAAACAACAGGTGCCCACCATCAAGTACCGGTATCGGTAACAGGTTAAGAACACCCAGACTGACGCTCAGCATCGACAGGAAATAGAGAAAATTTTCCAATCCGGATTGCAGTGATGCGCCAGCCACTTTAGCAATGGTTATCGGGCCGCTCAAGTTTTTAACCGAAACCAGCCCCGCGACCATTTTCCACAACGACTCAACGGTCATACTGGTTAGAGACCAGGTACTGTCCAGCGCCCTGGGCAAAGCGGCAACAGGATTGTACTGAAGTTTACGAACCATCTCATCCGGCCAGCCAACCTGCTGAACACCTGCACCAATATAACCGGACGGCTCACCATTCAGTTCTCTGACGCCCGGCGTCAGTACCAGATCAAGAATTTTACCGTTACGCTCCAGCTCAACCTGAATTTCCTGACCAGGATTGGCCCTGATCACCTGAACCCAGCTCAACCAGTCACGTACCGGTTGCCCGTTAGTGGCAACAATACGATCACCCGGCTCCAGCCCTGCAGCCTGCGCAGCCCCGTCAGGTGTCAGTTCACCCAACACAGCGGGAACCAGTGGCGTGTAAGGTTCAATACCTAACTGCCTGATCGGATCAGCAATGCCTTCACCGCTGTCATCGACGAGCCAGTTTGAAATAGCAATATTTTTTTCCCGAACGGCGGCGGAAGAAAGCTGTCCCGGCTCACCAGCCCGCACACCAACAGCCAGGTCACGGGTATCGCCAATAGAAGACAGCAATTCCATATTAACCTGCTGCCAGCCAAGGGTTTCCTCACCATCAATACTGACGATTTCATCTCCCGGAACAACACCGGCAACAGCCGCCGGACTGTCTGGCAACACCTTCCCAACCTGGGGAACAATGGTACGAATGCCAGCCATATACATGAGCCAAAGAGCAAAAATAGCCAGAATAAAATTCGCAATTGGCCCGGCTGCCACAATAGCGATACGCGCCAGCACCGGCTTGGCATTAAAAGACTCATGTCGTTCATGCTCGGCAACAGGACCTTCCCGCTCATCCAGCATCTTGACGTAGCCACCGAGAGGTATCAGTGCAATCACATATTCGGTACCCAGCTTATCCGTCCAGGTCCAGAGCGGTTTACCAAAACCCACCGAAAAACGCAGCACCCTGACACCGCACTTGCGAGCCACCCAGAAGTGACCAAATTCGTGAATGCTGACCAGTATACCCAGTGTAATGACAAAAGCAGCCAGCGTTTGTAAAGACCCAAAAATCATAGATCGCTTATTGCCTCCCGGCTGCTTCCTGCAAAATCATAGTAATCATCATTATCATGATTCCAGCCTTCAGAGGACTGGAAGTTATTCTCACGGTTTTAAATAATCAGGCACTTTCCTGCCAGTGAATAATATGCTTCCGGGCCAGTTTACGTGCCTGGCGGTCAGCATCCAGAACCTGTTCAATATCACCGGCATTATGCACCTGCAATGACTGCAACGTTGCATCAATCACTTCCGGAATACGGTCAAATCGCAGATTCAACCCCAGAAACGCATCCACTGCCTCTTCATTGGCAGCATTCAGCATAGCTGCCGCGGTCCCACCGGCAGAAGCCGCCTCCTGCGCCAGTTTCAGGCAACGAAAACGCTGCATGCAGGGGTCGTAGAAATCAAGGCGCCCAACGTCTGCCAGAGACAGCGGCCTGACCCCGGAAACAATGCGATCAGGCCAGGCCAGGGCATGGGCAATCGGTGTACGCATGTCCGGATTCCCCATCTGTGCCAACATGGAACCGTCTTTATAATCCACCAGAGAGTGGATAATACTCTGCGGATGAATCACAACATTCACCTGATCCGGTGTCGCGCCAAACAGCCAGCAAGCCTCAATATACTCCAGCCCCTTGTTCATCATGGTGGCGGAATCCACTGAAATTTTCCGCCCCATGCTCCAGTTCGGATGAGCACAGGCCTGTTCAGGCGTAATACCGGCAAAAGTATCCAGCGGGGCGTCCCTGAACGGGCCACCGGAAGCCGTTAACAGGATGCGCTCAACACCCGCCTGCTCCAGACCGTCCTGATAATTGCGCGGCATGCACTGGAAGATAGCATTATGCTCACTGTCGATGGGCAAAAGGATAGCCCCTGATTCCCTGACCGAATCCATAAATAGCGCACCGGTCATCACCAGCGCCTCTTTGTTAGCCAGCAATACTTTTTTACCGGCCTTTACAGCGGCAAGAGTAGGCAGCAATCCCGCAGCCCCGACAATAGCAGCCATGACCACATCAACTGTACTATCTGCTGCCACCTGGGCAGCAGATAGTGATCCGGACAATACCTCAGTCGTCAGCTGTTCCTGCTTAACCAGCTTTCGCAGCTCTTCTGCCGCCTGTGGATCAGCCATAACGGCACATTCCGGCACAAACTGACGAACCTGCTCAAGCATGGCACGATAGTTTCTGCCCGCTACCAGCGAACGTACCTGATAACGGTCAGCATTGCGGGCAACGACATCCAGCGTGCTTTTACCAATCGACCCCGTCGATCCCAGTACACAGACCTGCTGAATACCTTCGCGGCTCATCAAATCCGGTCGACTGAAATTACCATGTCCCGTAACCATTTCTTAACCTCCACTGCCCATCAGCGCAAGCGTAAAAACAGGCACTGCAGCAGTCAGACTGTCAATACGGTCAAGTATGCCACCATGTCCCGGCAACAGGTTACTACTGTCTTTTATGCCCCGCTCCCGCTTGAGCAGGCTTTCAAACAGATCACCCAGCACCGAAACAACACCGACTACAACGGTCAGAAGCAGCAACCCCATACCTCTGGCAAAAGTAAACTCAAAGTACAACCCGACACAGGCAGCCACCAGCAACGCCAGCAACAGTCCGCCTACCAGGCCTTCCAGTGTTTTCTTAGGGCTGACATTGACGGCCAGTTTGTGCTTGCCCAGCGCACGACCAGAAAAATAAGCTCCCACATCAGCAGCCCAAACCAGGAAGAAGACAAACAGTATTGCCATACCATCCTGGTCGTAATGCTTAAGCTGAACCAGCGCATACCAGGCCGGTACAAGAGTCAACACGCCCATAAACAGACGAAGAACTTTACTTTCACAGTATTGCGCTGTTTCCGGATAACCTTTAACCAGCACCAGTGCAACCACCCACCAGGCCGCGCCGGCACCCAGCACCAGCCAATGCGGCAACGGTGCCACCAGCCAACAGATTAACCCGGTCAGCAGGGAAAACAGCACTCTTTGAACCGGCTGCTCAAACCCGGCCAGATTAGCCCATTCCCAGGCAGCCAGCATGATAACAAGTGCTGTCAGAACAGAAAAAACTGCAGGGGAAAGAAAGATAACACCGGCAAGGGCCAGAGGGGCCAGTACCAGCGCAGTCAGAATTCTTTGTTTTAACACGTAGCCTCAGCCTCCACCTGCTCACTGGTCTTGCCGAAACGACGCTGTCGGCCTACATAATCCAGGAGCGCACGATGAAACTCTGCCCGGTTGAAATCCGGCCACAGAGTATCGGTAAAATAAAACTCGCTGTAGGCACACTGCCATAGCATAAAGTTACTGATTCGCTGTTCTCCACTGGTGCGAATCATTAAATCCGGAGCCGGCAAGCCTGCCGTACTCAGGTTCGATTCAATCATCTCCTGAGTCACTTCATCAGCACTCAACTCACCCTGCTCAACCCTCTTCGCCACCTTCTGAGTGGCCTGGGTGATATCCCACATACCGCCATAGTTCGCAGCGATGACCAGCGTGACTTTATGCTCATTCGCTGTCAGGGCTTCAGCCTCGCGAATGTGCTGCTGTATATCAGCACTGAAGCCTGATACATCTCCGATGACTTTAAGGCGGATATTATTGCGTTTCAGGCGGCGGGTTTCCCGTCTCAGGGCGCTGAGAAAAAGCTCCATAAGACCATTGACTTCTGTGCGGGGGCGATTCCAGTTTTCACTGCTGAACGCAAACAGCGTGAGTACTTTTACCCCATATTCACCACAGGCTTCAACAATATTACGTACTGCTGACACTCCGGCACGATGTCCCGCCAGACCGGGCAGTAGTCGTTTTTTTGCCCAGCGGTTGTTGCCATCCAGAATAATGGCAATATGTCGTGGCAGCTTATCTTTGGGAATTCCCTCTACACTGCCGGTTTCCATTTGCGGTGTCATTGCCATGAAGTCTTTGCTGATCTGAAAAGTTGAAGAGAAACAACAGGCTTAAGAAAACCTTGCAGGAGCCAGCCCAAAAAAGCAAGCTCCCACAAAGGCAACGGATGTGATCAGACTTCCATCAGATCGCTTTCTTTGGCAGCCAGTGCTTTGTCAACTTCAGCCACAAAGCTGTCAGTGATCTTCTGCACATCGTCAGCTGCACGACGTTCCTCGTCTTCGCTGATCTCCTTTTCCTTCTCCAGCTCTTTGAAGTCGGACAGAGCATCACGGCGGATGTTACGAATGGCGATCTTGGCATTTTCAGCTTCAGAGCGCGCCTGACGCACATAACCCTTACGGGTCTCTTCAGTCAGCGGTGGCAGAGGAATACGAATCACCTCACCAGCCGTTGAAGGGTTCAGCCCCAGGTCAGACTTGATAATGGCTTTTTCAATGTCTGGCACCATGGACTTCTCCCAGACACGCACCGCCAGGGTGCGGGCATCTTCAGCAGAGATATTCGCCATCTGACCCAGAGGTGTCTCGGAACCGTAATAGGATACCTTGATGCCATCAAGCAGGCTTGGGTGCGCACGACCCGTGCGGATTTTGTTAAACGCAATCGTCAGGGAATCCAGAGATTTCCCCATACGCTCTTTAGCGTCGTCTTTAATTTCATTAATCATTGTTGACCCCCTGAAACAAGTGTTCCTTCATTACTACCTACTACAACACTCAGCAATGCACCGGGCTTGTTCATGTTGAATACACGCAAAGGCATATTCTGGTCACGTACCAGGCAGATGGCTGTCAGATCCATAACGCCGAGTTTTCGATCCAGCACTTCATCGTAAGACAGGTGTTCAAACTTAACCGCATCGGCATGCTTAACAGGGTCTTTGTCGTATACGCCGTCCACCTTGGTGGCTTTCAGAACAGCATCAACATCGACTTCAATGCCGCGCAGGCAGGCAGCAGAATCAGTGGTAAAGAAAGGATTGCCGGTACCGGCGGAGAAAATAACGACATCACCTTCACTGAGGTGACGCATTGCACGACGATGATCGTAGTGTTCAACGACACCACTCATCGGGATAGAAGACATAACCCGGGTATTGATATTGGAACGCTCAAGGGCATCACGCATGGCCAGAGCATTCATTACCGTAGCCAGCATACCCATGTGGTCGCCAGTGACGCGATCCAGCCCCGCAGCACTGAGTTCTGCACCCCGGAACAGGTTACCGCCACCAATAACGATACCAACCTGTACACCGATACCAACCAGTTGACCAATTTCCAGAGCCATGCGATCCAGTACACCAGGATCTATGCCGAAATCATTGGAACCCTGCAGTGCCTCACCGCTGAGTTTGAGAAGAATGCGTTTGTATTTCGGTTGTCGATCATTTACCGGCATGTTCAGCTTCCGTATCAAAGATAGGCGGATAATAACATCCGGCATCCCTGCTGTCAGATAGTCTGCGCTCAGAAATACCGGATGCTGGATCAGAAACCCACCGTTTGTGGGCTTCCGGCTGGAAGCTTTCAGCCTTGTCGCCTGAAGCCTTCAAGCACCTGACTATCTCCGGCCAGTGTCACAATAAATACAACTCAGTACCGTTGATAGCCATCAGCTTCCAGCCTGGCAAGGCCGGAACCGGCTGCAACGCAATGCAACCGATCCGGCTTACTGCAGAGAAATTAAGCGCCCGCAGCCGCTGCAGCCACTTCAGCAGCGAAATCCACTTCTTCTTTCTCGATACCTTCACCCACTTCGAAACGAACGAAGCTGGAGATAGTCGCGCCAGCTTTCTTAGCCAGAGCGCCTACTTTCATGTCAGGATCTTTAACGAAAGGCTGTTCAACCAGACTGCTCTCGGACAGGAACTTGTTGATACGACCAACAATCATCTTCTCGATGATTTCAGCTGGCTTGCCAGACTGTTCAGCCTGGGCCTTGAAGATTTCCTTCTCTTTCTCTACCAGCTCAGCCGGCATGTCTTCTTTGTTAACCACCTGAGGGTTAACAGCAGCAACGTGCATAGCTACGTCACGAGCCAGCTCTGCGTCACCACCTTCCTGGCTAACCAGTACAGCGATACGGCTGTTACCGTGAACATAAGAACCCACAACACCGCCTTCTACGACAACGGCACGACGAACGCTGATGTTTTCACCGATTTTCTGAACCAGGGCCAGACGAGCCGCTTCCAGTTCACCTTCCATCAGTGCAGCAACGTCAGTTTCCTTACGTTCAAACGCAACGTCAGTTACCTTCTGAACGAATGCAACAAAGCCTTCGTCACGGGCAACGAAGTCAGTTTCGCTGTTCACTTCAACGATGATGCCGTAAGAAGCGTCATCAGCCACTTTAGTCATCACGATGCCTTCAGCAGCGGTACGACCAGCTTTCTTAGCCGCTTTAGCCTGACCAGACTTACGCATCTCTTCGATGGCTTTCTCGATGTCGCCACCAGCTTCTTTCAGAGCGCGCTTGCACTCCATCATGCCCAGGCCAGTGCGCTCACGCAGTTCCTTAACCAGTGCTGCAGAAATTGCTGCCATGGTGGATTCCTCTCGCAAATGTTCAATGTCACCCCTGAGAATGCTGATGAAGTATCGTGCTTGCAATACCTCTTATTTCGGCACTCCAGGATAGATAATGGTTACTTGTAATCTGAAAAAGGGGGCATCTGGCCCCCTTTTTCTAACACCTGGAAGATTAAGCTTCCGCGGCGTCGTCAGCCTTGGTTTCAGCTTCCGCTTCAACTTCAACTTCTACAAATTCGCTTTCAGCGCCAGTGCTGGCAGCAGAGCGAGCATCCATGATGACGTCAGCAGCTGCTTTAACGTACAACTGGATAGCGCGGATAGCGTCATCGTTACCCGGGATAACGAAGTCTACGCCTTCCGGGCTGGAGTTGGTATCTACGATACCGATAACAGGAATACCCAGCTTATTGGCTTCCTGAATAGCGATGCGCTCGTGCTCAACGTCGATAACGAACAGCGCGTCTGGCAGGCCGCCCATTTCCTTGATACCACCCAGGGAGCGATCCAGCTTCTCCAGGTCGCGACGACGCATCAGAGCTTCTTTCTTGGTCAGCTTCTCGAAGGTACCATCCTGAGACTGAGCTTCCAGATCACGCAGACGACGTACAGACTGACGGATAGTCTTGTAGTTAGTCAGCATACCGCCCAGCCAGCGGTGAGCAACGAATGGCTGACCAGCTCGGGCAGCTTCTTCGCGGATGATTTTGCCCGCAGCACGCTTGGTACCTACAAACATAACCTTGTTCTTGCCTTCAGCCAGCTTACGGATGAACTCCATAGCTTCGGTGAACGCAGGCATGGTGTGCTCAAGGTTGATGATATGAATCTTGTTGCGAGCACCGAAGATGAATTTGTTCATCTTTGGGTTCCAGAAACGAGTCTGGTGACCGAAGTGTACGCCCGCCTTGAGCATGTCACGCATGGTAACGTTATGGGCTTGCGCCATTTTTATCTCTCCTGAAACAGGGTTATGCCTCCACGCACCCCATGAGTTCGACCCCTGGCAGGCTTGACCTTTCAAAGAACCATCAAACCTTTGGGCACCCTGAGTCATGTGACGGTGCATGTGAGTTCTGTAAATAGTTTAAAAAGCTTCGATTCAGGGAGGCTGATAACAGGCCAGAATGGCTTGCAGACAGACCCCATTTAACGAAGACGGCGATTTATACCACAAAAAAAAACGAACGAAAACCTTTCACCCACCTTTCACCGCCAGAGTCAGGACATTTCCTGACCTGCCTGCCCTGCTGCGCAATGGCTAGTCTTAAACTATGTGCTCACGGAGATAAAGGATAATGGCCAGAGATCTCAGCAACCTGCAGGGAATAGCAGCCAGCGAGCATCTTATTTCTGCACAACCTGACGCGGCCAAACCCGACGCGGCTAAAAAAGTGCCAGCCGGTACCCACCAGCATCGCAAGGTCAGTCCTTCAAACTCAGAAGCAACGAAAGGGTTAAGGGAGGGCAACCCCAAACCGCAGAAAAACACACTATCCAGCAGACAGGTCACCACCAGAAGCCTCTCAAAGCAGCTTAACAGCGCCGGAAGCATTGAAGAACTCGTCAACCTCAGAAGCAGCATCACCAGCCTGAAGCCAGAAAAACAGGAAAAACTGACCAAAACCTACAGTTCCAGAATGGAGCAACTAATCCAGGCCGAAACGCAAAAGGCCAGCACACCTTCTGAGCTTCTTAAGCTGTCAGACACCATTGCTTCCCACACTCCCAGCCCCAGGGCAAGGAGGCGGCTCATCCAGGCGCTATTCTCTGAAAAAATCGAAAAACAGTGGGACAAGCTTGTTGCAGACAACTCTGACCCGGAACAGCAGGCGGATCTGCAGGTGTTACTGGAAACCCTGCTTGAGCACCCATCGCTGAGAACTTCTCACCCGAAGATTGCCAGCTACCTTGACCAGATAACTACAGAGCCTGAAGCAGAAGATGATGTAGTGTACCGGCTGCTCCAGGAACAACTGGAAAAAACAGATTCCCCCGAGCCTGAAGAAAAGCAGGAAACGGCTGAAACCAAAAAACCTGAAACAGTCTACAGCTGGAACAAGATTCAGATGGAGCATGTTCAGACCTATCCGTTTTCGCACGAGCTGGACAGTCTCAAAGAGCAGGCCTATCCTCAGCCCTTCAGCCGGGAAGCCTCCAATTTTCTGGACCGCTGCCGTAAAAAAGCGAAAAGCTGCAACCCAGATGATTTAAACCTGTTTCTGCTGCTAGATTTCCAGACCTGGACGAACAGCATTGTCGAAGACCCCGCCATCCGCACCAACCTTGAGAAAAAGCTGCTAGCGACTGCCGCAGAGCTGTTTGAGCAGCAGATATCGCTGAAAAACGAATCTGAATCCCAGCTCAATCTGAGGGATCAGTTTGAGAAACTGCTTCAGAACACATCCCTGCCCCATGACCAGCTTATGCCACAGTTTGAGAAAGCCCGTCGCACAACCGCACAGCATACCGGAGACGATCCGGACAGCTGGGGCCAGCAACTGACAGTGCTAAAATCCGGACACGGCAATCTCCTGGCCCTTTCATCGCTGATTACTTCTGCGAATGACAAAACGCGAAAACTGGCACTGCTGGAAATTTTCGTTGGGCAGAAAGCTCGCCTGCACGAAGATATGGCCAACATTCAGGAACAGATAGAGGCCAGCAGCGAAGCCGAATCCTTTGCTGACCTGCCGAAACTCTGGAACCTGGCTGACAAAGAAACCGAGTACCTGAACAACCTGAAAGGATGGACGACAGAACATGTTGAACAGGCTCGAAAATGGCTCAGAATCTGATCATTCATTTCAGAAATGTTCTCAGAAGAAACCTAACGGGTTGATGTCATAACTCACCAGCAGATTCTTGATTTGCTGACAATGTCCCAGAGCATAATTGTGGGTCTCGCGCCCTATACCTGATTGTTTATAACCGCCAAAGACTGCATGGGCCGGATACTGATGGTAACAGCTCATCCAGACCCGACCAGCCTCTAGCCCCTGACGCCTGCGCCCCAACCTGGGTTTCTGTATCAAGGGGATTACTACGGGTGATCGCCTCAATCCTCCTGACGACCATTGAAATGAATTCGTCGTATATAGATTCCCGTATCAGCACCCGGGCCGGACAGCTGCATACCTCGCCCTGGTTGAAGAAACCCAGCACAGTGCCTTCAACACACTTGCTCAGATACTCATCCTCGTGCTGAATCACATCGGCAAAATAAATATTCGGAGACTTGCCACCCAGCTCCACTGTTGAGGGGATAATATTTTCCGCCGTGCATTTAAGAATATGAGAACCAACCGGCGTTGAACCGGTAAAAGCAACCTTGGCAATCCGCTTGCTGGTTGCCAGTGCCTGACCCGCCTCGGCACCATAACCATTAACAATATTGATAACACCTGGCGGCAGTAAGTCTCTGATCAACTCCATTAACACCAGAATCGAGGCAGGCGTCTGCTCAGCGGATTTCATCACCACGCAGTTTCCCGCAGCCAGTGCGGGCGCCAGCTTCCAGCCAGCCATCAGTAACGGAAAATTCCAGGTAATAATCTGCCCAACCACACCAAGTGGCTCATGGAAATGGTAAGCGATGGTATTGTGGTCTATTTCTGCTGTAGCACCTTCCTGAGCCCGGATACAACCCGCAAAATAGCAAAAATGATCCGCCATCAGTGGTACATCGGCTGCCAGCGTTTCTCTCACAGCCTTACCATTATCCCAGGTTTCAGCCACTGCCAGCATTTCCATGAAGTCAAACCGCCCGTTACTAACCATCCCTACTGTCACAACAACATCTGACCCAGTTCAGCCTCTGAGGTGTGTCGACACAGCCGGGTCTCACATTCTCATTCACACTACCACTCTGATTTTACGCATTGATCTGGCTGACAGGTCTGGGTGAGTTTTTTACAACAGAATTTGAAACACTACGGTACTTTCGAAATACTGGGCGAAACACCAGGAGAGACTTGACAGGTGTAGTTTGAAAAGTGATGACAACGCCAATTAGAAAAGTAGCCCAACTCTGCATGAATATCACACACAACTTCTGTTAGAATCGCCCTATTACTACCCAATCACCCGACCCGACGGCTGACAACCAGTTTATTTCTATGAACGTAATTATTAAAACCCCTGAAGATATCGAAGGCATGCGCATTGCCGGACGCCTGGCAGCACAAGTGCTGGAAATGATTACCCCGCACGTCAGGGCAGGCATCACCACCGAAGAGCTGGACCGCCTGTGCCATGACTACATCGTCAATGAACAAAACGCCATTCCGGCTCCCCTGAACTATGGCGCAGCACCGGGGCGACCGGGCTTTCCAAAGTCTATCTGCACATCCATCAACCATGTCGTCTGCCACGGCATTCCCGGCGAGAAAAAGCTGAAGAAAGGCGATGTCATGAACATCGACGTTACCGTTATCAAAGACGGCTATCATGGCGACACCAGTAAGATGTTCATTATTGGCAATACCCAGCCGTTCAATGAGCGCCTTGTGCAAGTCACCCAGGAGTGCCTCTACAAGGCCATTGCCCAGGTACGCCCGGGCGTACGCCTGAGCGACATTGGTCGTATTATCCAGGAGCATGCCCACGCCAACCACTTTACTGTGGTAGAAGAGTACTGTGGTCACGGTATTGGCAAAGGCTTCCACGAAGACCCGCAGGTGCTGCATTACAACGGCTACAACGAAAATAACGACTGTATTCTGCGCGAAGGCATGACCTTCACCATCGAGCCAATGATCAACGCCGGCAAGAAAAATACCAAACTGCTGGGAGACGGCTGGACAGCAGTCACCAAAGATCATCGTCCTTCTGCCCAGTGGGAACATACCCTGCTGGTCACTGCCGACGGCGTTGAAGTACTGACCCGACGTTCAGAAGAGAACTTCTGACTGCCAGCAAGGAGCCTGACGGCGAGCAGGCTCCTTTGCAGCTCTTGCGAAAAGGGCAGCTCTTGCTAAAAGGGCAACTCCGGCGAAAAGGAAATAGTACAACAACAGCGACCAGCCATCAGGTTTCAACATGATAACGACCAGCCTACAGGTTCCCCAGTCACTCAGAACCGAGCTGTTCAATCGCAGCCAGTTTCGTGCCGACATCACGCTCTCCAACAGCGCCATCCCTGCCTACAAAAAAGCCATCAGGACAGCCCGTGAACGGCTTGACCAGTGGTTCAGAGAAGAGATAAGTATTGAAACACTGGTCGACGCCCAGACCTGGTTTATGGATGAAATCCTAACGGTCGCCTGGGAACATCTGGGCTGGAACAATGGCTGCGACATTGCCCTGCTGGCTGTAGGCGGGTATGGGCGGGGAGAGCTGCACCCGGCTTCAGATATCGACATTCTGCTGCTTCTGTCAGATAACACCTACAGCACTCACAAGGATAATATCGAGCGTTTTCTCACCCTGCTGTGGGATATCGGCCTGAAAGTAGGCTCCAGTGTTCGCTCTGTTGATGAGTGCGCCCTGCAGGCCGTGAACGACCTGACGATTGTGACCAATCTGCTGGAAGCCCGGCTGCTGTCAGGCCCCGAGGCACTGTCAGAAAGATTGCACGAGCGCATCAGCCCTGAACACATGTGGCCCAGCAAAGAGTACCTGCAGGCAAAGTTTGAAGAACAGCGGGATCGACACCGCAAATACGATGACTCTGAATACAAACTGGAACCCAATATCAAAAGCTCCCCCGGAGGCATCCGCGATATCCACATGCTGGGCTGGGTTACCCGGCGTCACTTTGGCACACACGACCTGAAAGAACTGGTGGAGATCGGTTTTCTCAGCCACAACGAACACCAGCAGTTGCAGCGCTGCAAAGCCTTCCTGTGGAGAGTGCGCTGGGGACTGCATTTTATCTCTGGTCGCTGCGAAGATCGCCTGCTGTTCGACCATCAACGCACCCTCGCTAACCTGTTCGGTTATCATGACCATAACGACTCTCTGGCTGTCGAACAGTTTATGCAGAGTTACTTCCGCACCGTATTGATTGTTGGACAGCTGAAAGACCTGTTGCTGCAACATTTTGACGACGCTATCCTGAACGCCGACCTGCCGCAGGTCATTACACCCATCAACGAGCGGTTTCAGGTTCGTAATCAGTACATCGAAACCACCAGCCCGGCGGTATTCAGCGAACACCCGCCCGCCATGCTGGAAATGTTTGTCCTGATGACCAGGGATGCCAACATACTTGGCCCCACCGCAGAAACCATCCGCCTGCTCAGGGAACACCGGCATCTGGTTGACAACGAGTTTCGTAAAGACCCGCGCTGCGCCAAACAGTTTATCAAACTGCTACAGGCTCCCTATGCCCTTACTGCCAACCTTCGGCGCATGGCAAGGTATGGCATTCTCGGGCGCTACCTGCCGGAATTTGGCCGCATTGTCGGACAGATGCAGTTTGACCTGTTTCACTCCTATACCGTTGATGCACATACACTGCTGCTGGTCAAACATCTGCGCAGTTTCACCTACAAGGAAAACGAGCAGCGTTATCCCGTTGCCTCTCAGCTGATCCGGGCCATCAAAAATCCTGAACTGCTCTACATTGCCGCCATTTACCATGATATCGGCAAAGGCCGTGGTGGCGACCATTCACAGCTGGGTGCTGTTGATGCCGAGCTGTTCTGTCGTCGCCACGGTCTGAAATCTAACGACACCCGACTTGTTGTCTGGCTGGTCAAAGAGCACCTGACACTGTCTACCACGGCACAAAAGCAGGATCTGTCCGACCCTCAGGTCATTCAGGACTTTGCCCGAAAAATGGGTTCCGTTAACTACCTGAACTTTCTTTACCTGTTAACCGTAGCCGATATCAACGCCACCAATTCGGAGCTCTGGAACGGCTGGCGCTCTTCACTCCTGCAACAGCTTTATCGTCGCACACGGCGCATGCTGGAAGGCGACATGAGCAGCCTGACGGATGTACACGACCGGGTTGCAGGTGTTAAGGAACGCGCACTGAAAAGACTGGCTGATAAAGCGCTGGATCAGCAAACTATCACCCGGCTCTGGTCAGCACTGGGCATTGAGTACTTTACCCGGCATAACTCCCGGGAAATTGCATGGCACACAGAAAACATTCTGAACCATGACAACAACAAACCTCTGGTGATTGTTCAGGAGACTGATACTGACCAGCAGGACCTTGGCGGGTCACGGGTGTTTATCTATACACCGGATCAGCCCAACCTGTTTGCGGCTGCCGTTGCGGCACTGGACCAGCTGCACCTGAGCATTCAGGACGCCAGAATCATCACCTCGTCGGATAACTACAGCATGGATACCTTTACGGTACTGGAAGACGACGGGCGTGCCATTGGACACAACCCGAAACGCATCCGGCAAATCAAACGTCACCTGCAATTAATTCTGGAGAATACTGATGATTTCCCGGACCTGATCAGCCGCCGGACGCCCAGAAAACTGCGCCACTTTGCCCGAAAGCCGGAAGTACTGATCAGCAACATTCCCGGCATCCGCCGCACCCTGCTGGAAATAAAAGCGACCGACCGTCCAGGACTGCTGGCCAAAATAGGCCGTACCTTCATGTCGCTTAACCTGCAGGTGCATAATGCCAAAATTGCCACCTTCGGAGAAAAGGTTGAAGACCGCTTTTACATTACCGACAGCCAGAAACAACCCGTTAATGATCCCGAGTTTGCAAGAACCATTTGTAAAACCCTGGAAGAAACCCTGCAGAGGGCCACTCAGGTCGATCTGATCCGGTCTCGCTGACCGCTAACGGTTCTTTTTTTTCTGAGTTTTCTTTTTAACTGAGAGCGCTGCATCATGAGTTTGAGAGACCTCAGTGAAAGTCTGGCCTGCATCAACCCCTATGGTGGGCTCAATATCCACGGCAACGGCGTACACTGTGCAATTCAGACGGGCATGGAATCGCCCCACAATATTGCTGGCCTATCTCACCGGTCAGGGTATCAACCAGGTCTACACTGCCGAGACGGAAGACCATGCCTACAACCTTGTTGTCGACAGTCGCCACTATGTCTATGTCATTGACAGCAATCAACAGTTCTACCGCCATATTCGCACCATCAGGGACTTTATCGCCGCGGCGCATAATGAGTCGGTAGACATCCGCTTTGAGGACGACTATGCCAACCCGCCGGGGGCAGCAAGATTGATATCTACCCCTGGGGAGAACTTAGCCAGCACTGGCGCAAGATCATAGAGATCAGTTATCTGGGAATCTTTCAAAGTGCAGGCGGAGCTTATACCATTAATGGCTATCTATTTATCATCATGCCTGGCACCGGGAGGTGCCTGACCTGCCACAATGGTTAGAGCTGGCTTTTGCAGTTCTGCTTCACCCCTTGTCTCTCCTTGCTCCGGGAACTCGAACTCTTCCTTTCGTACCTGTAAACTCCCGTTCCCATCAAATTAAGATCAAAAGTGACTCATTGATTATGCCGTTCAAACACGTAATCGGACTGGGCGTTGCCGGTAACTTTGCCGGACATCTGGAGCAGGCGGGTGAAGCAGCAGACTTTGTCGCAGTGAAAACGGAAGAAGCGATTGCCCCCAAGGCCATCTTTCCGTTCTATGTTCCGTCTCAGGAAGCTGGTTTTCTGTCGACTTATCCGCTGTGTAACAACACCATTGTTCCGCCGAATGATGCAGATAATCTGCAGATTGAGCCTGAAGTCGCCCTGTTGTGTGATATTCAATACGACAAAGGCAAGGTAACGGCATTAACCCCGGTAAAGTTTGCAGCGTATAACGACTGCTCTATCCGCAAACCCAGTGCCAGGAAAATCAGTGAAAAGAAAAACTGGGGGCAACAGACCAAAGGGATTTCCGGTGGCATGATTGCACTGGATCATCTGGAACCGGGTGGCGTTCTTGATCGTTTCCGTATTGCCAGCTTTCATAAGCGTGGCGATCAAATGACCCGTTATGGTGAAGACAGCCCGGTAATTGGGTACAGCTATTTTCATAAGAAGCTGTTGAGCTGGATTATTGATCGAATGAATCACCAGAAAGACGAAGGCCCTGCTGAAGATATTTCCGCTTACCTGGCGGATGCAGGTTATCCTAATCAGGCACTGATCAGTATTGGTGCGACCCGCTATACCGAATACGGCGAAACCCATTTTCTGCAATCCGGTGATACCAGTATTGTCGTGGTATACGACGGTGAGCAGTATTCTCAGGAAACGATTACAGAAATGGCGCAGGATGAGCTGTTTTCAGATAAAGGTATGTCTGTCCTGATTCAGAATGTTGCATAAAACGATGCATAAATAGTATTAGTGGTCAAAGTGCCTGCTGTATTGGCAAGCACTTTGACCAAACTGCCGGATCAATTCAGTCTGATTGATAAAGTTTGAGCCAGTTTTGGTGGCTGTAAACGTTTACCAACGCGCAAAGCCAGTGACAGCCTTCTCTGTGCATAATGACTTGTATATACTTACTCTCACATTGAATAGAGAACTTAACTAAAAATAAATAACTGAGTCAGAAATTATTATATAACTTGCCGGGGTATGTATGTGGTTTACAAGAAGAAAACGCACCAACATTTTGTCCATGATTGATTCCAACAGCCGTCGTGTTCTCAAAGAAATTACGTCGGGTGTTGCTGGCAAAAATCTCAGGGCTGCCTGCCATGAACTCCGCTGGAGAGACTTGAATAATTGTAACTGGCATTATGGAACAGAAACTTCTGAGCGTCAGGCTCTGTTGACAAAAGATCAACTTAAACTGGTCCACAAAATAGCGTTTGAGCATGGTGTGACACCCAGTTCTGTTTTATCGGCTGCAGCCTCCTGATAAAAATTCTTGCATTCAGCTAATGTGCTTCGGTAAAAGAGTGAATTATATTATTGCAGCTGGACTTTTTGGGCAGAGGTGTAGTTAGTACAACTGTCCGCTGCATGATAGATTCAAATGCATAGCTTCACCAAAATCCATCGTTACATCTGAATCTACAGCTACATCCAAATAGCGTTGTTTGTCTGTAAAAGACCATAGCCCGGTTACATTCCGGACTTATTGTTTATCTTTCTTGCCAGTGAGTCTTTTCTTCGCACCGGGTATTATATTTCCCTCAAGAACCGCTTGGTGCCGTTCATGCCTGTTCCTCAGGAATTGTGCATACCGTGCATCCAGATAAATGCTGGACCTTGATGACTCTTCCGAAGCATCCTCTGAGCCCGAAGAATCCTTCTCTTTCAGCAAGAGCTCATACAGATGGTTCAATACACTGACATTGATTCTCGTTATTTGGTGATCAGAGAATCCCTGGCCATGATCAGAAGCTTCTGTGTACACGACAAGTGCATACACAGAGGTGAAGAAGTGACGCCTCAGGTGGCTGTAAACCTCCCTTCCTTCCTCTGAGGCGCTCTCCAGTACCGTATCAACGGTATTGAAAACCCATTGAATGATATCTTCATTGGCTTCAGGCAGAGAGGCTATGTCGCCACTCTGCAGCGGCGTATAAGTGTGAGTGATGTCCTGAATAGCTGACCGCGCTAAATCATATTGGCCTAATACCACAAGCTGTAATGCTACATTCATCTCGGCGAGTATGTGCCAGATTTGGAAGTTATCGAGTTCCTCATAAGCCAGCGTGTTAGTCCTGACCCAAAAAGCTCTTCTCATTATGGCATTGGTATGAAGCTGTAGATTGTTTCTTGCGTAAGCAAGGCTGGAAAGCGGTGTATCACTGTCCTGTACTAAATGGTTGGCTAACGAATCAAGTCGTGCGATGGTGTCAACGGTATTGGCATCATGGTCGAGTGCACTTTCACGTTCGGACTCAACAGGATCGTCATGCCTTCTTTCCCGTTGAGAGATGATAAGAGCCCGGTAGTTTTGAATGATGCCAAAAGCCATTCGCATACCATTATCAAGATCACTGACAGTAAAGGCGGTTTCAGGCCCGTCAGTGGACCTGAAGACATCATCAAAAACTTCGCTGATGTATTCATTTCCGGGCCAGTTGGTAGAGGCAGGTTGATCAGCTTGAGAGTTGACAGCTGTTCTCGAGTACTGACTCATTAAGTGAATAACCATAACGAGGTACGAGATGGAGCGTCGATAGTTGGTTATCTGGTGTTCTGACAGCGCACCGTTGTTTCTGAGTCTGAGGTAATGTTGCAAAAGGAACGCATGTAAGGTGATCAGAGTATTTTGGGCAGGATGCAGGTTTTGACTGCTTAACATATCCCGCAAAGTGGCTCCGGGGTTCCCGGTCAGTTGACTCAGCTCTATACCGTTGGCCGCTGTAGTTCTGAGGAATAAGGCCTCATCAGAGCTTTCAGTGCCTTGTAGTTCTGGTCTGCCATCGACCTCATCCACTGAGTCAACTAATGGGAGAGCTGAAATTTCGTCAGCCAGTTGTTCCAAAGGCGTGCGATAGTTTGAATTAGCCTGAATGAAGGCAGTGGCCAACTGATACTGATCGATGTTAAGTCTTTCATAGAGTGCTTCGGGCATGTCCGGGAGAGTGTCGGAATTTTCCGGGTCTGAATTAAAATAAGCAGCCAGCCAGTTCACAGCACCTTCTCTCTCTTGTGGGTCTTGAGCGGTTGCCTGGTCTTCTTCACCAGATTCACCAGAGGGGTGATTGTTCCATAATGCATCCACCAGGTTGCCAGCTGCAATTTGTAGATTCAGAAATTTTGCAGCGTAATAAAATGCAGTCAGGCTACCTATGAATAACTGTAATGTTACATCATCATTTGGACTGATTTTTTTGGGATCGACCGCATGGCTGCTGATTGTGAAAACAGATAATAGAATACCCATTAACACAGCCCGAATGCTTTTTACCGATGATTTTAAATATAAGCTCTTTGGTGACGAAATCATGAATTAACCTATCACACAAATAGTTTGAATGGTTTGGATTGTATTAGCGTGTCAGTTTTGTGCTGAACCGAACAATTTCAAAGATGGTATGAAATAAAATCAGAATAACGTCATTCGGTCACTATCAGTCTAATCAGAAGTAAGGAAGTTTTTTTTCTTTTTTTGAATAAATACGGCATAACTAATTAACTGGTAAGTACTCAACCCGACTAAGTCAGACAATCTGATTAACAGGGCTGAGTACGGCTTGATCTTGGCTCTGCTATCAGCCTGCCATCCTCTTCAGGGCTTCAATCTCGTCTGCCCAGAGAGTGTCATCAATGGTTTCCAGAACCATGGGAACCCGGTCAAAGCGGCTATCCTGCATGATGTACCGAAATACATCCCAGCCAATTTCACCCTGCCCTAAGCTGTGATGACGATCTTTCCTTGAGTTCAGTTCAGTTTTAGAGTCATTCAGGTGCATACCTTTCAGGTATTGAAAGCCGACCACTTTGTCAAATTCAGCAAAGGTAGCGTCACAGGTTTCAGGTGTTCTCAGGTCATATCCGGCAGAAAAGGTATGACAGGTATCCAGACAAACACCTATACGGCTTTTGTCTTCCACCTGGTCAATAATCTCTGCCAGTTCTTCAAAACGCCAGCCAAGGTTGCTGCCCTGTCCGGCAGTATTTTCGATAACGGCTATGACACCTTCTGTCTGATCCAGTGCCAGGTTGATGGACTCAGCGATACGGCTCAGACAGGCTGGAATCTCAATTTTTCGTAAATGACTGCCCGGGTGAAAATTCAGTCTGTCCAGTCCCAGCTGGGTGCAGCGCTGCATTTCGTCCACAAAGGCTTCTCTGGATTTTTGCAAACCTTCTTGTTCAGGATGACCAAGGTTTATAAGATAACTATCGTGCGGAAGGATCTGCTCAGGCTTGTAACCGTATTCATCACACCGTTGTTTGAACAGTTCAATGTTCTTATCTGAAAGTGGTTTGGCTTTCCACTGACGCTGGTTTTTTGTGAAGAGAGCAAACGCAGTAGCCCCAAGCTTGTGGGCGTTGACCGGGGCATTTTCGACCCCTCCTGCAGCGCTGACATGGGCGCCGATATACTTCATAAACAATCCTTTATTGTTTGATCTGGGTCCAAAAACGTGCAGAGGCAATCATAAGAAAATCGTAAATACGATCAATTTATAGCTCATGATAACAAGGCGATATTAGTGAAAAAAATACTCTCTGCATTTTGCTTGATGTTGGCCATGCCTCTGTCGGTGATGGCGGCTTCATTTTCTCAAGGCACGCACTACAATGTACTCCCTGACTTCGAAAAATCAGAAACACAGGAAGTACGTGAAGCCTTTTCGGTTTATTGCCCTGCCTGCTACCAGTGGGATCAGGGGATTGTTGGTGATCTGCAAAAGCGCCTGGAGTCGAAGGATATTCCATTTAATCAGTCCCATGTCGCTTTTATGGGTAACTACGCCGATAAAGTCAGTCAGGCTCTGGCGGTTACCAAAGGTACTGAAAAGTACACGCCTGTGAAGAAAGCCATTTTTAAGGCTTTGCAGGAAGATCGTATTGGTGACTGGAAAAATGACGATGACTTTTTCAAAGTGCTGGCTGATGCAGGGTTGAGTAAGCGTGAGTGGGCATTTGGCGTGAATGACCCGGTGGTTCGTGAGCGCATGAAACGCTGGTCGCAGCTGGAGAGCAGCGTGCGCAGCGTACCGAGCCTTATCGTCAACAATAAGTACATTTAACGGTATTTGTGATGTAAATACTCTTCCGGAACAGGTTGCCGGAGGGCATGCCTGCCGACAACCCGGGGAATAACGCCCGTCTGCTTTACCAGAACCGATGGCCAGATGACTGATACACAGCCCCCGCAATGACGACCAGGGCAGTGACGACCGTCACAGCAATCCCCCGGGAATACTTAACAAACTGCTGAGACACTGTTGGTAGCAGGGTGACACCAATCGACGGAGAGAAAGATGGCAGGTTATCGAACGATGGTAAGCTGACAGAGTAGCTCAGATACCCTGATGTATAAGTACTGACCCTCCGAAACTGACCGTCACTGTCGCGCTGATCGGTTCGTATACTGCCCAGCGGCCGGAGCCATTCAGTCCCGACCTCCCGCACTTCATCTCTGTCAAACAAAGTGTGTCCATAGCTCACGGTTTGACCTGGTGAAAACACACCCAGGTGCTGGGAAAAATTTATTACCCGAAGCTCATTCAGTGTATTCAAAATATCCGTTAAAACACCTTCCTGCAGAGGATCAAAATACAGGGTTTGCTGTGACCTCCCTGCGTAGTGAGCATGAAAGAAAGACTCACCCCAGAGCCAGCGCATCGAGGGACGACTTCTTCTGACAGCATAAGGCAAATCAGTCAGGATTCTTCGGCCATTGGAGATAAACGAGAGGCTCAGTACAAAACTGGCTGAACTGAAGTGACTGACAGATGTTCTGACTTCACAGGCGGCATCATCAGAATAACACGCAGCAGAAGAGGTACGGGAAAATGGATTAAGTCTCAGCTCCAGTTCCGGAATACCGTTTTCGGCAAGCCACTGCTGTATTGAGTGCAACTGTCTCACATCAGGGCATGGGTGACTGTCGCAATGCCCCTTAATACTGGCCTGAGATGTCGAGCTGCCACTCCTGCTCATTGCACGACCACTATCAGCTGCTGGAATGACAAGGGTTGTTACCCTGTCGTGATGCGTTATTTCTACTGGCACATCGTCAATCCTCATCACCAGCGGCTCTCTCAGCAACAATCCGGTGACATAATCCACAGCCAGCAATGAATGAGAAAACGTTACACAACACATCATCAAGGCAATTTTTATTTTTCCAGACATTCTCCCACCTCAGAAACCGTAATAATATATAATGCTGACAGGTAAGATTCGACCGGGTTGTTAAAGTTCCACGTTCCCCCTGTAAAAGGCAGGTGCTGGCTGAACCATCGCTACCTATGCCGTAAAAACTGATTACATTTGCTTGCCAGACTATACTTTCCTGCCAACTGACCCTGATGGAACGAAGGAGGACGACTGCAAGCCTTCTTCTGCCTAACCAGCATGGAAGCCCTGACCTGACTGAGGGCGACGCCCATGAGTATTGCTGACCGTGTTCACCGCCTGCTCGAAGAAGAGCATATCCCTTATGAAACCCTGCGACACACCACCAGCCACAGTTCTGTCCAGACCGCCATTGCCGCACAAATACCACTGCACTCACTGGCCAAGGCAGTGATACTGAAAGACGACCTGAACGACTATCTGATGGCTGTTATTCCGTCATCCAATCGCCTGCAAATACGTCAGGTACGAAACTTTCTTGACCGCCCTGTAAAACTGGCCAGTGAAACCGATGCCCAAAAGCCGTTTTCAGACTGTCAGTTCGGTGCCATTCCACCGATTGCCCGGGCTTATGAGATGCCCATGATCTGGGACGACAGGCTCAGCCAGGTTCCCGATATCTACCTGGAGTCCGGTGACCATGAAACCCTGCTTCATATTGACCAGGAAGGCTTTCAGCAACTGATACAGGACACCCCTCACAGCAACCTGTGCAGCCAGCCGAGGCATGAATCCAGACCTGACCCTTATGAGTCATAACCGCTCGAATAACCGGCATACGCCTCCATATATACAGCTGAGTTGCCACGGCACTCAGCGACGAACAGAACCATTCAACCAGGGTAACAGTTTCAATTTGCCAGAAATTCGGAACGTTTTTTCTTTCAGTCAGTCCAATATTTCAGGCAACAGGACTAACGTTGCTACCACTTTTAAAAATTGCGTCCATACTTGAGAGCTACCATGGAAGCTAAGCTATTAAGGTGGCACCTGAGCGAACCAGAGAGTGAGCCTGCCCCGATTAGCCTCTAACATAAACGCCTGACGACGGCAACTGCGATGAAACAAAGATTAAGTCTGCAAAATATTATTGGAATGGGATTCATGGTGTTTGCCATGTTTCTAGGTGCTGGCAACCTGATTTTTCCGCCCCTGGCGGGTCAGCTGGCAGGAACCAGTGTCTGGCAGGCAGCGGCCGGATTTCTGGTCACCGGAGTCGGACTACCACTTCTGGGAGTGGTAGTCATCGCCAGAGTCGGCGGCGGCTTCAACGAAATCACCCGGGAACTGCCAAAGTGGCTGATCATTTTGATGGGCAGCTTTATTTTCCTGGTGATCGGTCCTCTCTATGCTGTTCCCCGCACTGCAATGGTTGCCTACGAAGTGGGAATTGTGCCATTTCTAAATTCGCCTGACGCCCTGTCTCGCCTGATATTCAGCCTGGTGTTTTTCATTATCTGCGGATATCTCTGTCTGAACCCGGGACGCCTGCTGGAATCTGTCGGCAAGCTGATTACCCCGGCCCTGATTGCCCTGCTCATTATACTAGGCCTGTCTCCAGTTCTAATGCCTCAGGGAACCCCGTCCGAGGCAACAGGCAATTATGCTGCTAACCCCTTCCTGACCGGCTTCTTTGAAGGCTACATGACCATGGATGCCATGGCTGCCCTGATGTTTGGCATCGTCATTGTCACCAACCTGCGCTCACATGGCATAAGCTCCACCCAGGCCCTGTTCCGCCACAGCGTAGTGACGGGTTTTATAGCCGCAATCGGGCTGGCCCTGGTCTATGTTTCACTGTTTTATCTGGGAGCCACGAGTCGGGAAATCGCCCCCAACCCGGATAACGGCGGCCAGATTCTTTCTCTCTATGTTGATGTCCTGTACGGCTCCCTCGGCAAAATCCTGCTGGCAGCTGTTGTGGCGCTGGCCTGCCTGACGACAGCTATCGGGTGTATCACGGCCGCTGCAGAGTATTTTGATGATGTATTCAAACCGCTCAGCTACCGGCCACTGGTTATTGCCATCACTGCCTGCTGTATTGCTTTCGCCAACCTCGGTCTGAACCAGATCATTGAGTTATTTATTCCTGTTCTGCTGATTCTCTACCCTGTCTGTATTGTCCTGATATTGCTGGGAGTGGTAAGGGATCTATTTGCCAATCCCACGCTGGTCTATCGCTATACGCTTTCAACCGCCCTGATTTTCAGTATTGTTGATGCCATAAAAGAGATTCATCATCCGCTGGTTATGATGTTAACGTCCCCTTTCCAGCGACTGCCTGGGTATGAGTCCAGTCTCAGCTGGGTTCTTCCATGCATTATCTGTGTTTTATTGACGGGGGTTCTGGGCAGAATAATGCCTCAGGAACCCCTGCAGGAAGATCAGGCTTAGTGAGGTTTTCATTTGCAAAAGCGGTACCGCTGGGAAGTGCTGGAAAAATTAGAGATCTTTGCCTGTTGAAAAGTTCGATTTGAAACTGCGCGACTAACGCTATGGGAGGTGGTTGCGCTCCTCATGCTTGATTATTTTTTCATCACTTCTCAGCTCTAACTGCAGCATACAAAGTCATGTTATTAAAACAAAACTTTCGTCCACCTTTCAATCAGGACAATATTCCAAAAGAATTGCTGGAGCTGGATGCCAGAATTCTTTCTTCTGCCCGTAAGCGCCCAACATGGGATACAATTATCGACCAACTGTCCCAAATCAGGGTGGAGCAAATCCAGAAAGAACGAAAGAGGTTTGGATATTATCACAATTAACTCCCTGTCTCGCTGGCAGCTAAACTGATCAGCATCGTCAAACCAGGCTCTGTTTATCAATGAAGTGACTGACCATTGTCCTTTTCTGTGGACTTCACACCATTTACCATAAAGTTGGATTTTGGGCTTCAACCTGAACCACTCAGTTATTTGGCCAGTCTACATTTTACCCTCCTATATCAATCTACCTTCAAAAATCCAGCGGGATTGCGGCTGTTCGCCATTGGCAAGCGTCAGGACTTGCAGTAAGCTGCGCAGCATTTGATTGTTTGCCAATCATCTATAGGTTCATTTATCTAAATCAACAAGTGTTCCCCATGATCCGTTTCCCGGCAATTACCGCTTTGATCCTTACCGCAGCGGCACTGACTGGCTGCCAGTCGCTTCCCCCCACGGAGCCCCCCGCAGGCACAACAAAAACCAGAGAGGATCGACCCAAGGCTGAAAAACCGGTGTCCAGGCCTCAGGAAAAATCCGCTGTCGAACAACCTGCACCCGTACCGGAAGTCACCATTACACAGACGTATATACAGACGCCGACTCATATTGACGGCAAACTGGTGTTGGGCTTTTCCGAAGAAGGTAAGCTGCCAGACCTTGACCTGACCATGCCCGCAAAAATTGATACAGGGGCTGGTCGCACGTCTCTGGACGCACAAAACATACAACAGTTTGAACGCGACGGTCGCCCCTGGGTTCGCTTTGAGTTGCCACGCACCAGCAAAGGCGTTCGGAAACTGGAGCTGCCAATCCAGGATTTCATCTCAATAAAGCGCCCCGATGAAGAATCACAGCGCCGTCCTGTGGTCAATCTGACGATCCAGATAGGCAGCCTTACCCAGACACTCGCCGTTTCCCTGAATGACCGCAGCAACTTTGAATTCCCAATGCTGGTCGGTCGTGACTTCCTTAAGGACCTGGCCATCGCCGACGTTGGCAAAACATACATTGCGACTGAAAAACCACTGAAAACGGTACGTCGTACTGTACCCAAGGCTTTTGCACACGCCGTCGACCAGACCATCTACCAGAAAGTCAGCGTCGCCGGTCTGCCCGTTCTTGGAGCTCTGGAGCGGATTCACCTCAACGGTGTGGATGAACCCTTACAAGCCCGGGTAGACACGGGTGCAGAAACATCCTCCCTGGATGCCCGTGACCTTGAAGAGTTTGAAAAAAATGGTCAGCCCTGGGTACGGTTCAAGCTGATTTCCAATGAACAATCCTTCAATCTTGAACTGCCGGTAAGCCGTATTGCCGAGATCAAGCGCCATGGTGGTCTTGAATCCCAGAGACGCCCTGTCGTCAGCATAAAAACCAGGGTCGGCAACATTGACAAAGTCACCGAATTCACACTGCGAGACCGCAGCAGTTACGAGTTTCCTGTCCTGCTTGCAGAACAATTCCTGGCCAACACCGCCCTGGTAGACGTCAGCGAGGAGTATATTGCAGACAAACTGCCAAGAGGTAATCAATGAAAGGTCGTTTTCAACTCAGTCTGGCTGTAGTGCTGCTTGTCGCACTCGGGCTGGGTCTCACTCTTTACAAGCATTTTGCTTTAGGCTTTCCACTGCTTCGGGGAGAAACCAATACGATTTGGAGCATTGAAGCCGAAGTTGAGTTTATGGCCGACGGAGGCCCGGCAAAGGCAACCCTGACGTTGCCAGACCATCAGTCTGACGTGCGCATCCTTGATGAATCTTTCGCTTCTCCGGGGTATGGCATCAACCAGTTTGACGACAATGGTCAGCGACGGGCGGAATGGAGTATCCGTGAAGCCAAAGGCCGCCAGACACTGTACTATAAGGTCAACCTGTATCCTGATTCTGTCAGCGACCCGGATCGTGAGCCTCCGGTAGAAAACGACACTCTGACCGTAAAACCAAGACTGCCGGAACCCTATCAGACAGCAGCCGACAGTCTGCTCGAATCCGTAACCGAACGCTCTGCTGATGCCCGCAGTTTTACCGGAACACTGATCAACGAATTTCTGGATTCAAGCCCCGGCCAGAACACCAACATGCTGCTGGGTATGATCGATAATCGTGAAAGCCGTACACGTCTGCTGATTGACCTGTTAACCATGGCCGATATTCCGGTTCGCATGGTCAGAGGCTTGTATCTGGAAGACGGTCGCCGTCGCCAACCGATGCTGGACATGCTGGAAGTCTACACCAACGATGGCTGGCTGATGTTCGACCCGGTCACTGGCGAATCCGGCAACCCTGCCAATTTCTTCCTGTGGCAACGGGGTGGCAAATCCATGCTGGACGTGATGGGCGGCACCAACTCAAGAGTCAGCTTCTCCATGATCTCTCAGGCGGTTCCAGCCCGGGAACTCGCAATCCAGAACTCTCAGGCAGACGAAGTGGCGCTGATTGATTTCTCAATCTATGCATTGCCTCTGGAAGTTCAGAACGCTTTCAAGAGTATTCTGCTGATCCCTATCGGAACGCTGGTCGTACTGTTTATGCGGATTATTGTAGGTCTGCGTACATCAGGTACCTTTATGCCAGTACTGATCTCGGTGGCCTTCCTGGAAACCCAGCTGCTACCGGGTCTGACCATCTTTATTACCATTGTCTCCATCGGCCTGTGGATGCGATCGATACTCAGTCAGTTGAATATGCTTCTGGTGGCCAGGCTAGCCGCCGTTATGATTGTTGTCATTGGCATTATGGGTGCCATGAGTATCCTGAGCTGGAAACTGGGTATCACCCAGGCACTGACCGTCACCTTCTTCCCGATGATTATTCTGGCATGGACCATCGAAAGAATGTCTATTCTGTGGGAAGAAGAAGGTCCGAGGGATGTGGTTATAGAAGGCTTTGGCAGCCTGCTAGTGGCGACCATCAGCTACCTGCTGATGTCCAACCCGACCGTTGAGCACCTGACGTTCAATTTCCCGGAACTTCTGTTTGCGGTTCTGGGTGTTACCCTGATGCTTGGTCAGTACACTGGCTACCGTCTGCTGGAATTGCGACGTTTCAGACCTCTGGTTCAGGGGTAACGGGCTATGGAAGTCATTCGTCGTTTTATTGACAGCTTTGCCAAACCCCGCCAGCTTCGGGAAGCTGGCATTCTGAGCATGAACAGTCGTAACCTCGACTACGTCATCAAGTACAACCCCAGAAAGCTGCTGCCGCAGGTGGACAACAAACTCACCACCAAGCAGATGGCGCAGCAGGCGGGCGTTGCTGTTCCTGAGTTGCTGGGCGTGGTTTCCTACCAGTCCGAGATCAAAAATCTCAGTCAGTTGCTGGCAGCCCACGAACACTTTGTCATCAAACCTGCTCAGGGCAGCGGAGGCAAGGGTATTCTGGTGATCACCGGCAGAGACGGTGATCGCTATGTCAAAGCCAGTGGCGACACCCTTGAGTTCGAGGATATCAATCGACATGTGTCGAATATTCTGGGCGGCCTGTATTCCCTTGGCGGCAAATCCGATGTTGCCATGATCGAAGGTTTAATTCAGGCAGACCCGGTTTTTAACGACTATAGCTTTGAAGGCGTACCCGATATCCGCATGATTGTTTTCCGCGGCTTCCCGGTCATGGCCATGCTGCGGCTCGCCACCCGGGCCTCCGATGGTAAAGCGAACCTGCACCAGGGCGCAGTGGGTGTTGGGTTGGATATAGCCACTGGCAAAAGCCTCCGGGCGGTGCAGTTTGATACGCCTATCAAGCTTCATCCCGATACTCAGCACAGCTTTGAAAGCCTTCAGGTACCCCACTGGGACCGCCTGCTGGAACTGACCGCAGCCTGTTACGGTATGACCGGACTGGGTTACCTGGGTGTCGATATGGTTCTCGACAAACATCTGGGACCACTGATCCTGGAACTGAATGCACGACCAGGACTGGCTATTCAGATTGCCAACGGCTGTGGCATTCATCCAAGATTGCAGAAAATCGAAGCCATGCCCGACTGGAACATTCCAATATCGGAAAAAGTCACTTTTTCCAAGCAGTACTTCACCAGCCAGTAGCCCCACCGACAAAGCCCGCACCTGTCCGGGCTTTGTGCCTTTCAGGGCAAAAGGTTGCCATATCACACCTGCTAGCAGAATAAAAACAGCTATGTCACAATTGTTAGATAAATTATTCGATACAACCTGATAACAAGCTCACCTCATACAGCCACCACCGGAGGGCAGCTGCAATGATGGTATTTTTACCCCGGCGCTATTTATCTGGGCGCTATCTGCAACCAGCGTTATCAGCTATTTGTTTTTTACTGCTCTTACAGCTCTCTTTAATGGCATGGGGCGCAGCTGCAAACAAAACAATAGCGACACCTCCCGTAGCAACAGGAACCATTAACCATCCCGTCAGCCTGAGCCCCTACCTTGTACCCATTACGTCACCTTCAGACTCACTCTTACAAACAGAGTCAGAGCCTGAACGTTATTTATGGTATCAACTCAACCTCGTGTTAAGCCCTGACTTTTCAACCGACTGGCTCCTGGTTTTCAGCCGCATACCTCACCCTGTGCTTGACATCTATCTTCCTGAAAACAAGCTTTCTACAAACGAGCTTTCGCTGAACAGGCAATACCAGATAAAAAGGATGGGAGTGGATAGCCTGTCAGCCTCTAACCCGGACGTAAGAACCATCCGGCTTCCCCTGACCAGTGGCCAGACACACAAACTGCTGATTAAAGTCAGCAAACAGTCTTCCCGGAATCTGGCTCCCGAACTGTGGCCGGCTTCACTGTATTCCCTGAGTGAATATCGTTATCACGCGCTTTCAGCCTCCCTGCAAACCATTATGCTGGCGATGCTGGGCGCAGTTCTGGCGACCGCATTGATTAAAAAGACCTACCTGTACCTTCCCCTTGGCGCACATCTCAGTGCCATAAGCCTGCTTCTGGTTGCCCTGAACGGGAGCCTGTTCCGGCTGATTCCCTACAATATTGACCCTGGTCAGCTGGTCTCCACTGTGACCGTGCTGACCATGTTGTCTGCTCTCGCCTGCTACCTGAACCTGTTCCGCGTCACCCGGCTGACCCCAAAAACCATAATGACCCTTTCCGGCGCAACACTGGTGGCCAGCGGCCTCATGTTTGGCTTTGTATTTGCGGTTGACAATACCGTTCCATCTCTTCCACTGGTGCTATTACTCTGCCTTCAGTCAATCTCCCTGACTCTTTTGCACTACCTGCTTCAGCCAGGACAGAAGAAACAGCCATTCACGGTCAATCTGATTAAAGGCGCAGAGAGTAAACGCAGAGTATTCAGCCAGCACTTCAGGGAAAGTCTGCTTCAGCTAAACCAGCAAGATGACAACAATGAACTGACCGAACATATTCTTGACATCATTGATGGCACATTACACAAAACGCCAGCTGTTTTACTTCAGTATGAAAACAACGAATGGCAACTCAGCAGCCATTCAACGAAAGCAAAGCAGCAGATTGACAGGGAGCTGGAGCATTTTGTTTCGCCACTGACACAGTTACCCGATCACGACTCTGATGACCAGATCCATTTTCAGGATAAACAGGGCAACAGCTTCTGGGGCTTCCACTTAAACGACGACGCTGAACGTCAGCTTTTTCTGGTACTGTTTCCAGGCAAATACCAGCGGGAAACCATTACCCGACAACAGGCGCTTGATCTGTGCAGCCACATTAAAACCATTTTAAAAGCAAATCAGCAAACCCGCTTCTGGCAATTACAGGCCAGCCTGGACCCACTGACAGGTCTGCTAAACCGCAACCGCTTCTTTCAGGAAGCAGAACAACAGATTGAAGCCTGCAAACAACAGCAGTTGCCCTGCAGCCTTTTATTCGTCGATATTGATGATTTCAAACGAATCAACGACCAGTTCGGCCACCCGGCCGGTGACAGGATTCTGGTCGAGATTGCCCATCAAATAAGGGACAGCCTGCGCCAGCAGGATCTGATTGCCCGCTACGGCGGAGAGGAATTTGTCATTCTGCTGCCCGTCACCTCTGCATGGCAGGGAACCCGGATTGCGGAAAGGGTTCGCACCCGTGTTGAGCGATATACTGCCAGCCCGATGCCTGTAACCCTCAGCCTGGGGCTGGCGGTAACGACAGGGGAAGCAGACAGCCTCAATCAGCTGATCAATGAAGCTGACAACGCCATGTACACAGCCAAGAAACACGGCAAGAACCGGCTGGAAGCTGGTCCCTCCTGCTCAGACCTTCGATTGAGCTGGCCAGAAGGGTGAACACGCAGAATTTTATTCCTTAGATTGCAAAATAAAGATGATAATCCTCTATTAATTCAAATGATTTACATCTTTATTGATTTATATCAATCCAAAGGCTTTGCCGAAGTTCAGATACGTATTAAAACGTTGTAGTATTCGCACTATCTCAAAGGATGTCCGCAGATGACGGTACATCCCCCTATTCAATATCAACCTGCAGTATCGATTTTGTTTAATTTTTAAACAATCGGTGGACGCATAGAATAATAACCAGGAACAATGGATCGAGGGATTACCGCCAGGGGAAGTTAAAGCGGGGAACGCTGTATGTGTCCCCAGGCTGAATGCACCGTAATGCATTATCCTGATCCAGAATGCACCACCGTCCGTATAGTTGCAGGCAACATGCACTGCCTATACTGCGTCATGATGCAACGATTAGTTTAGTGGTTGCTGGCAGGAAGCCAACTCTTCCCGGGTCTCGTGGAAACCGGAGTATGTTTCCCAGAAGATGTCACGAGGAACGTTATGATCCCCGCAGAAATCATTGACCTGTCGCGCTTTCAGTTTGCCATAACAGCGCTTTATCACTTTTTATTCGTCCCACTCACCCTGGGTATGACGTTTATCCTTGCAATCATGGAGTCGGTCTATGTCATGACCGGCAAACAGGTTTACAAGGATATGACCAAGTTCTGGGGCAAGTTGTTTGGTATCAACTTTGCACTGGGCGTTGCGACCGGTCTTACCATGGAATTCCAGTTTGGTACCAACTGGTCCTTTTATTCTTATTATGTTGGCGATATTTTTGGCGCTCCACTGGCGATTGAAGCCCTTATGGCGTTTTTCCTGGAGTCCACGTTTGTCGGCATGTTTTTCTTTGGCTGGGATCGCCTCAGTAAAGTCAAGCATCTTGCCTGCACCTGGCTCATGGCCATCGGTACCAACCTGTCCGCATTATGGATTCTGGTAGCCAATGCCTGGATGCAAAACCCTGTAGGCGCTGAATTCAACTTCGAAACCATGCGCATGGAAATGACCAGCTTTGCTGAACTGTTCTTTAACCCCGTTGCCCAGGTTAAGTTTGTTCATACCGTAGCAGCAGGTTATACCACCGGTGCTATTTTCGTCCTGTCCATCAGTGCCTGGTATCTGCTGAAAAACCGTGACACTGGGTTTGCCCGCCGCTCCTTTGCCATTGCCGCAGGCTTTGGTACCGCCGCCATTCTTTCCACCCTGCTGCTGGGCGATGAATCCGGCTATGCGCTGGGCGATGTACAACAGGTTAAACTGGCCACCATTGAGGCAGAGTGGGACACCCAGCCCGCGCCAGCCAGTTTTACCGTGATCGGCCTTCCTAATCAGGAGAAAATGGAAACGGACTACGCCATCAAGATACCGTACATGATGGGACTGATTGCCACCCGCTCTTTTGATGAAGAGGTTCCCGGCATCAAAGACCTGATTGCAGCTAAAGAAGTTCGTGTCGAAAACGGCAAGAAGGCTGTTGCCCTTCTCGACGAATTGAAGTCCGAAGGCGGCAACACACCTGCAAACCGGGCAGCATTCTCGAATGTTGTTGATGACCTTGGCTACGGTCTGCTACTCACCCGTTACACTGACGACATCCCTAATGCCTCGCCAGCTATGGTTAAACAGGCCGCACAGGACGCAATTCCAACGGTTTGGCCACTGTTTTTCTCATTCCGAATTATGGTTGGCTGTGGTGTACTGATGCTGATGCTGCTCTTAACCGCCTTCTATAAAACCGCGCGCAGAACAGAGCATAAAAGCAAACTCTTCCTCAAGCTGTGCCTGTGGTCTCTGCCACTGCCATTCATTGCCAGTGAAATGGGCTGGTTTGTAGCAGAATATGGACGCCAGCCATGGTCTATTTCCGGTATTCTGCCTACCTATATGTCAGCATCCAGTCGTACGGTTACTGACTTGTATCTCAGTATTGCAGGCTTCACTCTGTTTTACAGCGTATTCGCTATCATCGAAGTCTGGCTGATGCTGAAATATGCTAAACAAGGTCCCAGCTGCCTACACACCGGACGCTATCATTTTGAACGTCCACAACCGACCGTCAATGAACTGTCCACGCAACAGGGATAAGGTGCCACACCATGGAATATGAAGTTTTAAAGTTTATCTGGTGGGTTTTGATCGGCGTACTGTTGATCGGTTTCTCTATCATGGATGGCTACAACATGGGTTCAGCAAACCTGTTACGATTCATGGCCAGAAACGACACCGAACGTCGAATTATGATTAACGCTGTTGCCCCGCACTGGGATGGCAACCAGGTATGGTTAATTACAGCCGGCGGCGCACTGTTTGCCGCCTGGCCTATCGTCTACGCAACCACATTTTCCGGCTTTTACTGGGCAATGGTGCTGGTACTGTTTGCACTGCTTGTCCGCCCTATGGCATTTGACTATCGTTCAAAAATAGACGATCCGAAATGGCGAGATGCCTGCGACTGGGGACTGTTCGCCAGCGGTGCAGTTCCAACTCTGGTCTTCGGTGTTGCCTTCGGCAACCTGTTCCAGGGCTTTGGATTTGAACTGGACAGCACCATGCGCTCCACTTTCTCAGAAAACTTTTTCCACCTGTTAAATCCGTTTGCCATTCTCTGCGGCCTGGTCAGTGTCAGCATGCTGACCACTCACGGAGCGACCTGGCAAAAACTACGTGCGGGTGAGCCGATTCAGGAAAGAGCGGCAACTGTTGCTCGCTATGGCGCATTAATAACACTGGCACTATTTACCATTGGTGGTTTCTGGGTTGCCTCCATCCCTGGCTATGAAGTGACCAGCCAACTGGACCCTGCAGCGGTTTCCAATCCTCTGAACAAAACGGTTGTTATCGTAGAGTCCGGGCGCTGGATGGCTAACTACAGTCTGTACCCAGTTACACTGATTGCCCCGGTTTTAGCTTACCTGGGAAGCATTGGCGTCTTCCTTCTGGCAAAAAGTCACTTTGCAGGTTTGACCTTCGTCTGCTCAGGCATGACTCTGGCAGGTGTTATTCTGACGGCAGGCTTCTCCCTGTTCCCATTTATCCTGCCATCCAGCACCATGCCTGATGCCAGCCTGACTCTGTGGGATGCTACTTCCAGTCATCTGACACTGAGTATTATGACTGGTGTTGCTGCCGTCTTTGTCCCACTGATACTGGGCTACACGACATGGTGCTTCTACCACCTTTGGGGCCGAATTACCGCCGAGCATGTTACTGAAAACAACCACTCACTGTACTAAAGGAGTTTGACTATGTGGTATTTTGCCTGGATTCTCGGAGTACTTCTGGCCTGTGCTTTTGGAATTATTAATGTGATGTGGTATGAATTTCAAGAAGGCGGTTTTGATAACGATATCAATGAGTTACAAGACTAATTAACCATTTAGTATACAATTTCATTGCATACTGCCGCCAGAAATGGTGTGCAATCGTGTAGAAAACGTTAGTGCATAATGATGTAACAACATCACAGGGGAGCATCGCCTCCCCTGGCCTTTCCCCGCCCTAAACGCCCACACAACGCCCTTGGCGACGTTTCCACCCTCGAATCAAACAGACGTATCATTCAAAAAACAACCCGCTCAACTGCGTCCTGACTGCCCTGAAAAACCATACTTTGGTACAACATTCACGAACCATCGTTTTGTAAGCGGTAAATTAACCCCACATTCCAAAGAAAGCCACGCCCCTTAATACTTCAGGTTTTAAAACGGAGAAACTCATGAAACCTGAAGAGCGCAAACAAAACCAGGCACTCTGGCAAGAGCGGATGAACGACTGGCAGCAGTCCGGACTCTCGGCCTCAGGCTGGTGTAAAAAGCACGACATCAAGCAGCACCTGTTTTTTTACTGGAAGCACAAACTGCTCACCAGACCGGATAATAAATTGATCCCTCTGGGCGTTGTTCAGCCAGAACCTTCTGCGCCTTCCCTGGTGATCCTCTATATGGATTCCATACGAATCGAAGCGGCTCCTGAACAGGCAGCAGCCCTGATCAAAGCATTGCAGGCTGCCTCGTGATCCGCCCGGAAGATGAGGTGGCTGTCTATCTCTACGCTGAGCACGTTGATATGCGCAAATCCATCGACGGGCTGGCGGCTTTAGTCGAACAACAAGCCGGACAATCACCATTTAATCAGACGGTCTACGTCTTCTGTAATCGCAAGCGGGACAAGATCAAGCTGTTGTGCTGGGAGCGTAATGGCTTTGTGCTCTGGTATAAGCGACTGGAGAAATTCCGCTTTAAATGGCCGGGGAATGAAGCACCCGAAGCGATCGATGGAGGCCTGCTCAACCAGCTTCTGGATGGTTATGACATTCGCCCCAAAGCACCTCACCCAACACTGGAATATACGACTTTACTCTAACAAGGTGGCAATGACTGCGCCACCGTCTATTCTGAATCGGCATGGAAGCCTGCCCTGTCCCTTTACCCGATAATAACCCCGAGCTGATTGCCTGGGTTCAGTCCATCCTTGCGAAAAATGCATTGCTGGAAGAACGCCTTCGCCTTCTTCTGCATAAACAGTTTGGTGCCTCCAGCGAAAAGACATCACCGGATCAGCAGGAACTGTTCAACGAAGCCGAGCAAGATCAACCGGAACAGCCTGAGCCAGACCCCGAAGAAAGCGTCACGGTTGCAGAACATACTCGCCAGAAGAAAGGTCGAAAACCGCTACCCAAAGATCTGCCAAGAGTCCGGGAAGAGCACGACATCCGTGACGATGAAAAAAACTGCAGCGGCTGCGGTAATCAACTTCATCGTATAGGCGAAGAAGTGACCGAACAGCTGGATATCATTCCGGCCAAAATCCGGGTTATCCAGAATGTGCGGTTCAAGTACGGCTGCAGATGCTGTGAAGAAGGCATTAAAACAGCCAAACTGCCCGCCCAACCGATACCGGGCAGCATAGCTACTCCGGGGCTGTTAGCCTTCATTGCCACCAGTAAATACGTTGACGGATTGCCTTTATACCGTCAGGAGAAATTTATCCTGGCTCGTCTGGGTGTTGATATTGCCCGTGCCACCACCTCACTGTGGATGGTGCGCTGTGGTGATCTGGTGCAACCGTTAATCAACCTGATGCGGGACAAGCTGCTGGAAGCGCCACTGATTCACTGTGACGAAACGGTCACCCAGGTGCTCAACGAGGAAGGCAAGGCTGCCCGAAGTCATTCGTACATGTGGGTTCAGGTGGCTGAACCGGTGAAAAATCAAAAGATCATTCTGTTCGATTACGCGCCCAGCCGCAGCGGTTCAGTACCCATGAAGCTGCTGGATGGCTTCCGGGGCTATCTGCAAACCGATGGTTACGAAGGCTATGCTGCCATAGGTCGCAAAAGCGGGGTAATCAGTCAAGGCTGTTGGGCTCACGCTCGTCGAAAGTTCGATGAAGCCATCAAGGGGCAGAAAGATAAAAACAAAACCGGCAAAAGCCATATGGGGCTGTCTTATATCCGTAAGCTCTATCAAATAGAACATGGGATAAAAGAGAGCCCTCCGGATGAACGAAAAAGGGTACGGCAGGAACAAAGTCTGCCGGTTCTGCAGAAATTACGACAATGGCTGGATAAATCGTTGCCCCAGGTGCCGCCAAAAACCTTGTTGGGCAAGGCCCTTTATTACCTGAATAACCAGTGGGAAAAGCTCATCCGTTATTGCGACGAGGGTTACCTGCGTATGGACAATAATCTGGCCGAAAATGCGATTCGTCCGTTCGTGGTGGGTCGCAAGGCGTGGCTGTTCAGCAACAGTACTGACGGAGCTAAAGCCAGCGCCAATCTTTATAGCCTGGTAGAAACAGCGAAAGCCTGCGGGTTGGAACCCTGCCATTATCTGAAGACCGTCTTCAACGACTTGCCAAGGGCAGAGTCAATTGCCGATATCGAGCAGTTGCTGCCCTGGAATCAGAAGCCAGTTTGAATCAAGGTGTGGTGGAATTACCGCTTACGTCAGTTCAAACCAGACCTGCTGATCAACGCAGGCATCTGCGGTGCCTTTCAGGATAAGGGCAGTGCCATTGGCGAGGTGTATATGGGTGAGAAAATCCGTTACTTCGACCGTCGCATTCCACTGGGTGAAGATTACTTTGCCTATGGCGACGGCAGCTATGTATCAGAACGGGCGAGTGAATATGCACAGCAACTGGGCTTAAAGACAGCGGTTGTCTGTACAGGCAATTCACTGGACATGAGCCCGACCGATGAGGCCATTCTGCGTGGAGAACCAGTGGTCGCAAAAGAGATGGAAGCGGCAGCTATTGCAGCCATTGCCAGACTCTATAAAACACCGCTGCTTGCGATGAAATCTGTGACCGACCTGATGGACGAGAAAGATACAACGGCGGAACAGTTTCTGGCAAACCTGACCAGGGCTTCCGACCTACTGCAACAAAATGTTTTCAGGCTACTGGACCTGTTAAGCAACGAAGCACAATCCGAGATCGGTATTCGATAGCAGATGTCACAAAAACACTGAGAAGAAAACTTTTCGTCTTCGGGCATGAGCACCCGAAGACAGAAAATGACAATTAACCATCACGCTCTGGTCAACGACGATCAACGAGTTTCATCTCAAACAGCTGGTCAATAAACTTCTCCAGAGAACGAAGGCCTTTATCACGATTATTCTCATAGATAAAATCATCTATTTTTTTCAAGTCGTCCGAAGAGAGCTTAAATCCTGACATACTACCTCCCGCGGAGCTATAAGCTTTTTCCAGTTTTGGAACTATGGAGTCACGGGCAATTCTGATTTTAGCCTTGCTATCAAAACCCGGGAACTGAAGGATTCTAATGCGGGAAATCAGTGCTTCCAGCTCCGGTTTTTTTTCAGCCAGTCGTTTCATGTCTGTATTACCGGCAAGAATGATGGTTTCAGGGAGATCAATATCAGCCTTCAGGTAAGGAGAAGAAAAGTGCGTGGTGGTCGGATCGAGCAGGTTCAACATAAAAATAAGCACCTCTTTTGATCGCGTGTCATCAGCAGTCAAGAGGCGATCAAACTCATCAATCAGCAATATTTGATTCTTGTCATTAATATCATTGCTTGACGTTGTACTGCTGACAATGGCATCCAGTAAACGACCCGCCCTGCCATCAGAATCTTCAAACGGGGTTCCGATGATATCTTTTATGCTGGCACCTTCGAGATTGACTCGTATACATTTTGCTCCCAATACCTCTGCGAGCTTGTGTGAGGCAAATGTTTTACCCGTACCCGGGCGACCCTGAAAATAGATAACGTAACGCTTATCCGGCCTGGAGGGCATTTTTTGCTTCATGATCGCTGACCGGGCAAAACGGTCAAGACGTTCCGCTACTGGCTCAGGAAAATTCTTTAAAGCTGCTTCAGCGGTTTCTTTGGAGTATTGCTGTTCTGTTTTGACAAGCGGCAGACGCAAGACTTTATCCAGCATCTTTCGTAATCGCTGATAACCCTCGGAGCTGGGGTGTTGCCAGTAGGCATAAAACAGTTCATTTTCTATGTAAGCCTGCATACTACCGGGCAGTAGATTTTTTTTGCTGCCATATTGAATGATCAGGTCTGCTTCATGTAACTGAGGGGGATGGAGAAAATAATAGCCCTGAATAGCCAGATCTTTTAAACAAATTAAACCGTAATACCCAGCTCCCCAACCAAGTGCCAGTGCCGAAGTGAAAAGAGTAACCTCATCGGCCTGATTGAAATGCTTACTTGCACGAATGAATAAAGCAGCAATCAGAGCCGCTGCAGCGGTTGGTTTACCATAAGTAATGGCCTCGTTCATGGGATATTCCTGACAAATATCTTTCAGCTGCTGACGGGTTTGCTGCCTGTAATAGTCGACCTGCTCCTTTACAGTCAGCCCACTGGTCGATGGGGCAACAGAAATACGATCAAAAAAATGCTCCCTTGCCATGTATTGCCGAATGTATTGCGTTTCCGTTTCCAAATCGGTAAACAACATCCCGGATGATCTGGCAGATGCTGAGTACATTCCCAGCATTGATGTTGTTATAAGGGCGACTATCAATACAAAAGGCGAACCAGATAGTCGATAAAATAAAGACATTGTAATCCCCCGCTTCAGATCAGTGAGATTAGAATGTAGCAAGGTTTTCTAAAACTGCCTCCGAACCCATGGGGCACCCTGTTAATTTCAGCGTTTGCCGGATAACCACAGCCCTGCAAAAATAAATCCGGCACCCAAAAAATGATAGGTTTGCAAACCTTCTCCCAGAACAGGTATGGCAATAAGTGCAGAAAATACAGGAATCAGGAAGTTGAACATGGACGCCTGATTAGCACCTAAAATGCTTACCCCGTAATTCCACGACAGAAAAGCGACAATCGACGCAAATACAGTAACATAGGCCAGAAGACAGACCGTAGAAGCCTTCATTTCAAAGCCACCCTGTGTCAGGAACTCCCACAGATAAAACGGCGCAATAAATAAAATCCCAATACCGACACAAACCGTTAAAAGAACGTGACCACTCAGAGGAATCGCAAATCGCCTGAGCAAGACGGTATACAATGCCCAGATGACCACTGCCAGCAACATGATCATATCGCCCCGGCCAAAATCCAGAGCCAGCAGAACATTGACGTCGCCTTTGGAAAAAATAGCTAAAAGCCCAACGGCGGCTACCAGCAGACCTGCACTCTGCGCTTTTTTCGGATAGACCCCGAGAAGCGGAATACTCAGAACAATGCAGATAAACGGCAGCCCGACCTGAATCAAAGCCACGTTAACGGCCTGAATACTCTGCGCAGCGAGATACAACAGGGTGTTAAAGGCGGAAACACTGGTTATCGCCAGTACCACCAGCTTGCCTTTATGCTTAAAAATGATGTCTCTTTCCTTCGACACCTGTCTTGCAGTGAACGGAATCAGAAGACAGAAGACAAGAGCCCAACGCCAGAAAGAAAGGGTTAACGGGGGAATTTCTCCAATACTCAGGCGAGCCGCAACGCTATTACCTCCCCAGCACAGTGTCGCAAGGGCTAACCCGAGAGCAGCCAACAGTCTCTGCCTGACCGCGATATCCGTTATCATTCTGATTTTTCCACTGAAGACAAGCATGTTAGAGTAAAGTCGTATATTCCAGTGTTGGGTGAGGTGCTTTGGGGCGAATGTCATAACCATCCAGAAGCTGGTTGAGCAGGCCTCCATCGATCGCTTCGGGTGCTTCATTCCCCGGCCATTTAAAGCGGAATTTCTCCAGTCGCTTATACCAGAGCACAAAGCCATTACGCTCCCAACACAACAGCTTGATCTTGTCCCGCTTGCGATTACAGAAGACGTAGACCGTCTGATTAAATGGTGATTGTCCGGCTTGTTGTTCGACTAAAGTCGCCAGCCCGTCGATGGATTTGCGCATATCAACGTACTCAGCGTAGAGATAGACAGCCACCTCATCTTCCGGGCGGATCACGAGGCAGCCTGCAATGCTTTGATCAGGGCAGCAGCGTGTTCAGGAGCCGCTTCGATTCGTATGGAATCCATATAGAGGATCACCAGGGAAGGCGCAGAAGGTTCTGGCTGAACAACGCCCAGAGGGATCAATTTATTATCCGGTCTGGTGAGCAGTTTGTGCTTCCAGTAAAAAAACAGGTGCTGCTTGATGTCGTGCTTTTGACACCAGCCTGAGGCCGAGAGTCCGGACTGCTGCCAGTCGTTCATCCGCTCTTGCCAGAGTGCCTGGTTTTGTTTGCGCTCTTCAGGTTTCATGAGTTTCTCCGTTTTAAAACCTGAAGTATTAAGGGGCGTGGCTTTCTTTGGAATGTGGGGTTAATTTACCGCTTACACAGCTGCTCCACCTTATAGACATTAGTGCCCAGTCCAACCACTTCTATCCCTGACTGACCGCATCAGGACGGCAGCATCATGAGTACGATGGCCTTCAAGGGTAGAGAGCCTGTCGGTAAGCATGTGATATTCAGCCATTGCCATTTACCTCTGAATCATAGAGGTAATATGGAAAAAATATCTTTTACGTTAGTGCTTATGATGCTGGTTCCCGCTGGATTAATACAGCAAGTGCAACTGACTGAACATCGAGTTAGCATCAAACTGCTGTGAGATTTAATAGAAAGTCAGGAGTACACCAAACAAAGTAACTAAGTTTAACAAATGATATATATTAACACTTTAAGTATTACTATTGAGATTTAGACAAACCACCTTGTTTGACATAAACTACAAATTAACACCACAGGTATTAATATGTCATCCAAGTTAAACTGGCTAATTAACCATACCTCTCCTGGCTCTCTGGTGCTTCAGCAGTGGCTAACGAAACACGGTATTCGCTATTCTTTGGCACAGAAGTATACCCAGAGCGGATGGCTTAAAAGGCTCAGCTCTGGTGTCTATTACCGGCCTGAACCCAGCGGTCAGCTTCAACCTGACTGGGCAGACGCCCTACAGGCTCTCACTCAGCAACTGCAACTGCCCGTACACCTTGCAGGACTCAGTAGTTTGACCCATCAAGGACTCAGCCATTATCTGCAACTTCATTCAGAACAGGTCTGGGTAGGAGTCAAAAGCAGGCAAACCCTGCCAAAGTGGTTTCGTGAATTTTCCGGGCAGCCCTGGCTATACAGTGGCAACCACAAACTCAAGGAACTATCTGAAAAAGATTTCACTACAGTAACAGTGAAAGGAAGGGAGCTCATAGCCAGTCGCCCTGAGCTGGCTGCGTATGAAGTAGTAGATGCTATCGACAAAACAATCCGCTTCGAACATGCCGCAGAACTGTTTCAGGGGTTGGTCAACCTGAGTCCAAGAAAAGTGCAGTCACTTCTTAACCGCAGCAGTGCAGTTCAAACCAATCGCATTTTTCTATTTTTGAGCCACCACTTTAATCACCCGTGGTTTAAGCGACTCGATGAGTCACAAATAGAGCTTGGCTCTGGTAAACGTCAGGTGGTTGCTAATGGCCGATTTGACGAGCGTTACCAGATCACTGTTCCTGAGTCCCTGATAACGAAAGAAAGAAGATCCGATTGATGGATAAAACATCCATTTATTACCAGCAGGTTTCCCTGTTAATCAGAATGTTGCCTGTTGTGGCTACTGAACCCGCCTTCGCCCTGAAAGGCGGACTACAAACAAGACACCGATTGGAGAACGATCATGACAAAAGCGAAGAGTGAACAGAAACCCGCTGCTAAAAAAAGGTCGTGCAACAAACAGATTGATACCTTACTGTAGCTTCTGTCACTTTGAATACTCTGCCTTGTGGTTATGCCGTTTCATTATCCGCCACAGAGATAAGGTCTGCACCGTCAAAGGTATCACCTTCAATCACCGGAAACAGGTAACAGTAAGCTACACGCCAGCGTCCTGTTTCCGTTCTGATCGATACGGACTTCTGGTTGATACGTTCAACCACTCCGGATCGCTCTTGATTTTCCTTGTCATAAAAACCAATCTGCTGTCCGATGGAAAGGTCATTAGCGGTAATCGGCTTGTTGTTACCCGGCTGGCTCACTGAGACATCAACCTCGCCAAGGTTGACCATATAATAAGGAATACGCCACCTCCGACCATCGTCAATTCGCTCAACATGAAGAAGAGAGCGACCGAACTTGGTTACTCTGGCTTCATATTCGCGGTTTTCTGTCCCATCGAAGTATCGAATCACCTGCCCTGTCCTGACCTGCCGCTGAACAGCCACGATATGCTCTGGTCGCTCCATCTCCCGGTCGATGGCACAGGACAGTCGGTACAGGTCAAAGGCAGATGCCTTTTTTAACGTTTCAAGAACATCCCGATAATTCATTATTACCCCTTACAGCAGGCAAGTGTCGTTTGAATATAAAAGGTTTGTTAGTATCCGATATTAGAATCCCGGATACTATAGCAAACCCTTTTTACTCAAATGATATGCAAGCCCCTGAATACTCTTCTGCCACCCGCCACCATCCCCAGACTGACCATCAGCCAATTGTCCATCTACAGGGTTCGGTAGAACGAGTGACCTTTCACAGCGAAGCCTCCGGCTTTTTTGTGATCCGGGTGAAGTGCAAAGGCCAGCGGGAGCTGGTGACCATGACCGGCAATACACCCTCTGTTACCCCCGGGGAGTTTGTGGATGCCTCCGGCATCTGGTTTAACGACCACAAACACGGCGTGCAGTTCAAGGTCAAACAGATTAAAACCGTCACGCCGAATACGCTGGAAGGAATTGAGAAGTATCTGGGCTCGGGCATGGTGAAGGGCATTGGTCCCCACTTTGCCAAACGGCTGGTGAAAGCCTTTGGCGAACAGGTGTTTGATATTATCGAGGAAAACCCTGAACGCCTGATGGAGCTGGAAGGCATCGGTAAAAAACGGCGGGAGAAAATCACCTCCGCCTGGTCGGAACAGAAAATCATCCGGGAAATCATGGTATTTCTGCAATCCCACGGTGTCGGAACAGCAAGAGCAGTTCGTATCTACAAAACTTATGGCGACCAGTCCGTAGAAAAAGTGCGGGAGAATCCTTACCGGCTGGCACTGGATATTCATGGCATTGGCTTTAAAACCGCAGACCAGCTGGCGCAACAGTTAGGTATTGCCAGAGACTCTCTGATCCGGGCGCAGGCTGGTGTACGGCACGTGTTGCAGGAACTGTCCGGCGATGGTCATTGCGCCTGGCCTTATCAGGCGCTGATCTCAGATGCAGTAGAACTGTTGGAAATCCCTGAGAATACGATTCGTGAAGCCATTCAGTGTGAAATCAACGAAGAGCGATTAACCCCTGAAACCATCCACGAGCAGCCCTGCCTGTTCCTGACACCACTGCATCGGGCTGAACAGGGGGTTGCCAACCACATAAACCGCTTGCTGGGCGGCAAATCGTTCTGGGTTGATATTGATCTGGAAAAAGCCATTCCCCGGGTAGAGGCCAAAAACGATATTGGGCTGTCCGGTTCACAAAAGGCGGCCGTGGAGCAGGCGGTTCGCAGCAAAGTCTGTATTATCACCGGTGGCCCGGGCGTGGGTAAAACCACCACCGTCAACAGCATCCTGAAAATCATTCAGGCAAAGCGCGCCCGTGTAACACTGTGCGCCCCGACCGGAAGGGCGGCCAAGCGTCTATCAGAATCCACAGGACAGGAAGCCACCACCATTCATCGTCTGCTGGACTTTGACCCATCTGCCTTTGATTTCAAGCGTAACGCCGATAACCCGCTGGAAACCGATCTGCTGATCGTCGATGAATGCTCCATGGTAGACGTGGTGTTGATGAACCAGCTGTTGCGTGCAGTGCCGGATAACAGTGCCGTGTTATTGGTAGGTGACGTGGATCAGTTACCCTCTGTAGGACCCGGCTCGGTACTGCGTGACCTGATTGAATCCGGCAAAGTGCCTGTGGCGAGGCTGACCGAAATCTTCCGTCAGGCCGCTACGTCAAAAATCACTACCGGCGCCCATGCCATCAACAGAGGCCAGCCTCCAAAGCCAGCTAAAAATGATGAAGACACTGACTTCTATTATCTGACTGGCAATGAACCTGAAGAACTGTTCCAGAAGCTTATGGCGGTGGTCACCCGTCGTCTGCCACAGAAGTTCGGTTTTGATCCGGTCAATGATATTCAGGTATTAGCGCCCATGAACCGTGGCGGTCTCGGAGCCCGCAGCCTGAACGTTGCCCTGCAGGAAGCCCTGAATCCCGATGCCCACCCGAAAGTCACCCGCTACGGCTGGACCTACGCCCCCGGCGACAAAGTCATTCAGACCGTCAATAACTACGACAAAGAGGTGTTTAATGGCGACATTGGTCGGGTCATCAGTATCGACATAGAAGAAGGCGAGCTGATGATCCGTTTTGACGGGCGGGAAGTGCTGTACCAGGTCAATGAGCTGGATGAAGTCTCTCTCGCCTACGCCACCACCATCCATAAAAGCCAGGGTTCGGAATACCCCTGTGTCGTGATTCCCATGGCGATGCAACATTACACACTGCTGGAAAGAAACTTGCTCTATACTGGCGTTACCCGTGGCAAGCAGCTCGTGGTGCTACTGGGACAACCCAAAGCAGTGAGCATGGCGGCCCGGGCTGTAAAATCGACACGCCGGGTGACCAATCTTCAGGCTCGCCTTAGAACTTCTAAAGAAAAAAATGAAGAATAACGAACGAGAGAAGAACTGGCCTATGCAATAGTGCAAAAGAGGTTGAAAAACCCTCCCCGTCAGTGATTAGCCAGCGATAGCAGAAGAACGGTTAGCCAGCTGAACCCATTGCACGAGGCCCTCAACCTGTTACCCATGCTTTGTTATGTGTTCTTACCGGTTTGTCATCGGGTATCAGGGGGTTTCATACCCTGTCTGAAACTAAACAGTTCCCGGAAGGTCAAAAGTGCAAACATTCAAGACATTTCAAGGATGATTCAATGATTGAAGGACAACACCCGGGCGTATCACCCAGTGACAGGCCATCCACCAGCTCTACAGCCGTTCCTGTTTCAGAAAAAACAGAAAAAAACAGAAAAAAAGCCAGATGGCAACCCTGCACTCCAGAAAGAAAGTGGCTGAGAGGTTCCTCCGGGCGTCTCGAAAGACCTGTTGAAAGAACTTTTGATACGGGTATAACAAACCTGCCAGATGAACTGCTTTTAAAAATTTTTTCCGGCTCGAACATAAGCACTATCAATGCTTGCAAGTATGTCAATAAAAGATGGAACGATCTGATTGCTAAACATCACTTATCGGATTCCCCTTTCAGTGAGCATCTCAATTATGACCTTGTTGCGCAAACAGCTGATGCCTACCGTTCATTCACCAGAGGCTGGTTAAGAGACTTTGGCAGTAGAGGAAAACAATTAGCGGAAGAGTTAGACAGGCTTTCAGGGGCTAAACACTTTCCTGAGATGTTATTTTTTGCCATTGCCGAAGTATTAGCCAAGACAGAGCTTTTCACCTGTGAAAATGTATTCACCGCCCGGCATGATGATTCTGTAATGAGTGCCAGCCTCAGCCTCGATGGCAATCACCTTGTGACAGCCTCTGATGATACTACCGCCAAAATCTGGGAGCGTATTGACAGTCAATGGCAGGAAAAAGCCACAATCGAGCACGGTTCAGAGGTGAACAGTGCCTGCTTCAGCCCCGATGGACGCCACCTTGTGACAACCTCTGATGATCACACCGCCAGAATCTGGGGGCTTGTTGATGACCAATGGCAGGAAAAAACCATAATCCTGCACAATGAAGAAGTGAACAGTGCCTGCTTCAGCCCCGATGGACGCTACCTTGTGACGGCCTCTGATGATAACACCGCTAAAATCTGGGAGCTTGTTGACGACCAGTGGCAGGAAACAGCCACAATCCCCCATGAAAAGCGAGTGAGCTATGCCAGTTTCAGCCCCGATGGACGCCACATTGTGACTGCCTCTGATGATCACACCGTCAAAATCTGGGGACTTGTTAACGGCCAATGGCAGGAAGAAGTCATCATCCAGCATGATTCCGAGGTGAACCATGCCTGCTTCAGCCCCGATGGACGCCACCTTGTGACAAGCTCCCGGGATAACACCGCCAGAATCCGGGAGTTTGTTGACGGCAAATGGCAGGAAATAACCACCATCCAGCATAATAAAAATGTGAACAATGCCAGCTTCAGCCCCAATGGACGTCACCTTGTGACAGCCTCTGATGATCACACCGCCAAAATCTGTAGTTTTGTTGGTGGCCAATGGCAGGAAAAAGCCACAATCCAGCATAATGACCTGGTGCACAGTGCCAGCTTCAGCCCCGATGGACGTCATCTTGTGACAGCCTCTAATGATAAAACCAACAAACTCTGGGGGCTTGTTGATGACACATGGCAGGAAAAAGCCACCATCCAGCATAATGAGTGGGTGTATGATGCCAGCTTCAGCAACGAGGGACATCACCTTGTGACAGCCTCTGCTGATGGAACCGCTAAAATCTGGGTGGTCAGAAACAGATGATGAGGTTGCCCGGGCATTGAGCAGGCATTAACCGTTGGCTTTGCAAGCCGAAATCAGGAACTTTTTACTGAGGCAATAATCTTAGCTATTAAACGTCTAAACCCTAATGGGGGTGAGGTAATGACACCACTCAATAATGCGACGGCTCAATCTCAGGCCACCCATCTGCAAGCTGAAAGTACAGCCCAACCGATACCCGACAATATGACAGGTTCATTCAAACTTTACCGACATGTAATGAATTTTGGTGATTATATGCTTCAGTTCGGTTCTCTACTGACAGCTGGCTACCGATCAGTGATCAGGAAGATTTCTGATAATGACGAGAGACCAATATCTGAGAGGCTTGTTTAGTTTTAAAACAGCCTCTTAGCGTTACCAATAGGGACTTCCGTTAAATTTGATATGCTTTTGCCAAATTCTGATTCGTATCTATTGCAATGAGCTATGTACTTTAAAGCAATAACCGCTTGAGAGATCCGGCAGTGCTGCCATTAAACAGGCAGTCCGCTGGCCCGGATCTGCCATGAGCCTGTCATTGGGCTTATACTCTTTTTCTCTCACAAAGGAGTTGAAAATGATCAGACTCATTCAAGTACATACTTTCATTCTGCTTATCAGCGTATTTTGCACTTTGCCTGTTTATGGGTATTGCCCCAATTGTAATAGCGAGCAATGCCTTTGTGACGGTTTAGTTGAGGGAAGCATTCTGGAATGGTTGGCAACACATCCTTACCAGGATGTTGAGAACCGAATCTATCTGGCTTTGCTCGAACCTATGCCTGAAAATCAACTGCGTTCTTTGTTAGCAACAATGAGAAAATACCTGGACATCCTCGAAAAAGATAATCCAGCCACTGAATTACTTGATGGTTTGTTAGCCTTATCCCTTGAAAAGCTGAAAAGTATTCAAGTTGATTTTCAGACCGATGCTATGATCAGAGGTTTTGTGTATGAAGACTTTAAAGCCATAGAATAACGGCTTGCTACAAGAACGGTTCAATCATCAGGCTCTTCTTTTGATATCAGCGGTTCACCCTCTTTCGTGTCATCGTCATCTGGCTCTGGTTTTGGCGATGATTCCGGTTTTTCTTCAACAGCGGTCACTATAAAGGCTTTTGGTTGATGACTTTGTCCTTCCTGTGTCGTTTTCTTTGCCTCGCCAACGGGTGTTAACGGTATACCCTGCAAATTCCCCTGTTCCTCCGGGGGGGCCGGAGTATAACCACAGGCTCCCTGCTCAGAGGAACAGGCAGCTTCCGGACTGTCTTCATCTTCAGGTTGCTGAGGTGTAAACAGGTCATCCCTGACAGGCATTCGCGCCCCATCACCACCCGATACGAAATGAGTCGCCGTTCCGTCCCTGTTAGCATTCAGCCGCGCCCGGTTCAGAATCGACTCCAGCTGTTCATAGTCTCTGCCTATGACACCCTGAAGCCAGAGAGCACGCCCCCACTGGGTGCTGATACCTGCCTCTTCCAGCTTGTCCAGAAGTGCCTGCATGAAGCTCTCTACAGTCATTCCATCCTGGTACTCAACGTTACTGACAGCGTCATTAAAACTCTGCTCCAGTCGGTGGGTTTCCCCTCGAAATATATGTTCGGCTATCACCTGTTCGCGCAGCAAAGCAACAGCCGACTCAAAATACATCGATTTAGCCGTATCAGCAGCCGGAATAACCAGATAACTTAACGGGTTGTTGCCATAGCGATCCATAAATGACATTAACGTCGTAAAAATACCGACACCCGCTCGTACATAAAGGGGACGCCGGATATCTTCAACGGCCTGGCGTGTTTCAGCAGTGGCTGGACTTTCTTGCGTGACAATGTGATTGACGGCCTGATGCTGCCGGTAAAGAAGCAGGCCAACAAAAACGTTAGCAGCCCAGGCACCCATTCGAAGTGCATCAAGGTAGTCTGCCCTCGGAAAAGCCAGATTATAGGCACCGGAGGAAGCGGCAGTAGACAGCAAGTTGTTTTGGTTTGGCTGAAAGTCAGAAAAATGTCCCAACAGGCGAAAAGTAGCTTCTAAGCCACCTGTAAACAGAATGAATAGTTTAATATCAGTCCACCGCAGAAGGGGTGGCTGTCCTGTCAGGCTATCGTTATTCAAAGTGGTACTATCCTGACCTCTGTCCTGACCACTGTCGGCACCTGCACTGAGCACCCTTCCGGTAGTACGAAGCAAGTACGAGGCAAAGGCAGCACCAAAAACACCATTAAAGATCTGGCACAGGCGCAGGTATTCCGGTTCTTCAGGCTTGAGCATTCCAAAGAACAGCCCCGCCATTGAGAAAGTGTCCTTCATTGAATTCAACAGGACCAGTAAAGCTATTTCCTGCCAGTGGATATTGGGCGCCATACTCAACACCCCATACGAGGAAGCAGAGTTTAGAACTGAAGCGATGAGACTGGCTCCGTTACTGAGTACGGAAAATAGTAATCCGAGAACCTCATCCGCTTCCACATCGGGTCCGAACAGGTTATCGGCGTTAAAATAAAAGTAAGAGATCAATAAAAAGCTGAAAGACGTGATGGCGGTGTGCGTTCCAAATACAGTCCTGACCCCGTGAGCGAGATTACGCGGCGCACAAAAAGCAGGCAAAAAACAGTTTGCACCCATACAACCACCGTCGTCTTTAATCTCTTTAAGCCCGGGTGGCAGACAAAATTCCCCCTCACCTATTTCCCTGAAAATTGCGGGCGTGTAACGGGCCGCTAAAATGTGCCCGTAATAGAGTGACAGTAAATCGGAAACGGTGGCCAGGTCAGTGTCTGAAAGCCTATTGGGGTGTCGTTCAATTTCAGCCAGATAAGTATTTAATAACACCGTAAAATAACTGTCCTGACGCCCTCTGCCCGAGAAGTCGGGCGTCCTCGATGCATGACTGATGGCAAGCTCTGCTCTATCGTCAAAGTTAATCAGGTCTCCTTCATTGATACCAAATCTTTCGATCATATCTTGTCGTAAGGCCTGGTAAAGCCTTCGGGGGTGACTGCTGAAACGGAGCAAATAATCCACAATGACGGAGTCCACAGAAACCCGGTCATTGATACCAAAATTCAGGACTGCATTAATCAACTGCCGGTAATAGGCTATTTGTGTCTGGGTCAGCCGGGGCGACTCACTCCGGGCAGGCTCCTGATAGTCATCAGGCACCTTTCTGTTGTTCTGTTTTTCCGGATCATCATCGTCGCCACTTCCCCCGGATGAAGATGCCTGACCTGTAGGGACAGGCGTAACAGAGAAAACTCTGGTACTGGTACCGGACGCACCCGAAGCAGTTGATGGTTGTGAATTGCCTTCACTGGAAGTCTTTTTGCTACTTTCACCCTGCTTTCCCGGTGCATGAGTCCTGTGATAAGTCGCCTTTCCATCTCTGGCAATAGTGACCAGCTCCCCATCCATTATGATTCGGGTAGCCCCACTGGACTCTTCGAGAACCGGGGGAAAATAAACGCTGTGCGATGTATAGGGCTGATAACTCTTGTGATCTTCATTAACGTTAATGAAGCCTGATTCACAATGCCCGGAGGGTTGGGCTAAACAAAGAACCGCCTGCTGAACATGCCCGGTAAATTCAGCACTGACCATCCTTGCCACATTAACAGACGCATTCAGCGGGTCATACTGGACATACCCTAACTGGATTTCGCCAGCACTGGTATCGTGTACACCGACAGCGACTTTCTGGTCAACAGACTGATAAAAGGCGCGACAGACCTCCTTACCTTCCTGATAATAAATCGCTAAATAATCGTCATTGCTGAACTGGGTTATGGTGGCCAGATCAAAACCATTGGCATCACGGGCATCGACCTTAAAGAAAGCGACCAGCGAACTCTCTGAGTTTTGAGTGGTTTCTGCTGACGGCAGTCCCAAATTCGAGCCGTATAACCCTACATCATGGCCTGTTCCACCCATGGAATACCTGGCCCAGACCATTAAAACGAGAAAACAAAATACAAGCGCTCGACCTTTCCAAAAACGAAGCATTGGCGAAGGACTCCCGAAAGACTTTTTATTTTTAATAAGGATTTTTCTGGAACCCGGAAAAGTTTAGAGCATATCAAGAGCTGTGCCGTTTTCTTTTTTTACCGCCCTCTTTTCTGTCGTATTGCGGGTTCGACAGAAGACTTTCACCTACACAAACGACAAAAGCCCTGCTAATGGCTTAGCAGGGCTTTTAATATGGCGCGCTCGGGAGGATTCGAACCTCCGACCGCCTGGTTCGTAGCCAGGTACTCTATCCAGCTGAGCTACGAGCGCGCAAAACTTTTTATCAAATTGTATGGCGGTGAGGGAGGGATTCGAACCCTCGATACGGCTACAAACCGTATACTCCCTTAGCAGGGGAGCGCCTTCAGCCTCTCGGCCACCTCACCGTCAAGACCTTCTCTGGTCAAATATGGCGCGCTCGGGAGGATTCGAACCTCCGACCGCCTGGTTCGTAGCCAGGTACTCTATCCAGCTGAGCTACGAGCGCGCAAAACTTTCTATCAAACTGTATGGCGGTGAGGGAGGGATTCGAACCCTCGATACGGCTACAAACCGTATACTCCCTTAGCAGGGGAGCGCCTTCAGCCTCTCGGCCACCTCACCAGTCGGCAACTGAATACTAACAACAATTGTCGTTGACTTTCAAACACTTGTTTAACCATTTAATTAATAAAATGGCGCGTCCGGGAGGATTCGAACCTCCGACCGCCTGGTTCGTAGCCAGGTACTCTATCCAGCTGAGCTACGGACGCAGTGTTTGCGTATGAGAGCATCTCATATTGTGTTAACTTGGCGCGCTCGGGAGGATTCGAACCTCCGACCGCCTGGTTCGTAGCCAGGTACTCTATCCAGCTGAGCTACGAGCGCCCTGCGTCAACGGAGGCGAACTATAGAGATTCCACCGGAACGAGTCAACGATTATTGTTCTAATCATCTGATTTTTATCGAAAATATTGATCCCTCAGAATATCCGGCCTTCCCACCTATTATTAACACCATAAAAAAAAGCCCTGCAAAAGCAGGGCAAGAAGTTCAGGTCTTGTTACAGACACTGGTGGTTAAAATCATGTCTGGCCATAAACGGACCAACTCTAAATCAGAAGTCGTAACGAACGCTGGCTACAATGCCGTGAGCAGTGTAGTCACCCTGCCAGTTGTAATCGTAGTTCAGACCCAGAGACAGGTTGTTGTTCATTTCATACTTCAGACCAACACCTGCCAGAACACGGTTCTCCTCACGATCTCTACCACTAACATGATAAGTTCTGCCACCATTCAGGAATGTACCCTGCACTTCAGGCTTCTTATCTTTAAAGTCGTGGTAACCCATCAGAGTAAACTCAGGCTTCAGCATGCCGTTAGCAACGTCATAATCAGCCATTAACTTCAAACCTGCTCCCAGCTCCATAACTTCAAAGTCATCCAGCTTCACTGATTGCGCAAACACACCATGTTGCTGCTTTTCCTTGAAGTCATCGAATTTAACTTTCACATAGTTAAATTCGATTTGAGGCTGAATCAGCCACTGGTTGAGCTGGTAGTTGTATCCACCGACCAGACGAGCACCCAGGGTGTCACTCTTGGTATCAGATTTATAAGTACCCTGACTCGTCTTCCGCTTCATGTCGATACTGCCGCGTCCGTAACTCCACATGGTATCGAAGAAGTAATTTTCCATGGTCCAGCCAGTATAAAGAGTACCCATAAAGGTATCACCGCTGGCGTCACGGCCGGATTTATTGGTTTCTGTTTTCACATCACCGTATGTAAAGGCAAAACCAACTGTCAACTGGTCATTAAGCAGCGCATCAAGGCCAAGGTTAATACCATTCACTTTGTTCTCGAATCCACGGACACCACTCTTGTCATCCATTTCACCGTCACTGTAAAAGTACTCACCCCAGACGCCTTTTGATTCAAACATATCACCAGTTGCGATTCCGGTACGATGTCGGTTCAGATGACGACTGATGGACTGATTAGCCTTCTGAGTAACCGTTACCGCAGCCATGCCCATACCTACATGTGGATCCCACTGGTTCTCTGAAGCAGCTCTCTGGTAGCCATCTTTCTGAATAGCATTAAACATTGCTCTACCGGTTTCTCCACCGGCTTCCAGAGAAGACAATAAGGCTGCAGACGCTACATCAGCATCATTGCTGTTCATATTCCATACAGAACGGAAAGCATTTCGTGGATCAGTGTTAAATGTCAACCTGACTTTGTACGAGCCAGGAGACGGTAGAGGAGAAGCTTCAGGAGCAGAGGCCACATTCAGCAGTGGGTATTCGCTGACAGGTGCCTCAAAACTTCCTTGAACAGATTGATAGTTGACAATCGTCATATCAGCAAAAGCTTTTGGATCCTCTTTAGCCTTTTCGTACAACGCTTTCGTTTTATCATAAGACGCCTCATCAGTCAGATTCTGAGGTCGTATATGAACCTTGTTGCCACCTTCAAGTTTCAGCACGCCTGCACCATAATCAGGGGTACCATCTTCAATATTCAAGTAGGCAACATTCAGGTCAGCTGAAGTTGTAAAATCGTCAACGACGACAGCCAAACCACTACCTTTCTTGAAATCCACACTACCATTTACATTTACAGGCGACTGACCTTTTGCTAAATCAGGAGCTTTTGAGATAACAAAAACAGATCCACTTGTAACAGGAACATCCCCTCGAATATTAATTGGCTTAGTTTCTGTAGCCTGAACACTGCCATCGGCATTCACTTTATTCAGTTTGGTACTACCAGGCATTAAATGAACTGGACCAGAAATGGTAAATGATTTCACATTTGTGACATCACCACCCTGATAAGTACCTGACTTCATTTCTACAGTAGAGCCTTCAAAGGCTTCTTGACCTTGAGCAGGCTGGGCAATGGGGTTCAAACCCGTCAGACTACCTTCCAGCAAACCACCATCGAGAACAATGGTATGAAAGCCATTAACATCATGGATAACGGTCATTCCGTTACCAACAGTTACATCAAGCTTTTCACTACCGTAGATAGTGTTACCGTCAGAAGAATATCTGCGCAGAACAGCACCTTGTTCTAAAACCAGTTTATTGATCCGACTGTTATCAGAACCAATATGATCAGAAATCAAAGTACCTGCAACGGTTCCTTCTTCGTAGCCCTCAATGTTAGCCAGGACTTCAGATCCCTTGCCTATTTTGAAGGTATCTACTGCGTCCACTTCCACATCTTTTGTAGTCTGTTGCCCATTCTGAGTCGTTGTTTCAACAAAGGTTTTCTTCAGATTTGCGCCACGAACAGTCGTCAGGCCAACCACTTGTTGACTCTTGGCAGGCTGTGGCTGAGTTTTCGGAGCTTGATTCGAACTACCAGACGAAGCAGCCTGAGTGGCACCTTGTTGACTGCTCTGCTGAGCGGTCTGTTGAGTGGTCTGTTGAACGACGTCAACTGTAGAGTTAATCTTCGATGAACCCTCAACAACCAGATTCTGTGCCACAATTTCTGTGCCAGAAGCCATATTGATGGTAGAGTCCTTAATGGTCATATTTTCGGTACCAGCACCTCCTTTAGTAACTGCTACACCAAGACCATCAGACTTAAGGTTAGAGGAGGTAATACTAACATCCTCATGACCTTTAACCGTCACCATCCCATTCTTAACACCCTGAAAACTGGCAACTGTGCGCTTACGTGCGATGACTGGTGTTACTCCATTAGCCGCTGGCTTACCCTTTACAGCAGTGTCTTCATAAGACTTTGCGACGATAGGCAAATAGCCTTCTGTCACATTGCCAGCAGCGTCAACGGCATAACCTGCAACATTCTCTGTGTCCTTAATCGAAACCTTGGACGCATACACGCCATCTTCTGCGTGAAATTTAGAATTTTCGACAACAAAGGTATCTACCGGCTTATCTTTACCAATTGATGCCTGGTAAACATCGGAGCCTTCAGCGACAGTATAGGTACCATAAGGGTCTGCGGCTTTAGCACCCTTGGGAGTAACAAAGTGCGCACCTGGCAGTGGAGATTGTGGACTGGTTTTAAAACCATCAAGTTCCACCGTTCCTCCGGTAAATACCACGTCCGCTGAAGCAGCAGCATTGGCAGAAGAATCAAACAGCTCAGGAACATCTTTCTGGACGCGATCCATAAAGGCATTGTAAAGCTCAGGAACACGCAGATCATAGCCTTTAAGTCTGATCACCTCAGGAGCAACATCTTTTGCCTGACTTGGATCCGGAGCTTTGGGGTCTTTTATCAGGAAGATCTTCCTGAAATCGTCCTGAGACAGAGCGTCCAGTTTTTTCCGGGCTTCTGCAACTCTTGTCTGGAATTTAGCAGTATCTTCTCCTTTAGCTTGCACTGGTGAAGCATCAAGACCCACTTTTGAAGCATCAGCTGTCACACCTTCAGAGGTTCTACGCAGAGCAGCAAAGTCGACTTTTTCTGCAGGCTCAGCATTTTTTTCCTGACGAACAACTCCTGGTTTATTACCTGCAACACTCTGAGTGGCAGCCAGCAAAAAGTTATCTTTAAGTCCTAACCTGTCTTGATTAGCCTTTGCAAAGGCCACCAGATCCTGTCTGGCTTTTTTCGCATATTCCTCAGCTTTTTTGATCTTATTTTCTAAGTCTGCAACTACTTTAGGATCTGCTGATGCGGCCTTAGCACTTTGTAGCTTTTTATTTAAGTCAGCAACGTCATTATCTGCCTGTTGCAGATGATCAAACAAGGCTCTGGATGAGTACCTGATCGATTTTGTTTTGAAATCATTACCCGTTAATGCGTTGAATTTATCTTCTAGCAGTACAAGATGCTCTTTGATTTCCTGATCGTTACCCTGCTCAAAGGTAATTGGGTTGAACGACTTAGGTTGTTGCTGCCCAGTAGTTGTCTGCCCAGTAGTTGTCTGACCAGTGGTTGTCTGACCAGTAGTTGTCTGCCCAGTGGCTGTCTGCCCAGTGGCTGTCTGACCAGCGGCTGTCTGACCAGCGGCTGTCTGACCAGCGGCTGTCTGACCAGCGGCTGTCTGACCAGTGGCTGTCTGACCAGTGGCTGTCTGACCAGTGGCTGTCTGACCAGTGGTTGACTGCGTCGGGGGAACCGTAGACTGTGTCGGAGTGGCCGTGGACTGTGACGGGGTAGCCGTGGACTGTGACGGGGTAGCCGTGGACTGTGACGGGGTAGCCGTAGACTGTGTCGGGGTAGCCGTGGACTGCGACGGGGTAGCCGTGGACTGTGACGGGGTAGCCGTAGACTGTGTCGGGGTAGCCGTGGACTGTGTCGGACTGACCGTAGACTGTGACGGACTGACCGTAGACTGTGACGGACTGACCGTGGACTGCGTAGGGATAGACGACGCGTTCAACGACGGCGTTGATGAGGACGCTGACGACGTAGCGGACGTTGAGGAAGTGGACGGTGACGGATTTACCGTTGTCCCCCCTCCTGTAGTAGGTTTAGCTTGTGTAACTGTCCCATAACCACCAAATGCCGAAACTACGGCTAAAGAAAGCAGTGTTTTTTTAAACACCTGAACTTGTTTCATTATTCCAACTCCAACTTCTAGTCTGGATTTTATGCTCGTTGAATTATTTCGATTTTGAGCTCTCTCAAATGAAAAAAAGTGCCAGGCACACAGCCTGAAGGCTCGGTATCCTACAGTTGGCAGCCAGTAAACTTAAATAATATTTTCGAATTAAAAAAAGATCTGTAAATCCGTTAGCTTTTTGTAAGAAAAGAAACTTTACAAGGCCGACTAGAAAAACTATTTTGAGAAGTTTATTTAAATAAACCTTAAAAAATTCAAACAAAATAAATAATCAATGGTAATATTGTTCCAATAAAAACATTGATAACCAAAAATAAAATGCGTCATTTTTATTTATTCTTAATACTGATTTTATTTCTTTTTTCTGGCTGCCAGACAACCGATTCACTGAAAACCACCACGCAACTTACCAGACAAAAGCATCTTAACATCCGGATAATTCAAACCACAGGCTTTCCTATCATGGGTATGCAGCCAGGTTTCGGCAAGTCATCGGACATACTGAGAATTTATATCGAAGGGGATGGTAAAGCCTGGATGCGTAGTGGGCGCCCGTCTTCAAACCCAACACCAGTCAACAGACTGGTTCACAAAATCATGATTGAAGATAAAAAACGAGATATTGCGTATCTGGCCCGGCCATGCCAGTTTATTATGCAGCCAGAATGCTCTCCATATATCTGGACTTTTGGAAGGTACGACCAGAAAGTTATTGATTCAATGAACGAAGCAATTACAACACTCAAGCAACAATACGACTTTAAACAACTTGAACTGGTTGGTTACTCTGGCGGTGCTACTATCGCACTAATCATTACAGCCAAACGAAACGATGTCATCAGTGTTCGCACTATTGCAGGAAACCTTGACCCTGAATTCACCAACAGTTTTCACAAAGTCAGCCCCATGCCAACCGCCCTTAATCCAGTCAGCTTTGCCAGCAGCCTGAAACAGGTGCCACAGATTCATTTCTATGGTCAAAACGACCCAATTATCCCCAGAGAAATCAGCGATCACTATTTAAATTTTTTTGCCCATTCAACCTGCATACAAACAGAGGTTGTTGAAAAGGCCAGCCATCACGATGGATGGGCAGAGAAATGGGCAGGATTATTAACAAAAGAAGCGCAGTGTAAAACACAAAAAGCCCACATCGATTGATGTGGGCTTAGATTATGGCGCGCTCGGGAGGATTCGAACCTCCGACCGCCTGGTTCGTAGCCAGGTACTCTATCCAGCTGAGCTACGAGCGCGCAAATTTTTTTATCAAACTGTATGGCGGTGAGGGAGGGATTCGAACCCTCGATACGCGTTAACGTATACACGCTTTCCAGGCGTGCTCCTTCAGCCACTCGGACACCTCACCATTTTGTGGTTCGCCTCTGCAGCGAACGAGGCGTAATGTATAGAAACGCCGATCAGTTCGCAACCGCAAATCGTTGAAATTCGGAAAATAACTAGAAAGTCATTTTTCTGACAACCAGCTGATATCGTTAGAAAAAACGTCCGTTTTTAACTCTTCAGTCTATGGAAAGCCCGTCTTGTACAACGGTAACAACACTGATTTAATGGGCGTTCATTTTCTGAAAGGTTTCTGCCTGCTGCTCAATGAATGCCTTACCCAGTATTCCCGTTGCCCACTCTGACTCGACGCCTGCGATGCCGGAGTTTGCTCACGAGACTCTGGATCAATACGATCTTCAGCTCTGGCACTGTTTGTATGACTGCCCACTGCATACCTGGCTGTCGCAAGCCAGAATAAAAACTGGCAGAGGCACCGTTGCCATCTATTCCATTTTATTTATTGAATACCGGGACGCCAGCCGCGCCAGCCGTTATACCGAGTTCAGTTTTAGCAGCCTTCAGGAGGCACTGGCGTTTCGTGCCTGTCAGGCAGACAGAGTCGAACTCCAGGGTATCAGCCCAACAATGACCCGTCGTTATCCCATCAAAACATGAGCCTTAAAACGATGAGCCGGGTTGCTGAAGAAATGCCAGTTCTTCCTCAGAACTCTCTCTGCCCAGAATGGCATTCCGGTGAGGATAGCGACCAAACTTTTGCACTATATCCCGATGCTGTCTGGCAAAGTCCAGAGAACCGGACAAATACTCTTTCAGTGACCCGTCAGCCTGGTCGGTCAGCCGGGTAAACTGTTTAACACAGTCATTCTGATCCGCCAGATCTTCGCTGTGCATCAGTGGCATAAAAAAGAAAGATTGCCAGAGTAACGGCAGCTCCTGATAAGCACCGCTTTCTAAACCTTGCCTGCACAATTCAAGCGCTTTCTGGTCATACTGAAAAGCCTGTGGTTGGTCACGAAACATATTGCGGGGAAACTGATCAAGGCAGATGATCGCGGCTAACCGACCTTCAGCCCTTTCCGACCACTTATCGCCAAGCCCCTGATGTACATCATTAACCAGTTCCCGGAACCGGGATGTTATTTCTGCATCCACATCACTGTCTTTATGCCACCAGCGTTTAAGCTGCGCCTTTCCTAGAGCCTCGCCGCCAAACCAGAAATCCAGAACCTGCTGACTGTTCATTATTTTGCCTCCCTCAGGCATGACATTTATCGATGGCAAGCACGATTCAGTAAACCATACTTAAACACAGTCTCTATTGAAATTACCCGGAATGACTCCAAATAGTCATTATCCACTTCAACAAATCAAACCGGCTATCAAACATCATGACAGACCAGGAATCTATCGATCCAGAAGTTATTTCTGCTGATGAGCAGGATATAGAAACAGGCACCACACTGGTTCTTCCTGAACACGCACTTCCAGACAAACTTTACCTGATACCTGTATCCAACCGTCCATTCTTCCCGGCACAGGTTCAGCCACTGGTATTCAGTTCCGAAGACTGGGAAGAAACTCTGCAACGGGTCAGCCAGAGCCCCCATAAAGTGGTTGGCCTGAGCTATGTAGCAGGTATGCCGGGCGACAGCACGAAGGTTGATCCGGAAGACTTTCCAGAGGTTGGCTGTACCGTCAAAATTCATAATGTAGTGGGTGAAGGTGACCAGATCCAGTTTATTGCCCTGGGCATGCAGCGTTTCCGTATCAAGCAATGGTTACGCAGACGCCCTCCTTATCTGGTTCAGGTGGAATATCCAGAAAACATTCAGGACGACAGCGACGAAATCAAAGCCTATGCCCTGGCCTTGATTCAGGCTATTAAGGAATTGATTCCGCTGAACCCGCTCTACAGCGAAGAACTGAAAAATTATCTGAACCGCTTTAGCCCCAAAGACCCCTCCCCGCTGGCCGACTTCGCCGCAGCTATCACCACCGCCCCCGGTCAGGAACTGCAGGATGTTCTGGAAACCCTGAAAGTCCAGCGGCGCATGGAAAAAGTGCTGGTTCTGATCCGTAAAGAGCAGGAAGTGGCAAGACTGCAGGGTGAGATTAATGCTGAAGTCAATCGTAAGATCAGCAAACACCAGCGAGAGTTCTTCCTCCGTGAGCAGCTCAAAGTTATTCAGAAAGAGCTGGGCATCTCCAAGGATGACCGTACCGCTGAGATAGAAGAGTTCGAGTCCCGTCTTAAAACGCTTGAAGTGCCTGAAACCGCCCGTAAAAAAATTGACGACGAGCTGAAGAAGCTATCCATTCTGGAAGTCGGTTCACCGGAGTACGCTATCTGTCGCAACTATCTGGACTGGGCGACTTCTGTTCCCTGGGGACGTTATTCTGAGGACAACCTTGACCTGGACTTTGCCCGCAAGGTGCTCGACGAAGACCATGACGGGCTGGAAGACGTCAAGGATCGAATTATTGAATTCCTGGCTGTCGGAGCATTCAAGAAAGAAATTTCCGGCTCCATCATGTTGCTGGTTGGCCCACCCGGAGTGGGCAAAACATCCATTGGTCGCTCGGTCGCAAAATCTCTGGGCCGCAAGTTCTACCGTTTCAGCCTTGGGGGCATGCAGGACGAAGCAGAAATAAAAGGCCACCGTCGTACCTACGTTGGTGCCCTGCCGGGCAAACTGGTTCAGGCGCTAAAAGAGGTTGATGTTGCCAACCCGGTCATTATGCTGGATGAAATTGACAAAATCGGTGCCTCCTACCGGGGTGACCCAGCCTCCGCACTGTTGGAGGTTCTGGACCCGGAACAGAACAGTGAATTCCTGGATCATTACCTGGATATGCGCATTGATCTGTCCAAAGTACTGTTTGTCAGCACTGCCAACCAGCTCGACACCATTCCCGGGCCACTGCTCGACCGTATGGACACCATCAGGCTGTCCGGCTACATCACCGAAGAGAAGCTGGCAATTGCCAGAAACCACCTGTGGCCCAAGCTGCTGAAGAATGCCGGACTGAAAAAGGCTCAACTGAAAATTTCTGACGCCACTCTGAAAGTGCTGATAGAAGGCTATGCCCGTGAAGCGGGTGTTCGTCATCTGGAAAAACTGCTGCAGAAAATCATTCGCAAAGCCGTGGTAGTACTGCTGAAAGGCAAACAGAAGAGCCTGAGCGTTACCATCAAAAGCCTTGAGGAATATCTGGGCGCACCCTACTTCCGTAAAGAGAAAGCCATTGACGGTATTGGCGTGGTAACCGGGCTGGCCTGGACCTCCATGGGCGGTGCCACCCTTCCCGTGGAAGCGGGGCTGGTGCATCGTCAACGGGCCGGATTCAAACTGACGGGCAAGCTGGGCGATGTGATGAAAGAATCGGCTGAAATTGCCTACAGCTATGTTTCCAGCCAGACCAGCCAGTTCGGTGCCGATGAAAAGTTTTTTGAAAAAGCCTTTATCCACCTGCATGTACCTGAGGGCGCTACCCCTAAAGACGGTCCCAGCGCAGGCGTGACAATGGCGACCGCCCTGATCTCACTGGCGCAGGGAAAAAAGCCCAGATCGGTCGCCATGACCGGAGAGCTGACCCTGACAGGTCGGGTACTGGCTGTCGGAGGTATTCGCGAGAAAGTGATTGCAGCCCGCAGACAGGGCATTTCAGAACTGATTCTGCCAGAGGAAAACCGTCGAGATTACGACGAACTGCCTGACTACATTCGCTCAGGAATGAACGTGCATTTCGCAAGCGTTTACAACGATGTCTATCAGCTGATGTTTGCGAGAAAAGCTGCACGCAAAACAACGAAAAAGAAAAACAGAAGCTAAAACGCACTGTGCCGCCAGTATAAGGCGGCACAGATTTTTTCTTACGCTCTATGAACGAGGGCAACCCCCGTTTGGACACATGAGTGAGCATGTATATTTATAATGCCTGCACACGGTTCTGTCCAAAAATACCTGATACTGTTAACGCATATAAAATCAGCCTTTTATCTAAACGATAAGTCAGGACTCCGACTGCTAGACTTTAAACAGTGCTCATTACCACAGGACACGGCTGTTTAAAGCCCGGCAAGCATGGAACCCAGCAGACCGTCATCTCCCACAGACTCGTTACCGTTTTATGATGCACTGGAGAGCCTGCCTCGTCCTGATACTTCTTCATCAGACCCATCCCATGAGCATCGAAAAGTAGACACGGTCGACCTTAACCAGGTGTTCAGGCAAATACCCAGCCGGAAAGATGACGGAACCACTGATTCCTTCAAACCAATACAAAAAATGCAGGTTGATATCCAGCAGCCACAGCCCGGCCGTCTGCAACGCGCCTTTGGCTGGTTTTGGGGAACGTCCCCTGAACAGGCTGAAGGAACCAGCAAAGCAGCCACACCAGAAACCAGTGGGTCAGGCAACTGGATCGTACAGGGGCTTAAAAATTATATCATCAGCCCTGTCAGGGACTTTCTGATCAAGCCACTGGCAGAACGCGTTGTTAAACCCGTTGCCAATCAGGTCATCGCCAAGCCCTTTAAACATTTTATTGTGCCTCAGGCTCAGAAGCGGGCGGCTAACCTGGCCAGATACCAGCTATTGGAAAAATGGGCCGGGGTAACTTTTGATATGACGGATGAAACCTGGCAGCAAATATTCACCGATATACTCCTGACGGCATTTAAAGACCTCGACCCCCAAAAAGCTGGTATTTATCAGCACCTTAAAATCCCCAAACTGACCATAGAGACCCAGAACGGGCCTCTTGTTGTATCCAACCTGTCCCTGTCAGCCTGTCTGCAGCCCCCCGGTAGCGAAAGCACTGAAATTCAGGACCAGCAACGCCAGACAACCATCAGCATACATCAGGTACGCTGTGATGTAGATATTCCTGTGGAGTACCAGGAAGAACCTGTCAGCCTGAAAGTTGCAACCAACTTAGGGGAGGTACATCTGGGAACTGATATTGGTAAATTTCTTAACTTCACGTCAGCCTACACCTGGTTACGAGAAGGTAAAAACAGCCCAAACCTGCCCCGTGACAACACCGCTGTTCAGGTTTCACTGACAGAGCTGGAGGTTAAGTACAGTAACACTAATACCGCTTATGCGCTTGACGGAGAGTACGCAGACCCGGCCAGCAAACTCCCGGGGCTGGCCGAATTTGACAAAGGTACAGCGATCTTCAAAGATCTGAAAATCTCCAAAAAGATTAATCTCATCCATCAGGAGGCTGACCAGTCAGCTGTCACCACCATGGGGGGGATGGAAATAGATTTTGACGCCGATGACGACAGACCTTCCGTCGTCGCTCTGAATAAGATCGCCCTGTCTGATATGGATAAGGATCACAACGGCTCACTGAGCTGTGAGCTGACACTTGAACCAAAGCATCTAAAACTGTCTTCATCCTTACTGTTACGTCTGTTGGGTACTTTACTGGGCGGAAAAACAAAACTATCCCTGCACGCCCCGGTGCGCAAAGGCGACATTGCTCTTAAAGACCTGAAACATTCCAGAAAGCAACTGGAAAAGCTATCCGACCGTGAAAGGCAGGACAAAGGTTATATTGAGGTTGAAAGCAGCAACCCGCTGATTAAGCTGATACTCGGTCCGCTGCTTCGTTCCCGGTTCACCAGAATTACCCAAACTGCAAACGGTTCGTCCATTCAGGTAGGCGCACAGATTGAAGTCCAACTTCCCGGACTGATACCCGGTAGTGGAAAAGAAGACGATCATGGAACCATTGTCATGACCGAGCTGTTCGACCAGATCGGTGGCGACCTGCTTCAGTACTGGTCTTTGATTAACTCAAGACTCCTGATCTGCCCGAAACGACTGGAACAACAGTGTATTCTTGCCAGCCGCGAAAAGGCGACAGACCCCACCAGTCCCGAACAGTCAAGGCAACTGGTCATGATGTATAAGGAGTTAAAGCAGCGCCAGCATCACCGCGAAGCACTCAGAGCCTGTCTGGCCATCACCGCACCGGTTTACAAAAAGTTAATCCTCGAATGCGATGACCCGGTTGAGCGGGCTGAATATTATAAAATTGCCCACGAACTGACAGAAGTAGACCCACCAAAATCCGTCGCTATTTTCGCCGCACTGTTACAAAGAAAACATTATGCTGAAGTACCTGAAACTGCAGACCCGGACTGGCTGACAGAAAAGGCTTTGGATTTTGAGCGTGAAGAGCCAGACAATATCGAGCTGGTCATTGATACGCTGTCGTTTGCTTACAAGTCTGGCCCGTTCGCTGGCTCAGAGGCCATGTGTCAGTTACTTCGTCTGGTCAAAGAGGGACGCTGCCCCGGAGAAGTGGTCACTCAGCTGATCTGCGACCATGTCAAAAGCGGTCGCTTTGAGGGGTCACCAAAAGCACTTGCACAAACAGTGGACGCCATCGAAAGTGTGGTTGGAGAGTCCGTGGTTCAAATCCTGCGGGAATATCCCACCAGACCACTGGCCGACCTGTCAGCGATTGATCCTGAAGCCCCGGAACTTATCAACCGGATCAGCAACCTGATGCAGAGATATAAATTACCAGTACCTTCTGCTGAATTACATCTTCACATCCAGGGAGAGTTTGCCGCTGAACAGATTCTGGAAACGGGTATTCAAAACCACAACCCGGATGCCCTGAAAGCAAGGATTCGCTGGGAGATCAAGGACGGTAGTATCGGTTATCCAAGATATATTGATGCTGCCAGGCTGCTGCTTGAAACACTTTCCAACCCGGAATTACCTGCCGAAATGAAAGAGGCTGGAAAAGAAGCCTTTCATGAACTCTGGCAACATACCCATGAGAAGCCGGAAGTGGCAACAGCATTTTGTCATTCATTTAACACTTCTGATGATCATCCTTATAACCGTTTCGTACAACAGCTGTTTTCGATACCCCGTGAGCTGACCCTTACCCCTGATGAATTTGTCAACAAAATACACGAAATGCGCCCATTGCTGTTACAGGCAAAAGAAACAGATGACATTGCACCCGCTCAGCTGGAGATGATCAACCATTTCGCGACACTGCTGAACAACCTTCAGGCCCTGAATGACCAGGCCCGGCTATCAACCCTGCTGATACAACAGATGCAGACTGGACAGCAAACGGTTCAGAGTCTGCTTCCGGCTGCCATTACACCAGTAAGGGCTAACCTGAACCGTGGCCATAGAAGTACCAATGTACCAGAGGCGACTCCGGACTGGATGCAGGAAGCGACAGACCGCAGGCAACCTAATTAACACAACCTAATTAAAACAACTGTCAGAAACAGGATGTTACATGAACAGGATTGGGCCTAAAGGAGGACATTCCGACGTTCTGCAAACCTCTAACAAAGCAAAGAGAGGCGAACAGACGACGGAAAAAGGTCTACATAACGGGCAGGAGGTCTCATATACAGAAGTGCCTGCCTCTCAGTCAAAGGTACACGACAAAGCCTGTGCATTAAACCGGATGCCAGACCTTGAACAGCGCCAGATTGACAAGCTTGAACAGGAAATAAATCTGCTCAGGTCCGTGGTAGAAGCCCCTGACACCAGACCCTCTCCGTCCAGAAAAAGCCTGGAAAAACCCGGCGTCCACGAACTGCAACCAGACACAAGAGCAACGCAAAGCAGTCACGCACCCGCCCGTCACAGTGAGGTCGACGTCGCTGCTGATCATAGCCAACCATTGCACAAGACCAGTACCGAAGCGTCACAACCGTTGGCCTACCAATCGAAAAGCTCTGCATTTTCTTCACTGATCTCAAAAATAGCCAAAAAAATCGTCGCATCAACTGGCTATTTAATGGACAAAAAAGAGCTTGAAGAGAGCAAAAAAATCAAGAAAGCGGCTAAGAAACAGTATGAGAAAGCCAGAAATCTCTGTGTAGACACCGAGAAAAAAATTAAGACACTTGAAGATAAAATCAAAAAACTGGAAAACGGGTCGGGTCAACTAAAGCTCTTCAAAGCATCCAGAACCAGAGAGCTTCAGGAAAAAAAAGCAGCGCTGAAAAAAGAGTTGGAAGAAGAGCAACAGGCACTCCCTAAACAACGCGAACAGGCTGCCGCTCTCTGTCGTGAATGTGAGAAAGCTGCTCAATCCTATGAAAGCCTTGCCTCCAACGGAAAAAAGGTGATTGAGCCTCTCTCAAAGTTTCTGGCCTCCGTGAGAGATTTTTACGCCGCGAGCCACTCCGGACAGGGGAAACCCAGAAGCGTGCGTATTGATATTCCTCTGGACCATCTGGTACTCAATACCCCGGAAGGACAAATCGTACTCGACAACGTTAATGTCTGCATTGCAGGCATAGACTTTGTCAAAGGCCCGGGTGGCAAGATGTGTCCTGTTTTCAAAATATCAGAACTGAAGGCAACAACAGCCGTTGATATGCCAGACGGTCAGGTGGTTAAAGCCAACGTAACCGCCAGCGGTATAAAGGCTGGACTTTCAGGCAGTGCAGGACAAATGCTGTTTAACTACATTACGGCTCCGAACGCCCTGTCTGCCGGTTATGGCCTGTTGAAAGAAATCGGTCAGGTGACTCAGGCACCCAATTTTGTTTCCCTGAATGCTCAGGAGATCAATGTTGAACTCCCTGAATTCGCCACCGCCGGCGCTGCCTCATTGTTCAAGAGTGTAAAAGCTTCGCCAGATCCACTCATTGACGCCCTGTTCAGACAGCTGAATTTCCGGCTGTCTGCAAAACTGGGGAAAGTAACGGTTGCTACTAAAGGGGAGCTGCAGGCTGACGGTGCATTTTCAGACATCCACCTGGATTACCGTCCCAAAATTCCTGATACAGAAGCCGCGCCAGCTGCCAGAAAGGGAGAGACTCCAAGACGCCTGAATGTTCAGTGTGGTCGTGCGGAAGGGAATATTGATAACGCACTGGAAGTGGTCAACGAGCTGAAAGAGGTTCTTACACCGTCCAGCCCGTTTGCCCGGTGGCAAAATATAGCCTTGCCTCTGAACCAGCCTCCACCCTATTCAGATAACCCCCCACCTCCTTATTCCGAACAGCCGTCAGACACTCCGATAATTCCTGACGATGAAGTACGCCCTTTTCCTCAAAAGAAGCCCTCGCAAACCAGTGATCTGATGACGCTGACGGGCAGAACACAATTTTCAGCCAGCAGCATTAATATTGACCTGACTCGTAATGTTGAGGGTGCGGGTACCGGGGAAGCTCGTCTCTCTGGCTGTGAACATATAGCAGCCAATGTAGAAAGGTTGTCCGTAAAGAATCAGGGCGACCTGGATGCCACGGTGACCGTCACAGGAATAAACAGCCATGTCACCCTGACGGATGGCAAACCCCGGCCATCGCCACAAGGCTTAAGCATGCGTCCTGCCGGGCTGGATGCTGATGTTAGTATTGGCAATGTAAAAATCGACATCAGTGCGCCCGAAGGGAAAGGGATAGAGAAGGTTCTCGGAGAGGACACCCTTATCAGGGGTAAGCTGAAACTAACAGCAACCAAACCCGCCAGCATTCACTGCATGAAGCTGGGCGAGAACCTGACCGTCACGGGAGAGATACCGGATCTCAATACCTATGTATCACAGCCCTTTGAACTCTCCCGTAGTGGTAATGGTATTCATTTGCCCGAAGGCCATGTAAAACTGAAGGGCAAGGTAGCAGTAACAACCAATAAACACGTTACAACGATCAGGCCCGACCTGGCTCTAAACAGTGAAGGCGTGCTGGAAGTGCTGGTCGATGGTCAACACATTCCACTTGATCTCAGCACCACTATTTCAATCGAAAGAACTTCTCCCAAACTGTTTGTTCGCGAAGATCCGGAAACCGGTGCCAAAACCATAACGCCCGTTATATCCAGAGGTGAGCTGAATTTTGACCGTTTAAAAGCCGGTCCTGTCACCATGGGGCAGGTTAAAGTGGTTCTGGATGGCGAGAACTTCGGATCGGTTCATGTTACCGAAGCCGAAGTCAATCTCAAAGCAGTCACAAAACTGCTTTACCCACCGTCGCAGGACAGAAGCGCCGGGGCAACCAGTGGTGTTAAGCTGCCCAAATCCATGAAAAATCCCATCATCAAATGGTTTATCAAGCGAGCCGCCCGTCATCAGCGCCTTATTTGTGATGCCCAGTTAAAAATTGTGGGTGGTGCGGTTGATTTGAAACAGCTCGACAGGGTTGATCTCAAACTGGTTCCTACTTCACGATCCCGCATTGACCGCTTTTTCAGCTGGGCATTGAACAAAGTGGTGCAACGTTACAAAAAACAACTGCTGCAGTTTTCACTCGCCATTGAAGACCGCCCCGTTCAGGAGAAAGACGACAATTATCAATCATTTAAAGCGACAGAAGACGTCAGTGAGCCAGCCCCTAAAGCCGCTTATCCGGCACCGGAAGAAGCAGAAGGCGATGGTCTGGAACCGCCTGAATTTGTGGATATGGAATCTATACGGACAGCCTTTAAACGAACAGCTGTATTAAAGCTGCCCGTTCCCATTGATATTGAAGTTCCCCTGCCGCTGCCTGCTGACTGCATCCAGCCCGATGCAAAAACCCTTTCCCTGTCCTCTCTGCTCAGACAAAACACCGGAGCCCTGGTGGTTTGCGGGCCTGACGTGGAAGAACTGGAGAAAGCACTGGAACAGGTTGATGCAGGGAACCCGGCTGCCATCACCCACCTGCTGGGAATCATTGAGCAACATCATGACAACCCATCCTGGCAGGGATTAGTTCACCTTGTGGCAAAACAGTTCCCGATTAAAGCGGTTGAACAACTATTTAACGAACGTCCCGACGTCAAAGAGTCACTGGCACCAGAGCTATTGAAATGTGCTGACAAACTGTTGTCACATCCGGAACTTTGCATTGAGGCAACTCAGCTCTGTCAGCTGGCAGGCCAGCCACTGGACATCAACCGGATAGAGCAGGTGATAGAACAGGCAGAAACAGATCCACTCATCAACCTGACAGGACTGGCGCTGCTACTGGAGACCAGGTTCAACAACACGCTTCTGGCTAAATCGTGTTATGAAAAGGCTCTTGCACGAAACCCATCCGACCCGCTGGCTAATCGCTGTCTTGGCAAACTGCTGCTCAGAGAGCAAAGCAGGACATTCAGCTTCAATGACGTCCATGCAGCCTTCGAACACCTGATTACGGCATGGCAGGCAGGAGACCGAACGATACGCTACGAGCTGGAGCAACTGGAGAGCTTTCACAGTCAGGAACTTGATGCCGCTCACAATGCCGTTATAACCCGGGCTGCCAGACTCAGGCTGGCAATGATCTGTCTGGAAGAAGAACAGGATCACCACGACTTTACCAAAGGAATGACACGACTGGTCGAACTGGCGCTTCAGCAGAGCGACCCGTTGACACAACAACAGGCCATCAAGCTGATTGAACACCGACGATCAACCGGAGACCTGATATTCCACACCAGAGATCCTGACGTTTATAAGACCAGTCAGCAACAACTGGAAACTGCCAGCAAACACCTCAGGGAACTGGACATCAAAGCATTGCAGCCTGTTGCCAGAGAACTGGGCATGAAATGCCTGTATGGCAGTCACGGTGTTGTACAGAATCTCGATATGGCGGTGCAGTTACTGATCATTGCGGGCAGCCAGGGAGATCACGAAGCCCGCTTCCATCTCAGATTAGCCGAAACAGCCCTGAAACCGAAACAGCAGAAATCTTACGACAAACTGAGAGCAGCAGCCGCTGCTGCGGCTGCCTGAAAACTCCGTCATGAATTTTATGTAACAGTGGTTGGCGTTCAGATAGCCTTTTTCAAATAGCTTTTAACGGTATTGACGACAGCCTGCGTCTGGCTGTCGATTTCAAGGTTCACCCTGTCCCCAACCTGACAGTTACCAAACGTGGTGAGTTTCAGGGTTTCCGGAATCAGATGGACACAAAAACGATTGTCTTTTACTTTCTCGCCAATGGTCAGGCTGGAACCGTTAAGGGCAATATAACCCTTGGGTAGAATATAATCGGACCAGCGGGCATCAAACCGGAAAAACACGGTCGTGTTGTCAGGGGTGTTAATCACCTTGTCAACCACCACGGTATCGTGAATATGCCCGGATAACAGGTGGCCGCCGATTTCATCACCAAAGCGGGCAGCCCTTTCGATATTCACCAGCGTTCCCGGCTCAAGTTCTCCCAGGTTTGTGACCCGCAGTGTCTCCTGCATGGCATCAAAGGTAACTTCGGATTCACTGAACCCCGTTACTGTCAGACAGGTGCCATTAATCGCAATACTGGCCCCGGTTTCAACACCACTCAGAAGCTCTGGTGGCAAAGCCACCGACAGGGTTGCAAACTGCTCTTTCTTCGTAATAGCGCTGACAGGAAACACACCTTTGACGATACCGGTAAACATATTGATGTTCTCATTACTGCCTGAAAAACAAGAATGTTATATTAACATCAGCTTTCTTCAGCCTTCCACTGACTGCAGGCTCATAAGCCGCTCCAGAGCCGTTAAACTGTCTGGCGTGTAGTTCCTGTGAAAGCGATTGGACAAAATATGTTCCGGCTTTTCCCTGACAACCGCAGCCACCTCATCTTCCTGCAGGGTCAGCTCACCATCGTACTGGCAGCTGTAGACCTTCCCCCATACCCGACAGTCGTCGTTGTGAAAGTAAAAATGACAGTGCGCGGTCAATGGCACACCGGAGATCCCCAGTTCTTCTTCCAGCTCTCGATAAGCGGCTTCGTCATACTCTTCACCTTCAGCGACGACACCGCCAGTAGCAGGATCAAAAAAACCGGGGTAAAGGTCCTTGGTCATCGTACGTTCCTGTACGCACACACGTCCTTCAGAGTCAAAAACGAACACATAAGTTGCCCGGTGGCAAAGTTTTTCCCTGCGCATCTGCTGGCGACTGACTGCGCCTGTAATATGATTATGTTCATCAACCACGATCACACTTTCTTCTACGGATGACTGGTTGCGGATTTCGGTGGACTGGGAAGTATTTGCATGATTATCAGACATCGACACTGCATCCTCTGGACAACTGTTATTATTATTGTGCTGAGTTCCACAGCCCACATATTAGAGAGCAAAACCTCGTCAGGCAATACCATCAAGCGATCGCTGCCTTCTGCCGGTCAGTCAATACCACGGGATGTACCAGCTCATCAAAGTCCTCCCAGTCAATCACCAGCAGTTCAGAAGCGTCACCACTGTTAAAAGCCAGGGTTCGACCTGACTTAAGGGTCTCCATGGCATAAACCGGCAAACCATACAGATTGCCAAAAGGCGGCATCGCCCCCGGTTCACAGGTCGGGAAATGGCTGGCAAACTCCTCCTCCGTGGCCAGTTCTGCCGTATGACTGCCTGCGACATGGCGCAGCATACTGAAATTTACTCGTTCTGTGGCGGGTAAAACACAGAGCGCCATTTTACCATCCAGTTTGACGACGACGGTTTTTGCCACCCTGTGACCACTGATATGAGCCTGCTCTGCAACTTCCTGGGCTGTAAAGGCGGGTGTATGCCGCTGAGTCCTGTAAGGTACACGGTGAGCAGCTAAAAAATCAGCCACTTTCTGAACCGGCATGATAGGCACCTCATAAACATTCCGGACATCGAAGACAAAAGGGTTAAGACAAGAACAAGGCGAGAAACAAGGATGTCCGGTTGTGAATAAAATCGTGGAATAAGGCTAGTGATAAAAAAGCTAGTGATACAAAAATAGTGACACAAGGTATTGAATAATCAACCCAAACACTCTGAATTTGTCAGAGGAATCGCCATTCGTCAAGACTGATAAATTTCAGACTATCGCCATATAATAACCCTGTCTCCGAAATAGTCAGGGTGTTCGAACATGACAACAAACCACACCTCTGTATACACCATCACCACCACGGTCAACCCCGTGGGGAGCATGCGCGTATTATCCAACCGGGAAGTACAGAAACTACAGGACACCAGCAAACGAGGTTTACACCGCCTGTTCCGACAGTGCGCTCTGGCAGTATTGAACGGAGAGCATGAAGGTGACAGCGCCGAAGAGCTGATGGCTCTTTACCAGAATTTTGATATTCGCATTATCCAGGAGCAGCGCGGACTGAAGCTGAAGCTTTATAACGCGCCTGCGGACGCTTTTGTCGCGGGCAAGCTGATCCGGGGCGTACGGGAAAATCTCTTTTCTGTGCTGCGAGACATTCTTTATGTCTCTGCCCATATCACAGAAGACCCCCGCTTTGACCAGCACAGCACCACAGACACTACCCACATGGTGTTTGAAATCCTGCGTAATGCCGATGCCTTTATTACCAAACAGCTGCCTAATACCGTAGTGTGCTGGGGCGGTCACTCCATCAGCCGGGAAGAGTACGAGTATACGAAAGTAGTCGGCTATCAGCTGGGCCTGCGTTATATGAACATCTGCACTGGCTGTGGGCCGGGCGCCATGAAAGGCCCGATGAAAGGGGCTTATATTGGTCATGCCAAACAGCGGGTCAGCCGGGGGCGTTTTATTGGTCTAACCGAGCCCGGCATCATTGCAGCCGAGTCACCCAACCCGATTGTTAACGAGCTGATCATCCTTCCAGATATAGAAAAACGTCTGGAAGCTTTCGTACGACTGGGGCATGGTATTATTGTGTTTCCCGGTGGCCCCGGCACCTGCGAGGAAATCCTCTATATCATTGGCATACTGCTTAACCCTGCCAACAGGGAGATACCCTTCCCTCTGGTATTTACCGGCCCGGCATCGGCCAGACCTTATTTTGAACAGATCGACCGTTTTATTGGTAAAACCCTGGGGCCGGAAGCTCAGTCGCTTTACCAGATCATTATTGATGACCCTGTGGAAGTGTCACGAACCTTGCGTGCCGGCCTTGAACAGGTCACCCGTTTCCGCCGCAAACAGGGCGATGCCTATTACTTTAACTGGCTACTGACCATTGACGAACAGTTCCGGAAAACCTTTGAGCCCAACCATGCCAGCATGTCCGCCCTGGAACTTAGCCTGTCCCTGCCCACACACGAACTGGCCGCCAACCTGCGTAAGGCCATGTCGGGGGTGGTGGCAGGAAACATCAAGGAAGACGGCGTGGCTGCCATACGCCAGCACGGACCTTTTCAACTCAGTGGCGATGCAGAGCTAATGAATGAAGTTGACGCCCTGCTCCAGTCATTTGTTGACCAGTACCGTATGAAACTGCCCGGCAGCCATTATGAGCCCTGCTACGAAATCGTTCAGTAGCAGTCCGGCGATATAAAACACGATTAAGGTGGCGCAGCTCGCCACCTTACAATTCGGCTTTCACTTAACTTATACCGCACTATCCGATATACTGCCCGCGCCGCCGGTGCCGATGGTCAGGCTTCTGACCCTAAAATAAACAGTGCAGAAATCCATCAATTATGGCCACGGACAACAAGGACTAATGACAACAGGGACTACCGGCAATGGGCTAAATCCGGGTTAACTCTGAGGTAACTCCGGGATAACTCCGGAATAAATCGTTCAGCCCTGCTTTTTACACCTGCACAAGGACCTGCAGTAACTGTGCAGAACATAATTTTCATCAGGAACATCTGCATCTGATCGCCCACCGCTTCATCACTGATGAAATCCTACGATCAGGCAGCACAGATGAGAGGGTATATACGTGCTAGAAGCCTACAGACAACACGTCGAAGAGCGTGCTGAAGAAGGTGTCCCACCAAAGCCGCTGAGTGCCGAACAAGTAACCGGCCTTATTGAGCTGCTGAAAAGCCCCCCCGCAGGTGAAGAAGCATTCCTGCTGGACCTGCTGGAAAACCGTATTCCTCCCGGAGTTGATGAAGCCGCTTATGTTAAAGCCGGATTCCTGTCAGCCATTATCAGGGGAGAGACAGAGTCACCACTCATTGACAACCAGAAAGCGGTAAAGCTGCTGGGAATGATGCTCGGTGGCTACAACATCGAGACACTGATCAGCCTGCTCGACAGCACAGAACTGGGTGAACTGGCAGCAGAGCAGCTGAAGAAAACCCTGCTGGTATTTGACGCCTTCCACGACGTTGAAGAAAAAGCCAGAGAGGGCAACACCAATGCCGTGGAGGTTCTTAAATCCTGGGCTGATGCTGAATGGTTTACCCGACGCGAAGTCGTGCCTGAAAGCATCGAAGTGGCGGTCTTTAAAGTCTCCGGTGAAACCAATACCGATGACCTCTCACCCGCTCCGGACGCCTGGTCACGCCCGGACATCCCACTGCATGCCCGTGCCATGTACAAAATGACACGGGACGGGCTGGAACCGGAAGAGCACGGTGTTACCGGGCCTCTGGCGCAGGTCGACGCGGTTAAGGCTAAAGGTCTGCCCGTTGCTTTTGTTGGCGACGTTGTCGGTACCGGCTCTTCCCGTAAATCAGCCACCAACTCCGTTCTGTGGTACTTTGGTGATGATATTCCCGGCGTACCTAACAAACGGGCCGGAGGTATCTGTATAGGAGGCAAAGTAGCACCTATCTTCTTTAACACCATGGAAGATGCCGGCGCGCTGGTCTTTGAAGCACCTGTCGATAAACTCAATATGGGCGATGTCATTGAGATTCGCCCCTACGAGGGCAAAATCCTGTCCGAATCCGGAGAGGTACTGTCCGAGTTTACCTTAAAGTCCGACGTTATCCTGGATGAAGTACAGGCAGGCGGTCGTATCAACCTGATCATTGGCCGCGGCCTGACGGAAAAAGCCAGGGAAGCCCTGGACCTCGGACATTCTGAAACGTTCCGTCGTCCTGCCGCCCCGGAAGATTCCGGCAAAGGCTTTACCCTCGCCCAGAAAATGGTCGGCAAAGCCTGTGGTGTGACAGGTATTCGCCCCGGCACCTACTGTGAACCGAAAATGACCACCGTAGGTTCCCAGGACACCACCGGCCCCATGACCCGCGACGAACTGAAAGACCTGGCCTGCCTCGGCTTCTCTTCCGACCTGGTGATGCAGTCTTTCTGTCACACAGCCGCTTACCCCAAACCTGTTGACGTGGAAACTCACCACACCCTGCCTGATTTCATTATGAACCGTGGCGGTGTTTCACTGCGTCCCGGCGATGGCATCATACACAGCTGGCTGAACCGTATGTTGCTGCCAGACACCGTGGGAACCGGCGGTGATTCACACACCCGTTTCCCATTGGGTATCTCTTTCCCGGCCGGTTCCGGGCTGGTAGCCTTTGCCGCCGCAACCGGTGTCATGCCTCTGGATATGCCGGAATCCATACTGGTGCGCTTCAAGGGTGAAATGCAGCCTGGCATTACCCTGCGTGACCTGGTTCATGCCATTCCCCTGTATGCCATCAAACAGGGCTTGCTGACGGTTGAGAAGAAGGGTAAGAAGAACGCTTTCTCCGGTCGGATTCTGGAGATTGAAGGTCTGGAAGACCTCACCGTTGAACAGGCCTTTGAACTGTCTGATGCCTCTGCAGAACGTTCGGCTGCGGGCTGTACCATCACATTGTCAGAAACCTCCATCACGGAATACCTGAAATCCAATGTCACCATGCTGCGCTGGATGATCAGCGAAGGGTATGGCGACCAGCGCACTCTGGAACGTCGCGCCCGGAAGATGGAAGAGTGGCTGGCCAACCCGGCCATGATGCGTGCCGACAAGGATGCCGAATACGCCGAAGTGATTGATATCGATCTGGCCGACATCAAAGAACCTATCCTGTGCGCGCCGAATGATCCGGACGATGCCCGTACTCTCTCTGACGTGGCCGGTGACAAGGTCGATGAAGTATTTCTGGGTTCCTGCATGACCAATATTGGTCACTTCCGGGCTGCCGGTCGCCTGCTGGAACAGAACAGTGATCCACTGCAGACCCGTTTCTGGATGTCTCCACCAACCAAGATGGACAAGGCGCAGCTGGAACAGGAAGGCTTTTACGACATCTACAAGGCCAGCAATGTCCGTACTGAAATCCCCGGTTGCTCCCTGTGCATGGGCAACCAGGCCCGGGTAGAACCCGGCGCTACTGTTCTGTCCACCTCAACCCGTAACTTCCCGAACCGGCTGGGCGACGGGGCCAATGTCTACCTCTGCTCTGCGGAACTGGCATCGATAGGTGCCATTCTTGGCAAAATCCCGACCGCAGAAGAGTACATGGAATTTGCCAAAAACCTTGATTCCATGGCTGCTGAAGTCTATCGCTACCTGAACTTTGACCAGGTTGAGTTATACCAGAAAGCCGCTGATGATATCATTGCCAGAGCACGCTGATTGAATAGTTTAATAGTTCAACTCTTCTAAACCCCTGCCCGTCAGGGGTTTTTCTTATCAGGTCAGGTACTGAGCATGCAGACACCACAACTGACGCAGGATTTTAAAGACTGGGTAATGGCCGAAATTCCCCTGTTAACCGCCATGGAGCTGTCTCTGGATGAGTTCAGGGACGGACAGCTCAGCCTGAGTTGTCCACTGGCACCCAATATCAACGACAAAGGCACCGCCTTTGGTGGCAGCATTGCCACCATTGCCACCCTGTGTGGCTGGGCTTTTACCATGCTGCACGCCCGGACGCTACTATTACCCGAACAATCCCCAAAAACCGATGTTGTTATTGCTGAACAAACGATGAAGTACCTGAAACCCGGGCGCTCGGGGTTGCGGGCGGTATGTCGTTCCCCGGTACCAGAAGCGTTTTACCGTCGCCTGCAGGAAAATCGCAGCGCCCGACTGGAACTGGATGTGGAAGTCTTCAGCGACGGTCAATTGATAGCCACTTTTTCCGGCCTTTATGTCGCCCGCCCAGAACGGTGACGGTTATACAGCGGCTTATACTTTAGGTATATCAAGGACTGAACGATCACCTGAAAACACTATGAACCCCCTGTCTGGTACCAAAACCCGCCCAAGGTTACAGACCATCAAAGAGTGGTTGAAAAAATCATTTAAGGGGTGGTTTAAAGACAAGCCTGTTCGGGTTCTCTCCAGCCATGTCGGACGTTCCCTCAAAAGTACGCCAGACTGGAGCAGCCCTCCTGATATCAGAGAGCGCGATACCAGCCACCACGATCCCTTGATAGCCTCTTCCCCCCCTGCTCTTAAACGGCAAAAAACCAGACCATCAGCTAAAAACACTGCATCACTGCAACAGCTGGCATCGGAAATAGCCAGTGAAGCTTTTAAAGTCAAAATGAAGGGTTACAGTGACCAGAACCTTCCGTTGATGAAACAGATGAACCAGCTTAAAACCCTCGTCGACAGCAGGGACTGGCTGTCGGTAGAAACCTTCATTGAACAAAGCCTGGAGACTCAGGGGATTCAAAATTTTTCTATCTACCGACGTCGATACCGGGCTATCGCCAATACAACGCCCTATATGCCACAGCCCGGGTCCAGTACTCTTCCCACTGGTACAAAGCTGAAGCATCGCAATGCCTCGCCCACGCCTGTTGCCAAGCCCTCTGCGGCCTTATCGGTACTGAGCTTCAGAAATGGTCAGGTCAATCTGTTCAGCGGCGACATTACCAGAATCAACCATAAGGTCCATCCAGGCATTGATACTATTGTCTGCCCCCATCGTTCTGAACAGCGCCGAACCACCCCGACTCTTGAAACACTGGCCGACAGAGAACCAGCCCTTAACCAGCGCGGGCTTCTTGATCAGCTACAGACACTGGAATCCGGTCATTCCATGATAACCGCTGCCGGTAAAGTATCGGAGCTGGGCTTTAAACAGATTGTCCACACCATTCTGCCTGAGCAATGGGACAGCCAGCCAACAGCCCGACTGTTTAATGCTTATGTCAGTGCTATCAGGGAGGCTCATAATCAGGGGTCAGTGAGTATCGCCATACCCATTCTCAGCCGTTATATGAACCTGCCGGTAAACAGCGAAGCTCAGATCGCCCACATGGCCATTCAGTACTACCTGAATCACCCCGACACAAAACCTGAGCCTCCCAGGATATATCTGGTATTCCCTGAAAACGCTATTGGGGAACAGCTTCGTGTAGAGCACCAGCAGCTCAATATGGACACACCGGCAAGCCAGGCCCGCCTCCGCCCTACCACTCATTCCCCCCTTATTATCAAACGACAGTTGGAACAGGCTCTTGACGGGATACTGCCTGTCAAAGACGGCATGCCGATTGCTGCCCGGATGCAGTGGCTGACGGAAGAAGTGGATCGCCTTATTGAATTGATCAAAGATGGGCAGGACCCCGGAAAAGACAGTGACCGGCTTATCGATTATCTGGATACGGCTGAAGATAATTTGGATGCGAACTCTCTTCATTTAAGTTCGGACGAACTGGCGCTGGCACGCAAATTTATCAACGACCTGAATGACAAACTTAGACCTTATTACAATCAACCGTTAGCTAGCGAACCGAGTTCAGCCTGATCTTCAGGCTTTTTATCTGCCTGGCCTCAACCGTTTTATGACTGGCATACCGACATTGAATATATTCCCTTATAAATGCCCATACTGCGTCTGACAGTTCAGGATGTTCTGTTTCTATACGCCTTGCCAGGCTCAACTCCCCTTCGCCATCCTGTAACTGAACCCCTGACCGCCGAAGCTTGCCAAGAAAACGGCTATATAAACGACTCAGTTCATCTTTCTTATCACGCCGGTATAACAGCAGCAGGCTACTCCCCCCAAGTACCATTAATACAACCACCACCAGTAAAGTGGTTTGTCTCCATTGCAGCTGATCCGCCCCAAGCCATTGCTTCAGTAAAGCCTGCTGCTGTTCTCGCTGATAATCAATGACCGTACGCTGCCAGCGATATTCAAGGTTCTCATAAAACAATCTGAACTGGTTCAGCAGAGGCACCTGACGGTAACGAAGTAATGACAGTGGTTTCTCATTAAGGAAGCCGCCTTCAAGTCCCAGTGCAGTCTGCAAATCCGCTGAAATGCGTTCCGGTGCAATAGCCGTCGTAGGGTCATAACGCACCCAGCCTTTGCCTCTGACCCATATTTCCGCCCAGGCGTGGGCATCAAACTGACGAACCTGAATCATGTTTTGTTCAGGCTTAAGTTCCCCGCCCTGATAACCGGACACCACTCTGGCAGGCACACCCGCCGACCGCATCATAAAGACAAATGCACCCGCATAATGCGCACAAAACCCCTGCTGTTCAGAAAACAAAAAACGGTCGATACTCTCCCCCGCCATTAACGGAGGTGACAGGGTATAAACAAACCCCTGCTCCTGAAAAAAACGCATAATGCGCATAGCCAGCTGTTCCGGCTGCCCTTTTGCCTGCAGCATCCATCGTCGCGCCGTTCGCCGAGCCTGAGGGTTTCCCCTGGGCAGTTGCAAATTCAGCTTCCGCAGCCAGTCTGGCAAGTCGTCCGTAAACACCGGGCTACTGCCGGAAACAGAATACACCTGACGTTCATAGAGCCGGCTTCCCGCTTCCAGTCGCATGGTTCGCAACAGCAGAAATCGTCCCTGACTCTCTGCTGCCGGTCCCATGGTCACCAGCCAGGGAAAGCCGGTTGCCTCCAGCAGAATTTCGTAACGATAGCCGTTGGGCTGCTGTAACCACCAGTCAGCAGGCTGGCGTTGATCCTGCTGCCATTCAGTCACTGCGATGCCCTTGCTGGCCAGATCGGTGGTTGACGACTGATACCAGCTTTTCCCGTCAAACTGGTCCATCACCACCATTCGCCAGTAACGTTCAGTGGCCGGGGGAAGGCTGCCATCGAAAACAGCCCTGAAAGCCAGTTCGTCGGACTGGCTCAAACGGGCTATATCTCCCGGAGCCATACGATCACTAACACCTGTTGTTGCGCTGTAATCAGGCTGAGGAACAGACCATAATGGATCCAGGCGAGGCACAAGAATAAACAGAACGACGGTTAATGGCACCGCCTGCAACACCAGTACAAGACCATAACGCAGGCTGCTGGCAACCGGTAAAAAATCCGTTCGTCGGTATAGCCCCTGTTGAGCCGCAATTAGTACCACCAGGCACAGAACCAGCCAGGCAGCCTGCAGCAAGCTCTGGGAAAACAGGACACTGGTGGTGACAACAAAAAAACCAATATAGACGACCACAAGGGCATCCCGCCGGTAGCGCATTTCCAGCAGTTTTAATGAATAGGCAACAGCCAGGACCGATACCATCGACTCCAGTGTCAATAATGGCTGAAAGCTGATTACAACCGTCCCCAGTGCCATGACTATCAGCACAGCGCGCAGCCAGAGCGGTGGCCAGAAAGATCGCCCATACCACAATGTCAGACGCCATATCACACTGAGTAAAGCAATGGCGAGCAGCGGCACAGGCAGAACCGATCGCAATGGCAGTAACACCATCACCTGAGCCACCAGCAACCAGATCACTGACGTACGACTGATGCCTTCTTCCAGTTGGTGAGTGTCAGGCATGTTCAGCATCCGTTTGAATCTGAAAGCTCTCAACCTGAAAGCTCTTAACCTGAAACAGGGCTAAAGACTGGAGACACTCACTCAAATGCCGCTGCCCCATGCCAGGACTGATGCTGACTCCCGGAAGAGACAGGCCATAAGGCCGCTTCTGTCGTTCACATCGCAGGCACCAGGCAGTGAGTACCGGGAGTTTATCTTCCAGTTCATGACCCGGCGTATCATTCAGTGACAACATGCAATCCAGCCCAACCGGCTGGTCGAAAATTTTCGTGTTTAATTCGTGCCGGCGGGCAAAGCCTTTCCAGTCAACATGGCCGCTGGAATCACCGGCCTGATAGCGACGAACACCGGCAAACTCCTCCTGCCCGAGCATTATGGCCCCCGTCTGAGTGCCATTAGCATTCTGACTTAATGGCAGAGGCAGGCGATCATCAATCGCCGGATAAACAAGCACCCCTGTTTCCAGGGAGAGCCAGCTCCAGGTTTTGCACAGTCCGAGAGGATACAGGCTTTCAATTCGTAACAGGCCCGGGGATAGCCACCCGCGCTTCTGTCCCGTAATACGTAAGTCGATCTGCGTTGAGTCCAGAGTATCGACATTCAGGTTTTCATGGTCCGGCCAGCCCACTTTGATGGCAATGCGTTCACGATTATGGCCGTCTATCTCAAGCTTTACCCGCACAGGCTGTCCAACGTGGGCAGGGTCACCACCAAGGCTTCGGATGGTCAGTCCCGCCAGGTTTCGCCAGGTATGTAATATCGCCAGCATAAACAGGCTGACCATAAAAAACGACATGGCAAAAGCAAGGCTGTTGGCATAATTCACCGCCATCAGGAACAGCAGGAAAGCCACCAGCAACCAGAGTATTCCGGCAATGCCGGGCAGGATGTAAATACGTCGCTGGTTTAACGTCACCTGTCGAGCCGGGGCGATGTTGCCCAGAACCAGCTGTCGTGCTTTCTGCTTCAATGATTGCAAGCCTGCCATGGCAGATCACCTCAGTCCGTGACATCAACAGTGGCTAACAGCTCTTTTGCTGACAGCCCGGCACCACGACTTAGCAGTCGATGCTCAGCCACGGCGGTGAAAACAGCTTGCAGGTCTTCCGGTATCACATAATCTCTGTCGTGCAATAACGCCCAGGCTTTGCTGGCCTGTAACAGCGACAGACTGGCACGAGGCGATAAACCGGTGACAAAATCACTGGAAAGACGGGTAGCGGTGACCACTCTGAGCAGGTACTTCAGAAAATGGTCACTGGCATGAACCGCTTCAACCTGAAGCTGTCCACTCTTCAGGGTCGACGGCGAGAGTACCTGCTGGCATTCATGCAGCCGGCTGCGGCCTGCTTCACCCTTCAGCAGGGACAGTTCTGACTCTTTATCCGGGTAGCCCAACTGTATGCGCATTAAAAAACGATCCAGTTGTGACTCCGGCAAGGCAAAGGTGCCTTCCTGTGCAGTGGGGTTCTGAGTCGCTATAACAAAAAAAGGCGATGGCAGTGTCAGAGTTTGCCCCTCAACCGTCACCTGCCGCTCCTCCATGGCTTCCAGCAAGGCACTCTGGGTCCGGGGGGACGCGCGGTTGATCTCGTCAGCAAGGATCAGCTGGGAAAATACCGGTCCTTTATGAAAACGAAAGGAACCGGTCTGTTTTTCATAGACGGACACGCCAATGATATCCGCAGGCAGCAGGTCACTGGTGAACTGAATGCGCTGGTAATCCAGCCCCATCACCCTTGCCAGCCCATGAGCCAGAGTGGTTTTGCCCATACCGGGCAGGTCTTCCACCAGCAGGTGTCCTCCGGACAGAAGACAACAGACTGCCAGTCGCACTTCATGCCCCTTACCCTTAATCAGATCATTAAGACCATGAACGCACTGGTGCAACTCATTCATTCAAGTGAACCTGTTGTTATTGGAGGTTAGGGGGCAGACCTGCCTGTTTATATCGGCAGGTGCTATTCAGCGTGAAAATTTTTTCAGATTAAAGCTGGCTTAACCCCCTTTCAAGATCACGTTTCAGATCTTCAATATTTTCCAGGCCAACGGCAATTCGCACCAGGTTTTCGGTAATGCCGGAGCGAGCCTTGTCTTCATCAGACAGGCGACAGTGAGTAGTCGTATCCGGGTGGGTAATGGTGGTTCGGGTATCGCCCAGGTTGGCAGTGCGGGACATGATCTGAACCTGATCAATAACCGTCCAGGCTTCTTTGCGTCCGCCCTTGACTTCAAAGGCCAGTACGCCACCAAAAGCTTTCTGTTGTCGTTTAGCCAGCTCATGTCCGGGATGGGATGGCAAACCTGAATAATGAACCACTTCAACAGCAGGATGCTTATCAAGCCATTCTGCCAGTGCCATAGCATTGCAACAGTGTGCGTCCATACGCAGGCTGAGGGTTTCCAGCCCTTTGTAAAAATTCCAGGCATTGAACGGGCTGAGGCAGGCACCCGCCGCCCGTTGCCACAGATGCATTTCCTCAATCAGTTCCGCCTTACCTACAGCAACGCCTCCCATACAGCGACCCTGCCCATCAATGTATTTGGTGGCGGAATGCACAACAATATCAGCTCCCAGTTTTAATGGCTGCTGCAGAGCCGGTGTGCAGAAACAGTTGTCGACCATCAATAAAGCACCATTGTCATGGGCGATGCCTGCTATCACTTCCAAATCCACCACTTCACCCCGGGGATTGGAGGGTGTTTCCAGAAACAGCAGCTTAGTCTCTGGCTGTACGGCATCTCGCCACTGCTTATAGTCCGTGAAATCAACAAAAGTGGTTTTGACACCGAACTTATCGAGGTATTTAGCAAAAACCGTAAAGGTGGTTCCAAATACACTGCGGGAACAGATGACATGGTCGCCAGCTTTCAACAGCCCCATACACATGCCCAGAATCGCTGCCATGCCCGAAGAGGAAGCGCAGGCCATCTCTCCCCCTTCCAGGGCAGCCATACGGTCTTCAAACATTTTGACGGACGGGTTGGTATAGCGGGAATAAACATTCCCTTCCTGATCACCGGCAAAAACGGCCTGCGCCTGTTCAGCACTTTCATAGGCAAAACTGGAGGTCAGATAAATCGCCTCACTGTGTTCCCTTTCCCCACTGCGAATAGATCCTGTACGAATAGCCTGAGTTTCAAAGGCCCAATCCGATGTCATATTGTCGTTATCTTTCATGAAATTTCCTGACGTCTGAGCTGACAGCTCGTGCTGTGAGATACTTGAGAAAAGACCCGTCGCACCAGCCCGTTCGCAAAAGCGAAGGATGGTTAACATAACCAAATTGCTGCGATATTAACAGCCTGAATTACGTAGATTCCGACAACCCACTATCAACTTGTAACAACCTGTAATGTGTTAAACTTTTCTGATTTCTGAACACTGACTAAACCTATAGTTTGGAACCAGAGCCATGCGCCCTCACCTGTTATTAATTGATGCCCTGAACCTGATTCGCCGGATACATGCGGCGGTGAGAGCGCCCGATGAGAACAGTCAGGTTGATGGTGCCATTTCCTCAACCATCTCCTCACTGTCAAGAGCGCTGCACGACAGCCAGCCAACCCATGCGCTGGTCGTATTTGATGGTAACCCGCCCACCTGGCGACATGAGCTGTATCCTGACTATAAAAGTCAGCGCAAACCCATGCCTGACATCCTGAATAACCGTCTGGGTGATTTTAATAACGCCTTTTTACAGCTGGGCGTGAAGACCTTTCGCCGTTCAGGTCTGGAAGCCGATGATGTGATTGCCTCGATGGCCAGCAAGGCGATGGGGGCGGGTGTTGCCGTCACCATTCTCTCAACGGACCGAAGCTTCCAGCAGCTGCTCACTGATCCGTCAATACGACTGAGGGACCATTTCCAGAAGCAGGATCATAATGCTGAAACCGTTTTCCGGCAGCTGGGGTTCAGGCCGGAGCAACTGGTTGATTACTGGGCAATGGCTGGGAATGGCGATATTCCCGGTGTCAGCGGTGTCGGCAAGCAGGGCGCAGCCAGGCTGATGCTGGAGTTCGGTGGGCTGGAACAGGTCTTTCAGCAGGGCGAATCAAAAGGTGCTGCGGGAAAAGTCTGTGTGCAAAAAGAGCAGGCTTTGCTGTCACAACGGCTTGCCACTCTGGCCACCGGGCTGGAACTGGGCGTGCGCTTGAAAGATCTGCGTTTTGGTTAATTCTTAACTGGCAAATCCTTCCGCCACCAGGTACTGAAAGGCGTTGTGTAAATGGGTGCCTTTTCTGGCCAGGCAAACACATCCCGGTGCGCCACTCGCATAGAGTCAGAATACCACTTGGGAATACCGTAATGTTGCCAGAGCAGGATACGGTCAAGGCTTCTGGTCAACGATTTTAATTCAGCACTGCTCCTGGCTTCGGGTATTTTTTCCAGTAACGCATCAATGGCCGGATGTTTTATGCCCGCTAAATTATGGCTGCCTTCTGCATCAGCCCGTTCTGAGTGGAAATAATCAAACAGCTCAGCATCCGGAGCCAGAGACTGGGGTAGTATACGCAGTACCATATCGTAATCATGCGCCCTGACCTGGCGAATATACTGTGCAGCGTCCGCCCGGACCAGATTCATTTCAATACCAATGGTTTCCAGATTTCTTTTCAGCGGTAGCAGATAGGTTTCTGAGCCCGCGCCCTGTTCCAGAAAGGAAAAGCGCATGGGCTTTCCGGTTTTCCGATTTCTGAGGGTATTGCCCCTAAGTTCCCAGCCTGCTTCTTTCAGCAATGCTAATGCCTGTATCTGCTGAGGCCGGATGGAGCCGTTTCCGGAAGTCTGGGCGGGCTTAAAGGGCTGGGTCAATAGTTCAGGCGGTAGCTTCTCTTTCCAGGGGTCAAGCCATTGCATTTCAGCTTTGTCCGGCAAGCCTTTTGACGCCATGGGGGAATTAGGGAAATAACTGTGTGAACGTTTATAGGCACTGTAGAAAATAGACCTGTTGACCCATTCAAAATCAAACATCAGGCTGATGGCCTGTCGCACCCGCCGGTCGTTGAAGGGCTTGCGGCGGGTATTGAAAAACATAAACGAGCTGCCGTAAGCCATCTGGTGAGGAATCAATCTCTTCCTGACTTTGCCTTCCCGAACCGCTGGAAAGTTGTAACCGGTATTCCAGTGTTTGGCAATCACTTCAAGGTGCAGGTCATGTCCGCCTGCCTTGAACGATTCGAAAGCCATGTGATAATCGCGATGGAAATAGAGGGTAATTTTATCAAAATTGTAACGCCCTTTATTAACGGGCAAGTCCCTGCCCCAGTAATCCTTAACCCGGCTGAATGTCACGGACACGCCCGGCTTAACCGCTGTAATTTTATAAGGCCCACTGTTCAATACAGGTTCCAGCGTGGACTTGCTGATATCATGTTTGCTCCAGTAGTGACGAGGCAGTACCGGAAGCTCTGCCACCCTGAGCAGCTGTGATCGTGTTCCCGCCTGTGCAAAGGTGAAACGGACTTTGTGATCGTCGAGTTTTTCTACCTTCTTAACGGGCTCTAACTGCACTCTGTAACGGGGGTGTCCCTTCTCTCTAAGTTCCTGATAAGAAAACACCACATCGTCTGCTGTGACCGGTATGCCATCATGAAAGCGGGCTTCAGGGCGAAGATGGAAGATGATCCAGCGGTTATCGTCAGCGTATTCAACAGAACTGGCAATTAACCCATAGGCTGACTGAATCTCATCCCCTGACGGGCTGTACTGCCCTGTTCCTATCATCAGGGGCTCATTCGACTCGGAAAAGCCGTAGCGCATGTAGTTATAGGATGGAGCAAGGGCCGGAGTCATTCCTTTGGCTGAATAGGGATTCAGGGAGTCAAAGGTTCCATGAACAAACAGGCTGATCTCACCGCCCTTGGGTGCATTGGGGTTGACGTAATCAAAATGTTTGAAGCTGGACGGATACTTCAGCTCGTCAAACCGGGACAACCCATGGGAGCAATGGCTCAAGGGGGGAAGGGGTTTGGCTACTGCTATTGAGGAAAAAAAGGCAATAGAAGCTGAGAGAAAGAAACCCAGCGTCAGCCTTTGATAAACAGATAACTGCATTCCAGCTCATATTATTTTTAACGAAGCATCACTATAGCAGCTCTGGAACCGGCTAAATAGAAAAGAGCCACCCTCTCCCGAGAAGCGGCTCTTATACTATTCAACCAGATGACTCAATTATGCCATGGCTGGTTCGAAACCTGCCTGTGCCTGCCGGGATTCGTAGCGGGACCACAGCAATTTTGCCATTCCGAGATAAAACACCAGTCCACCAATGTTAATCAGCAGAGTGAACATCGGGTGGGCATTGTCACCCAGGTCTTTACCGTTGAGCCAGTCAGCAACCAGCTCTGGAGCAGGGATACTTGTGACCACCGCCGCCAGCAGGAAAACAGTCAGCAGGAAGCTTGAAATCAACAGCGCCAGTTTATCCGACCGAACCATTTTGAATTCACGAGGCATATCACTCTTGCCAATCCGCAAGCCCATATAACCCAGTATCAGAAAGATGGTTGGAACCAGCAGATTCAGGGCCGACATGGAAATGATGGTTTTCATCAGGGTTTCCACTGAATCGATTCCGAGAGCAGGAACAATAAACAGGACACTGACAACAGCCGCCTGAATCCACAGCGCATTGGCAGGAATGTCATTCTCATCACGCTCGGTCAGTTTTTCCGGCAAAATGCCTTCCGGCAGTTCAGAGAACATCACCTGAATGGATGAGTTCACCCATACCGCAAGTCCTCCCAGAGAGGCAATGGCCAGAGTCACACCCACAATATTCACAACCCAGTGACCAAGACCCAGCTGTTCGCCCAGTAACAGGAACAGGGTGAAAATGCCGTTTGTGAGATCCAGACTGTTTTGTTCAACCACCAGCGATACCGCATAGCCACCCAGACAATACAGTACACCAATCAGCAGGGCTGCGACGGTGATTGCTTTCACAAAGGTTTTACTGCCACCTTTAGTGTCTCCAATATAAACGCCAATGCTTTCACCACCGGCGAAGGCAAACAGCAACCAGCCAATCATGACCAGTGTGTTCCAGTCGGAAAAGCTCGGCAGTGTGTCAGCGACGGTAATCGCCTGAGCCGGCGCATTATCCATAACAAAAACCGAGATAATGGCAGCAATGATAAACAGCAGAGAAAGCCCCATGGACGCGGCTCCGGCCACCTGAGCCAGTTTAGACAGGAATCCAACGCCTTTTGTCACAGAGAAGGTAACCAGCCAGAACACGCCAATACAGGTTATTGCCAGAGCCAGAGCGGAGTCCTGTCCAAAGAAGTTTCTACCCGTCACCCCCCAGCTGAAATACACCACCAGAGTGCTGGTCAGAACGGTAAAATAGAACATGTTGGCAAAGAAGTAAGTCCATGAGCCATAGAAGGCCCATTTAGAACCCAGGGTGGATTCGATCCAGCTGTAAATACCTGATTTTTTACCGGCATTGGCACTGGCCATTTCACCCATCATTAAAACCATGGGCAAAAAGTATACGACAGTGCCAATCAGCCACAGGGAGATGCTTGCAGGACCCAGTTCTGCATATTGGTTAATGACGTTGCGGAATCCAAACACACAGGTAATGGTCATCATTACCAGGGTGTTGAATCCAATGACTTTCCGGCTCTCTGACATATCAGTTCTGCATTGTCCTTAAAGAGTTGTAATTATGTTGCTTTATAGAATAATTATTCATAAGAGGTAATCCTTAAGCTTCTGTGTAGAAATTACCACTGGCTACCTGCCAACCCTTTCTTCGATGACTGATTTACTGACGACAAGGCAAAAAAAACCCTGCACACTGGCAGGGCTTGTTGTTTCGTTTTTTGATTGCCGGGGTTACTCAGGCAACCTCTTCTTCGTTATGAATATCCATAACCGAGTCACTTTGTTCTGAAGCGCGGGTTTGTTCATTTCGGCTCGCAGCAAGACGACTAAGGTATTCCTTATTGATACCACCCGCCACATATTCACCATCAAAGACCGAACAGTCAAAATCATCAATTTGAGGATGCAAAGATGAGACTGTTTTCTTCAAGTCCGCAAGATCCTGATAAATTAACCGGTCTGCACCAATATCCCGCTCCACTTCCTTCTCAGTACGCCCGTGAGCGATAAGTTCTTCAGAAGTCGGCATGTCGATGCCATAGACATTTGGAAAACGAATAGCGGGGGCAGCAGAACAAAAATAGACCTTTTTAGCTCCGCTCTCACGAGCCATTTCAATAATCTGCTGACAGGTCGTACCCCGTACAATGGAATCATCAACAAGCAGAACGTTCTTGCCTTCAAACTCCTGCCCGATGGCATTGAGCTTCTGCCGAACGCTTTTCTCCCGTACTTCCTGCCCGGGCATAATAAAGGTGCGACCAATGTAGCGGTTTTTCACAAAGCCTTCACGATATGGGAGCCCCAGACGGGAAGCAATCTCAAGAGCAGAATTACGGCTGGTGTCCGGAATAGGCATAACGACGTCAATATCGTGGTCTGACCATTCCCGCAGGATTTTGTTTGCCAGCGTCTGCCCCATGCGCAGGTGTGCCTGATAAACAGAAATACCATCAATAATGGAATCCGGACGAGCCAGGTAGACATATTCAAACATACAGGGTCGACTGACCCCTTCTATACACTGAAAACTATGCAGTTCGTTAGTCTCATCAACGTAAATACATTCTCCCGGCGCAACGTCCCGAACCAGTTCAAAACCTGAAGCGGTAATGGCAACAGATTCAGACGCAAACATGTACTCAGCGCCCTTTTCAGTCTCTCGTTTGCCGTAAATCAACGGCCGAATGCCATAAGGGTCACGAAATGCCAGTATTCCATGACCGTTAATCATACTGATAACGGCATAACCACCTTCACAGCGCTGATAAACTTGCCCGACCGCTGTAAAGATATCCTCTGGTCTTAATTCAAGTTTGGCGACTTTGGACAGCTCGTGAGCCAGAACATTTAAAAGCACCTCAGAGTCAGAGCGGGTGTTGATATGACGAAGATCGGTCTTGAACAGCTCTTCCTTGATGGCATCTGCATTGGTCAGGTTGCCATTGTGCGCAAGGGCGATACCGTATGGTGAGTTCACGTAAAAAGGCTGGGCTTCAGCAGAACTGGAAGTGCCTGCTGTGGGATAACGAACATGGGCTATACCCACATTACCACTTAATTTTTTCATATGGCGGGTACGGAATACATCACGTACGAGACCATTATCTTTTCTCAGGAAAAAGTGACCATCGCCCAGAGTCACCATTCCCGCTGCATCCTGCCCCCTGTGCTGAAGCACGGTCAGTGCGTCGAACAACAGCTGGTTAACATTAACCGTTGCCGAGATACCGACAATTCCACACATTTAAAACATCCTCAGGCTTGATCAGTCATTCTGAGCCAATTCAGGTTAAATCACCATGAGGCTTAGAACATTAATAGTCTCATTAGTTCCGGATACTGCGGAAGTTGATAAAGATAGCCACATAGATCCCGGAAGAATTTGCCTGTTCCCTGGGACCTGTTGGGTTATCTCTGGAGACAGCGGGTAAAATATCACGACTGGAAGGATTAGGACAGCTGCGAGGGGAAGCAAGGGGTGAAGATTGTGCATCTACACCCTGTTGCCAATAGAGAGAAGAAGTATCAGATGGGAGTTGAGGGTACGACCTGTAAAGCAGGGTCTACAATCTGCATTACGGTCTGCTTCGACCAGTCAGCCAGCATAATAAAATGTGGCAGGAGCGTTGAATTTTTCCACGCCAGGTCATCTTCCAACGGCGCAAAGCTCATCAAACCAACCAGAAGAATGACCAGCAAACAGCCCCTCAAAGCACCAAAAACCATGCCCAATAAACGGTCGGTTCCCGTTAGACCTGTTGCCTGAACCAGGGTAGCAAAGATCTTATTAACCAGACCGCCAACCAGTAAAGTAGCGATAAACAATAAGATGCTGGCAGTGATTAAGCGCAGCGATGGTGTTTCTATAAAGTCATTGAGATGAAGTGACAGACTTCCGCCAAAAGACCAGGCGATAAACAGGGCGGCAATCCATGTTAATAAAGATAGAACCTCTTTAAAAAAACCTCGTTTCAGGCTGATCAGGGCTGAGACGATAATAATGGCGGCTATGATCCAGTCGATCCAGGTGAAGGTCAAGAGTCAGGCTCCCTTACAAACAACAAGTTGGAAACTCCTTACTCTATTAATTTACCTGGTAAAGAGTTTTGTCGGTAAAACCATACAGCAAGTGCCGTACTGGCAGATATTCTATACAACTTCATCATACAGATGCCACAGAGTCAGGCTTCTGATTGTGACTGAGTTTCACGACTACCAATAAAGTTGGCAAGGAATAAAGGAAGGGTAAACGCCAGAAGCATGCCTCCGGGATACTCATAGATTCGATTACCATCGAACATCAGGGTGACCATCATCCCCATCACTACGAAATCCCAGGAATTGGGTTTTGCCTTTTTAATGTAGATTTCGTAAGGACGTTTAAAAACACACAGAAGAAACAATAACAACCCCACAAGTCCACCAAAAAACAGTGTGCTGACATAAATAGAATGCCAGTGGGCAACTTTCATTCCTCTCCATACAATATTACCTGGATCTGCTGCTATCCCATGACCAAACAATAATGTTGAAATTGATTCTGTAATCGTTTTATACGCGTTTTCATAGATGAGAAACCTGCCGGCATCTGCTCTACTTAGCAAATCAGAAACATAAACGGTCATTGAATTCGTATCAATAAAAAGGGTGAACAACAAAAATATAGACGTGCTCACTACCAACACATACAGAATGCCCTTCAGTGATACAAAAACCGTCCAGTACAATCTGGTTATTAGAAGAGTACAGCCCGTTAACAGACCGAGCAATGCACCTCTCGATTTAAACATAACAACAGAAGTAAGGAGAACTATAAAGGCTGCAACGAGAAGCCAGAGAGTACTCTTCCGGGGTTTATTACAAATCAGGGAGAGCGCAACAATAGCAGCTGCAGATAAAAACCATGCTACCAGATTATAATAGCCAAAACTTCCTAATGGGTTACCAGAATAGTCATTGCCCAAATAGCCCCACTTCAAATATATCATGACAATTAAAACAAGTGCAGAGCCAATATAATAAAACTCAGCCTGTATCAAACGAATATTTTGATGCGCAACTAAATTACCAATCATGAACAACAAGGCAGTCGTCGCCAGTATTTTCGCTGCCATATTGTGTAGTTTATCACTATCAGACCACAACAAACTAAGGGATAGCCAGACGGTTAGCGCCAGGAAATACTGAACAAATCGAACATTAACAATTCCTTTTATATCACTCCAGCGAACACAGAGTAATACAGGGATACAAACCCAAACTCTATAAAAATTAACAACTGCTTTTCCGTTATCGATAAATACAGATATAAACAATAGGAAAAGAAAAAAATACCAGCAAAAAACTTCAGACACCTTGCTTCTAATCAAATGAATACTGCCTAACATCTACCCTCCAAAAAAGCTAGTCTTTTAATAAGCATTAGTATCAGAGAAGCTTTTATAAACAGTAAGACAAATAATTTTAAAATCCAAAGATAGTGACCATGAATTAATATATTTCAAATCCATTTCAACGCGTTTTTGCATTTTTGCTAGTGTATCCGTTTCTCCACGGAAACCATTAACCTGTGCCAGACCTGTAATGCCAGGTTTTACTTTATGACGTTTCATGTATGAATCGACAAGCTCTTTATATTGTTCATTATGGGCGAGCGCATGAGGTCTAGGGCCAACCACTGACATATTTCCCTTTAAAACATTTAGAAACTGGGGCAATTCGTCCAGACTGTTTCTTCGCAAAAAACCGCCAATTGATGTTAAACGCTGATCATTCTTTACAGCTTGAGTCACCTTTCCGTCAGCTTCATTATGTACATACATAGTTCGGAATTTATACACTTCTATTTGCTCACCATTTGCACCTAATCGTCTCTGTTTAAAAAGCACAGGACCTTCAGACGTTATTTTAACCAGAAAGGCAATAGCGAGCATAACAGGCGAAGCAATGAAAATAGCAACTAAAGATAGCATGACATCTTCTATGCGCTTAATCATAGAATTCCATTCATTCAAAGGAGAGCAACTCAAATCAAGAGAATAGAACCCACCAATAGGGGTTACCCGATGATTTAACAAAGCCATATCCCTGAGCCCGGGCATATAACGGATATCCATTGTCTGATAGCGTAACGTAAACAAAATTTCTTCTATAATAGTGCTATCTTTCAGTGGCAGACATAACCAGCACTCATCAAAATCACTGTCTTTTTTAAGCTGACTCTCAACAAGTTCCCTTACCCTAGATAACTGATCATATTCAAGACAGGCATCCAGCCGATAACCCCATTCATTACGATGACCCATTTCGTGAATAATTGAATAAAAATTGCGACCACGCCCAATCACCAAAACACGTTTCGAGTTTCTTCCGCGAATACGGATTGACCGTAAAAATACAGTGATCAATATTCTGAATACAATGCTCAACAAAATGGATAGAACAATCCAGGATCCAAGCCATAAACGAGAATATTGTTCAGTTGACTTAGTCATCACCAGAAAAGCAACCAGCAGAGTGAAGGAAATAACCCAGCTAAATATTACAATGCCAAGAAAGTATGATAAGGAACGACCTCTCCATGATTGATAGACTCCAAACATCCCTGAAGTTCCGACCACTAGAAATGCATGTATAACACTCAGGGACTGATAGTTAAAACTAGTTTCTACATAGCTAAACCTCAGCCAGAACGCAGTATGAGCTGTCAGGTAAGATGTCAAAATATCCAACAATATAAACAAGGTTGCTGGAAGATTTGAACGACTTAGGGAAAATCCTTGAGGCATTTTTTATTTTTGGACCAGGTAAAACGTTATTGATTAAACGTCCGACTGAGCGTTAGAAGTGCAATGTTGAATCCAACACTGATCAACAAATTGAGAAAACTCTTTTCTGAATCTTTCAGAAGAAAATTTAAGTGCATGCTCTCTTATTGCTGCAGGAGGTAGTAGTTTGGTTTGTTCAAACTCTATAACAGCCCTTGATATAGCGTCTGCCGTTTGCTCATGAAAAAAAATGCCAGTTTTTTGATTGACAACGGTTTCAAGTAAACCTCCTTTACCGTATGCAATAACAGGGATCCCACAGGCCATTGCCTCAACTGGAGCGATGCCAAAATCTTCTTCTGCGGCAAAAACAAATGCTTTCGCTTTTTGAACAGTTTCTTTTAAATTTTTGAACGATTGTTGTCCCATCAAGGTTATATTGGGTGTCTTAATAGCATTGAGTTTTTCAAAATCTGGACCATCACCAATAACAACAAGGTGTTTATCTGGCATTTTGGAAAATGCGCTAACAATCAAATCAACCTTTTTATACGGAACAATTCTTGAACATGTAACAAAGTAATTTTTCTTTTTTTCACACAATTCAAAATCTTCAACAGAGACATTAGGATATATCGTATAAGATTTCCTATCGTAAGCATTTTTTATTCGTTCAGAAATATAATCTGAACAAGCAACAAAGTGGTCAACACTCTTAGATTTTTTCCTATCCCATACCCTAAATCTGTTTAAAAAACACTTCGCCAAGTGTTTTTTAATGCCATGTAACCCAAATTCTAGCAGGTATTGAGTTTGTAAATCCCATGCATAACGAGCAGGTGTATAACAGTAACATATATGAAGTTGGTCAGGCTCAGTCGATACACTTTTAGCAATACAATGGCTGCTTGATACAACAATGTCATACTTGCGTAAGTTATGCTGTTTTATTGCAATCGGAAAAAGTGGTAAGTAGCTACGATATTTTAAATTTGCTAAAGGAAGACGTTGAACAAATGTTGTTTTAGTAATCTTATTTTTAATGAAATCCCTTTTCCCTTCCTCAATAAAATCAATCAATGAAAATAAATCTGCTTCCGGAAAAATTGTAAGCATTTGCTCTAGAACTTTTTCGGCTCCAGAGTAAGTTACAAGCCAATCGTGAACTATAGCAACTTTCAAAAGAAGCTCCAATTTAAAGTTAAATATTGAACAACCTGATTTTTTTACTCTAAACCATCTAAAAATAAGCACAGATTAGGTATATGCTTTTTCGCTACTTATCATTCAGGCTTTCAACAAAACATCAACAATCCTTTTACTGGCTAGCCCATCTCCATAAGGATTATGAGCTATGCTCATGCGTTTGTATTCCTGTTTATTTAATAAAAGAGTTGTTAACCCATCTGCTATGTTAGTTACTTCTGTTCCTACTAGTTTTACTGTTCCAGCTTTCACTGCTTCTGGTCTCTCAGTGGTATCACGCATAACTAATACAGGTCTTCCAAGCGATGGAGCTTCTTCCTGAACTCCACCTGAATCAGTAAGAATGATATCTGCCTTATTCATCAACCAGACAAACTGCAGATACTCCAGAGGTTCAATTAAATGAATATTATCTATATCCTGTAGTAAAGAATCTACAGGGTCTCGTACATTAGGATTTAAGTGAACTGGATACACAATGCGTACATTAGAAAACCTTCTTGCTGTAATAGCCAGAGCTTCACAAATTTTCTCAAATGGTTTACCAAAGTTTTCTCTGCGATGCCCTGTGACCAATATTATGCTAGAAACGCCATCTTCGGAAAGAAATGAAAATTTCGCTTCCAACTCTTTATTCAAAGCAAAATCTTTGCCCAGTTTTTCCTTTGCCTCAATCAGAGCATCAATAACTGTATTTCCAGTTACTATTATTTTTTTGTGGTCAATGCCTTCAACTAGTAGATTATTTTTAGATTTTTCTGTTGGGGCAAAATGCCATTTTGCCAAAGATCCGGTTAGTTTACGGTTAGCTTCCTCAGGCCATGGAGAGTAGATGTTTCCTGTACGTAATCCAGCCTCAACATGTCCAACAGGAATTTGCTGATAGAATGCAGCTAATGTTGCCGTAAAAGTCGTGGTAGTATCACCATGAACCAGTACAGCATCCGGTTTACAGTCAAGGAGAACAGCCTCCATTCTTGTAAGAATAGTGCTTGTTATTTCCGTTAATGTTTGCCCGGGCTGCATAATATCCAGATCATAATCAGGCTCTATTTCAAAAAGACTCAAAACCTGATCCAGCATTTCCCTGTGCTGAGCAGTAACACAAACTAACACATTTATATTTGGCTGATCGTACATATAGCGTACTAATGGTGCCATTTTAATTGCTTCTGGCCGTGTGCCAAACACAGTTAGTATATTCACTGTAATAAAAAATTTTGCTCAGATAACAAATTATTATTTATAGTCAGAAAAACTTAAGTTAATGAAAGTAACAGCGCAAACTGATAGCAGTGATTTTTTCCATATCAATCAGGCTATTCCTTAGTGTGAAAACATCCATCGTAATGTTTCTTCTAAAGGGACTGTTTCCCAGCCTCCAATCAATTTACACAGCCTCGATGGATCACCACAAAGAGTTTTGATCTCATTAGGACGAACAAATGCAGGGTTGACACGTGCATCCATCTCAACGTCAGTGATATCCTGCATCAAACTCAGAACTTCATGTAGCGAATGTGTTCGTCCAGAACAAATATTAAATGTCTTTCCGACAGGGCGTTCCTCAAGCAATCGGCGATAAGCCCGAACAACTGCCCGAACATCTGAAAAATCCCGCCTGACATCAAGATTTCCTAGCTCGATCAGCTCAGCCCTTCTACGGAAATGGTCGACAATTTTAGGTAAAAGAAACTCCTCCCTTTGCCCAACACCGGTGTAGTTAAACGGTCGGGCTATCACTAATGGCAGTTTGTCCAACCAAACCCTAGCCATGTATTCCATAGCCAGCTTACTAACCGCATAGTCGTTTGCTGGATTCAGAGGTGTATCCTCATCCAGCACCCCCCCAGAACTATTGCCATAGACATTGGCACTGCTGGCCACTAACACGCAATCTGGTTGCTTACCACATTCGGCTAATGCAGCAAGTAAATTACGTGTCCCTATCAAGTTGATCCGGTAGAAATCGTTTGGCTCTCCATGACCTACGAACGCAATCCCGGCAAGGTGTACCACCCAGTCAGGTTGTACACGTTTAATTTCATCATTGAGCATGATTGGATCTGCTAAATCACTCGTGAGACCAACCACCTCATGCCCATTTCCTGTCAGCTCAGCTTGCAGATAACGTCCGGTAAAACCACTGATGCCGGTAATCAAGGTTCTCATGGTTAAAATGAAACTCCTTGTTCCACCCTGCGCAAATCAGCTTCTACCATCATTTGGCAAAGTTCTTCTAGCTTAGTCTTTGGTGTCCAGTCGAGCTCGCTCTTTGCTTTGCCAGGATCTCCTATTAGAAGATCGACCTCCGCAGGACGATAAAAATTCTTGTTAACTTTTGCCACTATTTTGCCAGATTTAGCATCTATACCTATCTCATCCTCACCAGAGCCATCAAAATCTAATTCTGTACCAACGGCCTTGAACGCCATACGGACAAAATCCCGGACCGACTCAGTCCTGCCTGTTGACAAAACATAGGTATCCGGCACATCGACCTGGAGCATGCGCCACATACCCTCAACATAATCTTTTGCAAAGCCCCAGTCGCGTTTGGCATCAAGATTACCAAGTTCCAGAACATCCTGCTGACCAAGCGTAATTCGTGCAACAGCATCAGTAACCTTTCGCGTTACAAATTCCATCCCCCGCAAAGGCGATTCATGATTGAACAATATACCGCTAGCTCCAAAGATGTCATAACTTTCCCGGTAGTTAATCGTCATCCAGTGTGCATAGAGCTTAGCCACACCATAAGGGCTACGTGGATAGAGAGGTGTTAGTTCCGTCTGCGGAACTTCTTGTACTTTGCCAAACATCTCAGAAGTACTGGCCTGGTAAAAGCGAATTTTAGGATTCACAATTCGAATCGCTTCAAGCAGGTTCAGTGGTCCCAGACCAGTTATCTGAGCAGTACTCATTGGCTGATCAAACGACACACCGACAAAACTCTGTGCGGCCAGATTATAAACTTCTGTTGCTTCGGTCTGTTGCAACAGGCGAATTGATGAACTCAAGTCCATCAGGTCGTATTCGACCAGATGTAAATTCGGATGTTTCTCAATACCTAACTCTTTAATACGCCAAAAGTTCGTAGAAGCTGCCCGACGATAAGTTCCATAAACGCTATAGCCCTTATTTAAAAGAAATTGAGCAAGATAAGCACCATCCTGTCCCGTAATACCAGTGATAACAACATTATCCATCATTAAGCTCCTTCCTAATTTGAGTCAGCATTTTTGTTGCAGTTTCAGTCCATTTAGTGGGGCTGTATTCACTGCAAATTCGATCTGTTTCCGCCTTTAGTTTGCCTTGTGAAAATAATAAATCTTCAATTTGCTTTACCCATTCTTCGACGGAATATGGAGATGCAAAGCGTGTCAAATCCGGGGCAATTTCTGGCATACTGGATGTGTTTGAGCTTATACAGGGTTTACCATACTTGAGGCTTTCAGCTACAGGCAATCCCCATCCTTCATAAAGGGCCGGAAATAGTGTAAACAGGCAGTTATTGTAAAGCTGCTGCAGTACCTGATCTGAAGTATCTGTGAGGATCTCAACCAAAGGTTCCAGGTTTCGGTCGTTTTGCACCTGAAACAAAAGATTGCCATCAATCCATCCCTCCCGACCAACCAGAATCAGTTTGGGTAATTTACCAGGATACTTTCGACTTAAAATTCGGTAAGCATTTAACAAACAAGTTTGATTTTTACGTACTTCCAGCGTACCAACCGCCAAAATATAATTCCCAAAATTTAGAATTTTTTCAGACTTTACTATCGAATCACCAGTTTCATTAAAATCCTCTCCCAATCGCACAACATTTAACTCACAATGCCTGGATAGGGTTGGCTTCACATGTTGTTCAACATCATTTTTTGTGCAGTTGGAAATAGCAAAGCCTCCATCACATAATGATAAAGTTTCCTGAATCCAGGAACCAAAATGATCACCAAATCCTAAACCCTGTTCATAAAAATAAGGAAACATATAGGGAATAACATCATAAAAGAGTTGATAAAATTGCCCCCCTGTTTCCCGAAAAAGTTTTACCTGTGCGTTATAACAAGCAAACGCCCAGTTAGCACCCACTGAGAGAAGTACATCACCTTTAGAAAATTCTACCTTTTTGCCTACTCTTGCTCCCATTGATGTTAGATTTACATGGTGAAAGGCACCCAGCTGGTCATCTATACCAACTAGTTTTACTTCAGGATATATCTCTCTGAAAGCATAAGACAAACAATAAACAGTTCGGGGAACTCCGGTTGGCGTCCCACTCCATTTCAACATGGTCGAGTAATCAAAGTAGAGAGTCATCCTGAAGTCGCCGCCAATTGAGGATAATGCTGGAGCAATACCATTTTTATTTTTTTTGCACTCTCGGTCCAACTATTTCGCTGGTAGTTATTACTAATATGTTTGGACTCATTCTGTCTTAACGACGAATCCTCAACTAATGTTCGAATCTGTTCAGCCCATTCCTGAACCAGAAATGGGTCTGCATGGCGAACTAAACCAGGTGCGATTTCCAACATACTGGATGAGCGTGAAGCAATGCATGGTTTACCGAAGCACAAACTCTCCGCAACTGGCAAACCCCAGCCTTCATAGTAAGAGGGATAAACAGTAAAAAGACTTTCCTGATACAAATGCTTTAAATCAGCATCAGAAATATCATGCAGGATTTCTATGTACTCATTCAGGAGGATATCATTTGTAATCTGATATTCAATATCATGATCAAGCCATCCTTTCTTACCAACAAGATAAAGCTTCGGTGGTTGGAAATTCATGCGCTCGATCAAATAGCGGTATGTGTTGAGCAATAAAACATGATTTTTCCTATATTCTATCGTCCCAACCGACAAAATAAATGGTGAAACTGTTTTCTCAAGAATTACATCGGAAGGACTGGTAGTGGAATCAGGAATATCATCACCAAGGCGCACCACGTAAACAGGTGGGCATTGAATATTATTAGTTTCCGAATAGTATTCCAAGTCAACTCTGGTGTTTTCCGAAATAGAGAAACCAACTGCTGATTTTTTAAGAGTTTCCTTTAACCATTCTTCATACACAGAAGCAAACCCAGGCCCATATGAAAACGGTAACAATACCGGAATTATGTCGTAAAAGAGCGTACAAAGTGACACACCCTGTTCATCCAGTGAAAGAAGCCGCTTATGATGAGAAGGGTAATCCCAGTTAGACCCTGCTGTAATGACAATATCACCTGTATTTAATGTTAAAATTTCACTCGTGGTGCGACTTTCCAAAGAATAATTGTAACAAAAACCATCTTCTCTGAACAAACCTAAATAAGCCTTAGGCATAAAAATCTTAAGCTCTTTTCCAATCTCTGATACAACGCGCTGAATCCCTGTTGCATGTCCATGCCAATTTGATAATGCAGTACAATCAAATATAACTTTCATTTAAATTCCAATTAAAAGAGGCATTAAAACCATTTTTTTTATCAGCTAGGGAAGATGTGAATAAGTCACCAAATTTGATTTGCGAACTGAACAGACAGTTCAATGAAAAACAGCCTTGTTCATACCTTCCCTAGTGGTGCAATGCGATAATTTTATGACCACAAAGCATTACATCATCTTTTGAAGAATAGCCTGAGTTTTTGAAAATATTTTTATAGCTATCCGCATAAGAAAGGTTGCATAAAAACATTTTATTTTGGCCAATTGCAAATGGAACCAACGTGGGCTTTTGCTCTAAAAATCTAATGCAGCCCTCAATTACTCCAAGCCAGTGCATGTTGGTGATATCATCTAGAATAACCACCCCCTGTTTATGTATTAATTTATGCGCTAACTTTAGATCTGACAGCGTGTGTTCTACAGTATGCCCGCCATCCACAGAGAATATTCTTACAGGCTTTAAAATATCCTTTTCTAACGGGTAGGTGGTGGAATCAGCAATAACAATGTTTACATTATTCCCTTGATGCTTATCGAACTCTAAAAGGTTTTTTTTAAATATTTCAAGTGAACCGCACCCAGATTGATCAATATTTAAATGTTGATCATCAAACAAGTCAATTGCATATGACTCTTCGTTTTTTTCAGTTAACCAATTTAGTAAGATGAAAAATTTTCCGTGATGAACTCCTATTTCAGCTATTCCCCCATTCACATTTTCATCTTTATGATAAGCATCAATTAGTTGAGAATATTGCTGCATATATCCACTACACCAACCTTCAATCATTTCGAAATCATTTTTCATGAAATTTTCAATTGTTTTCAACTATCGTTCCTATTTTATTTAACGTTTGGCTCATGGGTGTCGCCGCAGGCGGTATCTCGAACCATTTGTTATGTTAGTGTTTAACTTATTTTCCTAAAGTCGTTACTGAACTAGCAGTTAGCTCTTTCTTTGGTGAAGCTAAAGAATATCTGATGACTTAACCTTTATTCAAAACTGGTAACTTACCATTTTTTGTACCACTGCAGGACTAGATGGAAATACCAATAGCTTTTGCAATATAAGAATTCATTCCTTTGGTTATTTCTTCCCAGTCTAAACCTGAAACTTTATTGCTCCGCTTATAAAATTGCTCTGGTCTTTTTTCAATCAATTGTTGTGATACTTGTCTTGCAGTCTCACCAAGAAAAACTCCCTCTTCTTTCACATATGACTCAAAGCCCCGAAATGAAAACCTTGAACCAACAACACATTTCCCAGAGAGTAATGCTTGAGCTGTTTTGAGGTTACTTCCTCCCCCCTCCCAAACCGGTAGGAACAATACCAGAAGAGTTCATAATAGCAGCATCGATATCATCCCCTGATACAGGACCCAGAATATTCAGATATGGGTATTTTTCCTGACAAAAACCTTTCATGGATAAAAGCCCGTCTCCTGCTCCACCTAATACGAATAATGACAAGCGAGTACTATCAACATCATCTGGCATTGCTTCCAGAAGACTTCTCAATCCATTAATATTGGGAGGATGCCAACTACCAATAAAAACCCAGTTACATTCACTATACGAAAATATTTTTTGCCACTTTTGTGTCTGTTCATTATTCACCGGCTTTGAATTTCCATTGGGAAAAACACGTACTGAAATATTTGGTGCCAGCTCTGAAATATAATCAGAATCATTTTTTGAAACAGCCAATGCAGCATGAGCAGAGGTAATGACTTCCCTTTCCATAGTATCAACACGATCGGTATAGGCTTGGGCTACTTTTGTTGGAAAAGCATCAAAATATATTTTCTGTTTCATTCCAACTTCTATGTTATGTGAACTATAAATAATCTTTGTATTGGGAGAAACTACCTTATCAACCATAAGGCGTTTAACCAATGGCCACAAAAAAGGCTGCTCCAGGAAAATAACATCAGGATCGTAAGATTTCACATTAGCCATCACATGAGTGTAAAGTTCATTATAGTATTCCAGATATGTGCAAATCCCCCAGTCAATAAGTAAGCCGTTCAGGTCAAGCTCTTCCCATTTCCCCTGATCTAAAGTAACTTGAAAAGTCTCATAATTATTCCTGTTATCCCATTCAAAAGAAAGAGTTTCCACATCAAAACTCTCACGCAGTTTTTGACGTATATGGTAACTTCTTAACTTTCCGCCATGATTTGGCTGTTCCAAATCATAGGTGGTCATTTGTAAAATTTTCATTCCACCCCCGAAGACTACTTTGATTTTATTAAGCTAATACACACTTGCCAACTGTAAACTACATGCTCAAAGTACGTTTTTTAAAAAATCTTCTCATAAACAACATATCTTTCTTCATTTATTAAACATCATTGGCTTTTTATCGTGCATCCAGTTATTTAATTATTAAATTGCATTATGCGTATTAACTTCATACAGCATGGCATCATACATAGCCGGTATTGTTGAATAGTGCATCCAGATTTTCACATCTTCCGGGTTGCATTGCCGCTTAAAAACCAACCAGTGCGCCCAGCGAACGGCTTCCGGTGATACTTTTGTAAGTTCAATGGCTGTATGTACCCCATGGAATGGTGCAATTTTCCTCAATTGAGTCGCAATAGCATCAGCAGAGTGACGCCAGGAGCCCAAATTCAGCTTGTAATCAGGTCGACTAAGTTGATCTACCCCTGCCATTAACCGAGAGAGCTCTCCTTCGCGCTCTATATCAAAGTAATAAGGGTGTGCGCCTGCAAACTCTCCAAATACCGAGAGCCGATTCGCAAAAACAAGACCGTTGTACACCAAGCCTTCAGCCACCGGCATACCATAGCCCTCTGCAAGGGAAGGGCTGATAATCGCTATTGCACGCTGATAAAGGTTGGCGAGTTGACTATCATTGGCATCGCTAATCCAAAGGACTGACTGTTCAAATGAAGAGATGCAGTGAATAATTTCATCAGAATTGCTACCGGACTTGCCTGCAATAACAAGTTTCGCTTCTCCTCCTCCATCACGATATATCGAAAATTCACGCAGAGCTTCAACATAACCACGGCGTGGCTCAAGCGTTCCAACAATAAGAAAATAGTTTTCAGGTAAACCATTGTCCACTTCATAATCCTGGCAAGGTGTTGCTAAAATAGCAGGAGCAAGCGGAACAACAGGACAATCTTCTTTTTCCAACAGGATGCTTTTTGAACGACAGAATTCAATCAATGTTCGCTGTGTTTCGCACGAAATACAGGGAAGCAACTTTGAGTACTGAATTATTTCAAGAAGAGCCTTTTCAAAAGCTCGTGTTATTTCCTCTGAAAAAAATTGAGGGTGCGTTAGAGGGATTAAATCATAGATCAGAGTGGCAACAGACATTCCTCTATCCTGAAAAAAAGGGTACCAGCGATAGATATCCATAGTCCAGTACGCATCCGGACAGAAGTAAATATCACTATGCCTGAAGTCCACTGGTACAAAGTCAGCTTGTGTACTCTTTGTGATCAGCCTCGCATCTTCTACTCGATAGAACGCCTCAAACTGATTGCACACTGGAATGCATTCAACACCCAGCTGCTCTGAAAACACCGACAATTGATTGCACAAGGTCCGTACAACCCTCTGAACCCCTGTGTTAAGGTTACTACGGACGGTAGAGGTACAGTCTATATAAAGAATAGGATCTCGTTCCATCATGCCTTTAAAGTACCTTCTGATAGGCCAGTGAGAGTTGTCGTGCCGAGTGTACCCAGGTAAATTTATCCCTGATGCTTTTCTGTAGCTTACCCTGCACCCCCTGCAGCAACGTCACTATACCCTCAACGATCGTTCTGGAGTCATCTGGATTGATATAGACCACTTCATCACCAAAGTATTCTGTAGTGGAACCCACACGTGTTATCAATACTCTGCATCCTGAAGCAGCGGCTTCGAGGGCTGCAATACTCGGTGTTTCCACTGTGCTGGGCATTACAAATCCTTCTGCTCCGGCCAGGGCTGATTTCAGAATGTCCGATCCGTATGGCAACGGACCGATATAGACAAACTGATCTCCACCCACTTCGCGACAGCTGCGAAAATACGATTCATCACGCGCATGTCCAATAACTATGAGTGAAAGTTCCGGAAAGTGCTTTAAAGCTTTCAGAAAAGTAAGCTGGTTTTTACGCGGTTCAATATTTGCAACATTGATGAAAAATTTCTTTTCACCAAGTAAAAATTGCTCACGAAAAAGCTCAGGATTTCCCGGTTTCAAAAAACTCTCTTCTACGCCGTTATAAGCTACATGAAAGCGTTCTGCAGGTAAGCTATAAACTTCACTTAATGTCGCTGCTTCCTGCTGTGAATTAACAATTAACAAATCAGCAATAGAGATTAACCGCTGAATTTCGTCATGTGGATAATGCCATTTAGTTTTTGGAGTCACCCACAGATTAGGACTGATCACCAACCTGATTTCCTTGCTTTTGATGTACTCACATAGCTGATAGGATCCTGGCATCACAGAAAAATAATGAAAAATTTTTACATTTTCCGGGACAGGCTCCCATGGATTATACAAAGTTACCTGATGGTTCTGTGCTTCAAGGTGAGACTTCCAGGCCATAAGCTGTCGCTCACCTCCACCGGGGCAGTCAAAAGCCCAGGGGTAGGCACCAAACAGAATATTATGCTGCATTGAATTCTCTGTTTTTAAATAAATTGGTCTTGGTTTCTGAAAATTCAGGTGAAGTACGAGCTAAATGCTCGCTTGCCAAAGAGAGGAATACTATGTTTGTCAGCCCACTAAGCAACTGCAACCTTATGGTGAGTGTTTTCTGCCCACATGATTTATGACTGAGTGAAAGCGTTAGAATGTTGCAAGTACTCCACCAACGGTAAAATAACATCCGTCATCTCCACAACCTTTGGACAGGGTAACTGAACCTCAGGCTGTGTAAGCAGGTTAATAGCTTTAGCGCGTATTCCTTCTATGTTTTCCGGGTCTGCCAAAAGCGCAAATTCAGACAGCATTTCCTCAGTCCAGCTTGATCGGGTCAGCAAAAGCCTGCACCCCAATGCCTGTGCTTCAATAGCGGATGTTCCGGGAAAATCCATTGGCAACTCTACATATAAACTGCAATAGGCCAGTGCAGATAAATGCAGCTCCGAGCCAAATGGCATTGAATGAATAAAATGAATGTTAGGTGCAGCATGCTTTTTGCATTCCCTGACATAAGCTTCATCCCTCACGTCACCGGAAAATACCATATCAATATCAAGACCACTAAATGCCTTTACCGCCTGCAGCTGGTTTTTTTGTGGCTCAATAATACCCGTCCAAAGGGCATAGCGCCTCAGCCCATAAGACTCCCTGAACACCGTTGAAATATCTTTTTGTGAAAAGCGAGGAGATACTAAAGGACTAATTCGGATAACATCCTTACCAGCCAGATCAAAATAGCTTCGAAAATGCACTTCTTCTGCTTTTGACTTAAACACAACAGCATCAAAATTATTGAGAAAACTGGTAAGGCTTTCCAGATGACGGGTATCAGGCTCCTCTACAAACCAGAGATTAGGCCACAGAATCATTCTCTGGCCTCCTGTTTTGTTGATTTCATTTAAAAGAAGCTCTGATCCCCCCATCATAGAAAAATGAATAATATCCTGATAGGTATGGAGCGGGTGTGAAGAGGGGCCATATATGTCAGCCTGAACACTATCCAGATTTAATGCTTCCCGAAGCAGGTGAATTTCACGCTCACCACCACCTCGATGAAGAAATGCGTGTGGATAAGTAGTCAGCAAGACTCGTTTCATCATCTTCTCACGTAAAGTCCTTAAAGGGGACAAATCGATAACGAACCTGTCCATCTGAATTAATATTTATATGAACATAGTCGCAGTTCCCAACATTGAATGTAGGGTAATGCGTAATACACAGGGCAAGTAATTTGTGAAGAATTCCACAAACGGTTCCTTCATGACCTGCGATCAATACAACTTCATCCTGCTTCCATTCGTTCGAACAGCGATCATACCAAAGCCCTATTCGCCCTAACATATCGTTGAGGCTTTCTCCGCCAGGGTAATGCAAATCCGGGTTCAGTCCCTGATATCGGTAACGCGGTTCACTTGACCAGAGCTCATCTACACCTATATGGCTTACTTCACCAGTATCCAGCTCAATAAGCTCTGGCTCAATACTGATTTCGACCTGCCGCTCCAGATTTTCGATAGTTTGCAATGCTCGCTTCAGTGGTGATGCATAGATCTTTGAAAACCGGTACTGGTTCAGATGAGAGCATACATGCTCAGACTGGATTTTACCGGTTTCGGATAAAGGGTAATCCGCCGCGCCGCATACAAGTCTCATTTCGTTAGAAGTACTCAGGCCGTGCCTTAGCAAGAAAATATCCATTCTAAAATCCATACGTTTCAAGTACACCAACTGTCCGGTCGACTTGTCTTTGCCCCATGTCACTCGAGAAGGTGAAGTTGCTGTTAATCAATGCCAGACGCTCACGCATCAGGCCTCCAACCTGTTCTATAGAAAATGCTTGCAAGATCCGACTACGCGCCCTGTCCGCCTTAAGTAACCAGGTTGGATAGCTGGTATATAGTTCGCGAAAAGCTGAAACAGCATCTTCCATATCGGGTTCTGCCCAAATATCATCTTTTTGATAACGAAGACGCTCATGACCGACAGAACGAAGCTTGTATGTAACAAGACGAGAGTCGCTGCCTTCGCAAAACTCCATGTTTCCGGAGTAGCCTGTGGTGATAACAGGCACTCCACGACTCATTGCATCGGATATGGTCAGACCAAAGCCTTCAGCACGGTGCAGAGAGACATAAACGTCGGCCTCATCATAAAGAGCCTGAACAGCGTTGTTTTCTATATAACCTTCAATAACCTCTATGTTTGCATGATGCTGCTGAATGGCATGAAGCTTTTCCCTGAGTATTGCGTCATGCTCCAGATTGCTTACCTTGATAATAAGTTTTACTTCTGGATTGTCATCAAAAGCTGAAATAAATGCCCGAATCGAAAAAAGTATATTTTTCCTCTCAGCATCACTGTAGGTATTAAAGATCGTTAAAAATGTAAACGGTGTTTGGTATTGGCCTGATTGATTTAATAAAATACGTGCAGTCGGTTTTCTTAATTCGATCAATAGTGGAATTCGTACAACTGGGATATTCGCTGATCGGGCAAACGCAGTTTCACAAAATGTTGAGGCCGTCCAGATTTCATCAAAAAATTCCATCTGTCTCGCCCAGTAATCCGGAATTCTAGGAACCTCACAAAACCAGTAACCAATATTATAAAACCCATCAAGAGCGCCTTCACTTAAACGAGAGAAGTAATGAGGAACCCAGCGAGCACTAAATTGAAACAGGTTGACTTTATAGTGAAGAGAAGAAAGCAAGCGGTCATCAATTATCGTGTCACGACCACTTTGAAGAGCTACTGGCCTAGATAGCACATAGCGATCAAGCTTTACACCAGCTGCTTCCAGACTCCGGATATTTAATCCGGCAGCACGACCAATTCCATCAGATGTTTCCCAAGAGCCAAAAAAATTAACCCCCTTTTCTACAGCCATTCACTTAGCACCCCCAATAACTGCTGCTAACATTTTACCAGTTCTGCCAGCCCAGGTATTTTCACCAATAAAACCCCTGATCTCATCGACTTTAAGGCGTCCGGTCGCTAACTGCCGTTCAATCTGAACAATAAAGTCAGAGTTGTTTTCAGCCACCCTGATGCCTTGCCTGCAAACCTCTGTAAAAGCCAATGAAGTTGAAACAACCGGCAAACCTGCGGCAATGTACTCAAAATACTTCATTGGAAACATACCCTCTGTGTAATCATTCAAATGAGATGGAAGAAGTCCTATTTGCATGCCCCGAAGATAGTCCGGAAGAACATCGTACGGGCGATAACCAAGAAAATGCACATTCGGCAATCTGGCAAGCTCAGCCACAATAGAGCTTTTCTGCCCTTCACGCTCCTCACCAATAAAAACCCAGCTCCAGTTACTTCTTCTCTGAGCACACTCCAATAATAATTGAAAGTTAACTTTATAGTCCGACAGCACACCATGGTATACAAGACGTGGTTCTGGAATTCTTTCAAGTTCAGGAGGAAGCAAGCCTGGTTGTATCGCTTTACCAAAATGGGCAGCATCTACAACATTAGGATAAAAGTGCGTGTTAGAATTCAATACACGACAAGACTCAGCAAGGGGCTTTGCCGTAGCAAATACCACATCAGCCCGCCGCAACAATTGAGTCTCGGCTTCACGAAATGCAATTGCATCCACACCCGGTACTGCAGCTAGATCATCTACACAGTGATATATCAAACGGTTGAAGCTTAATCCGTCAATCACGTCAAGCATAAAAGGGTGATATGTCCAGATAAGCGGTTTATCAAACCTTCTCTGATTTATTGTACGAGCAATTGTTATCTTAAGCAGCCAACGGTTCAGTATTCGCGCCAACCAAAAACGATAGCCAACCGGAACTAGCAAAGGAGATAACACAAAGATACCTGGCGAACATTCTTTAGCGCCGAAGACTATTGACGCGAGCCCTTTTCGCAGGCGTCTTAATAGTCGCTTCCAGTCTCTGCCACTGCCAGCTTTTGGCTTTCGAATACCAACACTTTCAACATAGAGCACCTTTACACCAAGCTCGGCAAGGGATTTGGCACAGTGCTGCTTGTTGGTCCAATAGGGTTCATCCCAATCCGCTGTGGCAAACAAAATACAGTTTTCAGGAACAACATCATCATGCTCAGCCATATAGACCCTCCCGTAACTTGCCAAACTGAGCCATAAGAATGTCACGCTTGTTAGGGTAGAGGCCGAAAATTATTCCAAGAGCCAGCAACACTTTCATATCAGCTTTGTCCCATTTGTCAGGCGCTGGCAATTACCTTTAAATTCAATGCCAAAGGCCAGTCCGTCAGGGGCCTTCACGTTGCAACAGGTGTAACCAGTACCATCGCTGACTATCTGAATTGCTGATTTTGCACGAAGGAACTCCATAGCCTGAACTTCATCCAGAAACAATGGATTCGCTGAACGAGTACGAATATGCTCTACAAAATGTCTGTGAGCTTTAATACGCTGAGCTTCGTCCGTCCAACCATACTGATAGCGTGTAGAAAATGGATGATCCAGATAGCCAAATAAAGTTCGGACTTCAAAGGCCCGATCATAAGCCGCTTTAAAGATACGTAAAGGATCTTCATCAGATAGCATGCAGTCGCCATGGAGCATCGT